>NZ_RHPP01000009.1 GCF_003935715.1 Stenotrophomonas sp. 278 | reverse complement strand
CGGCCATGGCCGCGCGGCAGGCGCTGGCGGCCTTGGGCCAGGCGCAGCTGATAGGGCTGTGGCAGCGCTTCTTCGAGCGCCCGGTGGCGCAGGTGCTGCTGACCCACGATGACCTGCGCAACCGCCGGCGCTATCTCAACGCGCGCGCCACGCTCAACGAACTGCTGCGGCTGGGTACGCTGCCGGTGGTGAACGAGAACGACACCGTTTCGGTGGACGAACTGAAACTGGGCGACAACGACAATCTGGCCGCCACGGTGGCCGCGTTGATCGATGCCGACGTGCTGTTCATCGCCACCGACATCGACGGCCTGTACAGCGCTGATCCGCGGCGCGATCCGGCCGCTGTTCCGATTCACGATGTGCCTGAGTTGACCACCACGGTGCTGGCGATGGCCGGTGGAGCCGGGAGTGGCGCGGGCACTGGTGGCATGCACACCAAGCTTGAAGCTGCCGCCAAGGCGGGCAGGGTGGGTATTGATACTTGTCTGTTCAACGGCCGCGATGCGGACGTGGTACGCGCGCTGGCGCAGGGGCGGTTGTTCGGCACCCGCATCCATGCCGGGCAGAGCCGCGAGGCGGCACGCAAGTACTGGCTGCGGCATGCGCCGCTGGAAGTCGGAGCGATCGTGGTGGATGAAGGTGCGGCGCGGGCGTTGCGTGAGAAGGGCGCTTCGTTGTTGCCGGGTGGGGTGACCACCGCTGAGGGCGAGTTCCGGCGCGGCGACATGGTGCAGGTACGGTTGCGTGGTGAGGCGGGCGACGTGGTGCTTGCGCGGGGTGTGAGCCAGTATTCGGCCAGTGACATCCGGCGCGTGGCCGGGCGGCATTCGCGCGAGATTGAAGGCGTGCTCGGGTACAACTATGGGGGCAATGTGATTCACCGTGACGATATGGTGCTGGTGTGAGTGCCCGGTTCCGGCGCCGCGATGACACGCATGGCGTGTCACTACGGGCATCTGGCGGCGTAGTGACGCGCCATGCGCGTCAAACGCCATGCCTGACGAAACCTGTACGTAGAGCCACGCCCTGCGTGGCTTCGACCCACCTTGCAGCCACGCAGGGCGTGGCTCTACGAGGATTCTCTGATGCCTGATGACATCCGCACCCAGGCCCTGGCCTGCCGCGCCGCCGCACAACACCTCGCCCAACTCTCCTCCGCCTCCAAAACCGCCTTGCTCAACCGCATGGCCGACGCCCTCGACGCCGACAGCAACGCCATCCTCGCCGCCAATGCGCGCGACCTCGCCGCCGCCGAGGCCAAAGGCACCGGCAGCGCCATGCTCGACCGCCTTGCCCTGAATCCCACGCGCCTGGCCGGCATCAGCGCCGCCCTGCGCGAAGTGGCTGCGTTGCCGGACCCGGTCGGTGCGGTCACCCGCGACGACGTTCGCCCCAACGGCATCCGCGTGCAGAAAGTCCGCGTGCCCCTCGGCGTCATCGCGATGATCTACGAAGCCCGCCCCAACGTCACCGCCGATGCCGCCGCACTGTGCATCAAGGCCGGCAACGGCGTGATCCTGCGCGGCGGCTCCGAAGCGATCCACTCCAACACCGCCATTGCCGCCGCACTCAAGCGCGCCCTGCGCGACGCCGGCGTTCCGGATGCGGCGCTGACCCTGGTCGAAGACCTGCGTCGCGAAACCATGCTGGAACTGCTGCAGCTCAACGATGTGATCGACCTGGCCATTCCGCGCGGTGGCGAAGGGCTGATCCGCTTCGTTGCCGAACATGCGCGCGTGCCGGTGATCAAACACTACAAAGGCGTGTGCCATCTGTACGTGGACCGCGCCGCGCAGTTGCAGCGTGCGGTGGACCTGCTGGTGGACGGCAAGTGCAGCCGCCCGGCCGCGTGCAATTCGCTGGAAACGCTGCTGGTGCATGCGGAAGTGGCCGCGGCGTTTCTGCCCTTGGCAGGCAAGGCACTGGCCGAGCGAGGCGTGCAGCTGCGCGCCGACGCCCGCGCGCGGCAGTGGCTGCCAGAAGCTTCCGAAGCGACCGAAGACGACTATGCGGCCGAATATCTGGACCTGATCCTGGCGGTGCGGGTGGTCGATGATCTGGAACAGTCGCTGGCGCATATCCAGCAGTACAGCTCGGATCACACCGAGGTAATCGTCACCGAGGATGCAGCGGCGGCCGAACGCTTCGTGCAGGCGCTGCGCTCGGCGGTGGTGATGGTGAATGCCTCGTCGCGTTTTTCCGACGGCGGCGAGCTAGGGCTGGGCGCGGAGATCGGGATCTCGACCACGCGGCTGCATGCCTACGGGCCGATGGGGCTGGAGGCGCTGACCGTGGAGCGCTTTGTGGTGCGTGGTGAAGGGCAGACACGACACCCGGTCTGAGGTGTGCCTGGCCCGGTAGCGCCGAAGAGAACGGCAGGAGCCGTTCTCAACGTCGCTTAGCGACGGCCCGAAGGGCGGACGCCAGGACGGCGGACGTAGCGTTGGCCGGCCCAGGCGATCCGTGGGCCGGCCAACGGCCGGCGCTACCGGGGTTTCCGATTACCGCATCACTTCATAGCCAATACGCCGGTTCGCTGCGCGCCCGGCCTCCGTGCTGTTGTCACCCACCGGCCGGTTCGACCCGAACCCGCGTGCCGCCAGCCGCTCCGCGGGTACGCCGGAGGCAATCAAGGCATCCGCGACCGCCCGGGCACGCTGCTCACTCAGCAGCTGGTTGCGGGCGGCGTCGCCCTGGCTGTCGGTATGCCCACCGACCTCCACGCGGGTACCGGCGGGTGCGCCTTCGATCGCATCCGCGGCCTGGCGGATGATGTCCTGGCTGCTGCGGGTCAGGTTGGCCGAGCCGGTGTCGAAGCGCACCGTGGTGAGGTTCAGCGCTTCGGTCAGCTCGCTGGCGCTGTAGCCGGCTTTCAGACCCTTGATCGCTTCCACGCCACGATCAAACAGACCTTCCACCTTCACCTTCGGCAACTGATCCCGGAACATCGCGCTGACGGCCACGCGTTCGGCTTCGGGCAGGGCGGTGGTGTCCAGCTTCACCGCATCGCCATTGAAGGCGAACTTCAGGCCCTCTGCTTTCAGACCGGGCAGCATGGCTTTCAGCCGGTCAAGCCACGACGCCGGTTTGACGCTGGCGTCGACGTCCAACCGCGCAGTGACCTTGTCGCTGCCAAAGGTGGACTTCAGCGCGTCCAGCAGCTGGAACTTTTCCGCGGCGGTGGCCAGGGTCCCGCTCACGTCCACCTTGCCGCCACTGTGCTGGAAGGCAAACGTGGGCGCGCCGACCGACTGCGCGGTGCCATCGGTCATGGCGACCGGGGCGGTGGCGGCGGCAGGTGTTCCCAGCGGCGGTGACTTGCCGCGCATCTGCCAGCCGCAGTACGCCAGGGCCAGCAGCGCCAGCACCGGCAGCAGCCAGCGCCAGAAGCTGCCGCGCTTCCGGTTGCCGCGCAGGTGAGTGACCTTGCTGTCGCCCCAGTCGAGCTTGCCCGCCAGGCCGGCCAGACCACTGGGAAGGCCATTGGGAATGGTGCCGCCGGCGGTGACCGACCGGACAATCAGGGGCAGGGCACCGGCCAGCGCTGTGCCGATGAAACTGCCTGGAACGCCGGCTTTTTCCGCGATTGCGTTGACGTCACGCACGCCCAGCGCGTTCTGGATCTGCCCGGCATTGATGTCACGCATGGCGGGGCTGCCGCTGAGCCAGGATTCGAAGATGCCTCCGAGCCCGGCCTTCTGGAACAGTTTCTGGAACCCTTTGAAGCCGTCTGGCCGGCTGAAGATGTAGCTGGCGAGAACGCCGACGAATTTGCGGCTGTTGTCGCCAAGGCCGGTGGCCCGGGCGACCTGATCGATCAGGTTTTCGACGAATGACATGAACGTGCCCTCACATGGATGTGCGGGCGGGTGTCTCCCCATCAGCAGCATACGCCTGTTGTGGGGAAAAGCGGCCATTCAGCCGGTCGGCCACCCGATTGACGCGCATGGCGCGTCACTACGCGGGGTTCGGGGCCGCGTAGGGACGCGCCATGCGCGTCCGAACGGAATGCCGGGCCGGGTTACGCCAACCGCGCGACCGGTTCGGCCCCGTCCAGACCCTGATGGCTCAAGCCCACCGGGCGGGCGTGGTCGTCCATGTGCAGGGTGAAGGCCTTGCCGGACAGCAGCTCGGCGGCCAGCGCCGGGCTCGCACCCAGCTCGCGGGCCATCTCCTCGCGGGTCACGTCCTGGCGCGGGTTGCGTCGTTCCTTGCCGGCAAAGCGGAAGCGGTTGTACTCGGCCCAGGCGATCAGCAGCACCGCCGAGCACACCAGCATGATCGGCAACGCGATCACCAGGAACGGGTCGATGCTCTGCTTGTACTCATACAGCTGCAGCCACGCCAGGTGCCCGCCCAGCAGCCACGAAATCGCGGTCACCAGCGGAGCCCACAGGTAGAAGTAGAAGCCCCAGAACGCCAGGGTCACGAAGCCCCAGGCGGTGCGCTGCAGGCGCGGTTGGTTGCGCGACTTGCGGATCAGGCGCGAGTCGAAACGGCGGCTGGATTTGGGCGTGGTGTTCATTTGATACCCCGGTCAGGACTGACCCACACAGCCCGCTTGCCACGGCGCTTGAACAGCGTCTTGGGCAGGGCCACCAGGGTCGTGAACAGACTGATGAGCCAGTACGCCATCGGGTACCAGATCACCCAGAAGTAGTTGCGTCCAATATGTGTTTCGTAACGGCGGTCGATGATCAGGCTGCTGGCAAACTGCAGCAGGCACACCAGCGCCAGGATCACGCCATGCCACTGGGGCAGCAGCGTGGCGATGTACAGCTCGTTGGGCAGCGGCATGAACTTGCCCAGTGCCCACAACACCACGATCGCCAGCATGGTGTAAGCCCAGAACACGCTCAGGATGTACTCCAGCAGCACGCCCCACATGCGCCGCTTGCGCCAGCTGAACAACGAACGGCCATGCCGCAGCAGCACTTCCACGCCGCCCTGGGCCCAGCGCAGGCGCTGCCGCCACAGACCCTTCAGGGTTTCCGGCATCAGAATGAAGCACAGCGCGTTGGGTTCGTAGCGGATGTCCCAGTGGTCCAGCTGCAGGCGCCAGCTGATGTCGATGTCCTCGGTCACCATGTCGTCGGCCCAGTAGCCGATGCGGTGCAGGGCGGTGCGGCGGAAGCCGGCAATCACCCCGGAAATGGTGAAGATGCGACCGTACACGCGCTGCGCGCGCTTGATCATGCCGATGATCGAGGAGAACTCGGCCACCTGCAGGCGGCCCAGCAGGGTGGAGCGGTTGCGGATGCGCGGGTTGCCGGTCACCGCGCCCACGCGCGGTCCGGACGTCAGGTGCCAGACCATCCAGTGGGTGGCGTATTCCTCCAGCATCGCATCGCCATCGATGCACACCAGGTACTCCGAGCGCGCCGCCAGCGCGCCCATGCGCAGCGCATTGGCCTTGCCCAGGTTGCGGTCCAGGTGCACCACGCGCAGGCGCGGGTGCTTGGCGGCCAGCACGTCCAGGCGTGCACCGGTGTCGTCGCGGCTGCCATCGTTGATGGCGATCACCTCGAAGTCCGGGTACTTCTGCGCCAGCGCCGCGCCGAGTGTGTCTTCCAGGTTGTCCGATTCGTTGTGGCAGGGAATCAGGATCGACGCGAACGGGTAGTGGTCCATCGGCGGCGGGTTGTCGCGGTCACGCGCCTTGCGCTCGCGGCGGAAGAAGTAATAGAGCCCGCCGGACATCCAGAAGAACGCCATCACCATCGGATAGAAGAAGGCGAACTGGAACAGGAGATAGACGAAGGGGTGCATGGCGGGGCCTCACTTCTCCGGATACGGGAAGTTGCGCGTCGACATCGCCGCACGCGCGTCCTTGGTCGACGGTTTGCCGGCGATGAAATCATCCGGGTACCAGGCGAAATGGCGCACGCCCTGCGCCTGCAGCCGGCGGATCTGCGCGCGCAGGCGCTCGCCCGGAATGGCTTTCTGGGTACGCCAGTCCACGGTCTGCAGCTCGAACATGGTCTGGCTCAGCTGCGGGTCGTGTTCGCGCACCGCCACCACCAGCCGGTCCAGCCACTTCTCGGGATTGCGGCTGCCTTCCATCCACGGCATTGCCATCAGCGCGGTGTGGTCATACGCCTTGTTGAACAGGTCCAGGCGCTGCGCGAACCAGCTGGCGCTCTGCGGCTGCAGCACCGGTTGCGCGTACAGGTTGCGCACCGTGGCCAGCTTCGGCCGCCAGCGCTGCGCGGCATTGCGCAGTTCCAGGGTGAAGTCGATCAACGCCTGGGTGCGTGCGCCGTCGGTGCCTTCCTGCGGCAGGTTGCTCAGCTCGGTATCGCGCAGATAGGCATCGTCGTGGAACAGCAGCCCCTCGAAGTACGAGTTGATCGCCAGGTCTTCGTAGATGTCGTCAATGATGTGACGCACCTTCGGGTTGGTGAAGTCCAGACGGAAGATGCCGTCGCTTTCCGGGCTCTCGATCGCCAGCGCCTTGCGGATCGCCGGATCCTTCAGTTCGAAGCCCAGCACCGGCAGCCACGCATAGACCTTCACCCCGGCGCGGGTCTTGAGCTGCCACGCCACGCGGTTGAACAGGTCCGCACGCATCGGCAGGTGTCGGTTGGGGTAGTACAGCGCATCTGCCGAGCCATTGCCGTCCGGGTCGGCGAAGGCCTGCAGGAACACATGGGTCGGGCCCACCGTTTTCACGCGCTCGATCAGCGCGTCCAGGTTCTTGCCCTGCTGCACCGGGTCGGCGTCGTACACCGCATCCAGGTCGATCTGCAGTGCACGCACGCCGTCACGTTCGACGTCACGGCGCAGTTCATAGGCCATGTTGGTCACGGTCGGGTTGCCGGTGACCAGCAGGCGCGCCAGGCCGTGCAGGTCGCGGGTCACCGGCGTGCTGCGGCCTTCCAGGTCGAACGACACCGGCATGCCCAGGTCTTCGGCAATCTTGTTGCTCAGCGCGTTGTAGGCCGCATACGGCCACACGATCGCCTTCGGGCTGACCCCGACGTTGTCGCGGATGCGCTTCACGCTCAGCGCCAGGTCGGTGCGCAGACGGTTCTCGTACTGCTGCGCGGTCTCGTACTGGCCGGTAGCCGGGAAGTACGTACGGGTGATCACCGCCGGGGTCTGGTTGCCCTGCGGGTTGGACTGCACGCCGTGGTGCTGGTTGTCGGTGTGGCTGGCCAGCTCCACCAGCCCGCTGCGCTGCATCTCGCGCACCTGTGCCCAGGTCAGGAAGTCGTCATGGCCGAACGGGCGGTAGCCATAGTCGATGGTGCGGCCCGGGGCCATGTCCACGTAGTCGGTGATCACCGCCACCAGCGCCGGGTAGTTGTAGGCGCGCAGCAGCGGGAACACCTTGGTGTAGACACTGCGCAGGCCGTCATCGAAGGTCAGCAGCACCGGCTTCGGCGGCAGCGGCGCACCGCCCTGCGAAGCGGCGATCAGCTGCGATAGCGACACCGGGTGGTAGCCATGCGCGGCCAGCCAGTCCAGGTGCGCGGCGAAGTTCTGCGTGCTCACCGCATACGCGTCCGGGTCGCCCTTCACCGCCACGTCGTCGCGCACGTCGTGGTAGCTGAGCACCAGCAGGCCGTTGTCGGCCGAATCCAGAACGCGGGCGGGCAGCTGTGCCGGCACCGGTTGCGCCTGTGCATTGCCCAGCACTGCCAGCAGGCCCAGCAGGGCAATGGTGATGAAGCGCTTCAAGTCCATGTGTCGCATCTCATTGCCCCCAGCGCAGACCGGCGTCGAAGCCGATGTGTCGTTCACGTTGTCCGTCGTAGACCGGTCGCGACCAGCTCACGCCATATTCGAAAATGCGGCCGTCGGCCAGCTGCCATTCGTGCCGGTACTCGGCCGAGGGAATCAGCGCGCTGCCATAGCCCTGCTGCCAGTAGTTGCCCACCGAAACGGTCAGGCGATGGCGGAAGTGGCGCTCGTAATGCCGCCACAGCTGCTGGTCCACGCGCAGCCCGATCTCCACCGAGCGATCTTCAGAAGGATTGAAGTAGGGCACGTCATCCAGGCTGCCGCGGCTGGCGTACACGCTGCCCAGGCCGTCCAGCAGCACGGTGGGGCGGGTCAGCAGGCGCTGCTGGATGCTGGTGGTGACCGTGTCGCGGCGGTTGCCGTCGTCGTAGCGGTACTGGCTGCCGCCAATGCTCCACTGGGTACGCTCGCTGCGGTGGTAGTCCACCGCCACCGCCACGCTGTTGGCGGTGATGCCGGATACGCGCGCCTGCATCGAGGCGTCGGCGTCATTGCGCGCGGCGGTGATGCCGGCATGCCAGCGGTCGTTGAACTGCCAGCCAATGCCGCCGCTCAGGCCGGTATCGCCCACATCGTCGTTGGCGCGGTTGACGAAGGCTTCCGCATCCAGCTGGCCGAAGCGGTAGCGCGTACCGGCACCCAGTCGCAGCGGGTTGATGGTCTGGTCCTGGAAGTCCACGCTGCGGCGGTCGGCGAAGGCCACCAGCCGCCAGCGGTCGTCCAGAATCGGCGACTGCACTTCCACGCCATAGCGGCCGTCGTTGTTGCCCAATGGCGACGCGCCACCGCCACCTTCGCTGCGGCCACCTTCGGCGTAGGCATGCAGCTGCCAGCCACGGTGTGCGCGCCAGGCGCGGTCCATGCGCTGCACCGAGGGCTGGTTCGGATAAGCCTCCAGCAGCGAATCGTGGATCGGCCGGGCGAGGTCGTCGCGCTGCAGTTCCACATAGGCATCAATCTGGCCGATGCGCGCGGACACGTCGCGCGGGTCCAGCGTGGTCGCCATGCCGTAGCGTTCCAGCCCGCGTCGCGGCCAGCCGCGCATCATGTACACGTTGCCCAGCGAGGACTGCGTGCCGCCGTTACCCGGGGCCATTTCCACCATCGCTTCCAGATCGCGCTGGGCGGTCGGCAGGTCGCCGGTGTAGGCACGCACCATCGCCAGGTTGAGGTCGGCCTCGTAGCGCGGCCAGTTGGCGTAGGGCGCACGCGCGCCATTGGCCCAGCGCCAGGCCGGTTCGGCCGCGCTCCACTTCTTCAGCAGGTTGATCGCCTCGTAGGGCTGCTCGTCTTCCAGGTAGGCGTAAGCCAGTTCCGAATGCACCTCGCTCTGGCCTGGGTCGGCTTTCAACGCCGCTTCCAGGACGGGAATGGCTTCGGCCGGATGCTGGGTGGCCATCAGCGAATCGCCGACCGCTGCTTTCACGTAGTCCGGAACCAGGTGGCCTTCAGCGAGCAGGGCGCGGTACTCGTCGCGCACCTGGGCATGGCGGCTGAGGCGGTTGAGCAGGATCAGGCGATCGTAGCGCACACGCAGCGGCGCGGTCGCGGCGGTCAGGCCGTCACGCTGCAGCATGGCGTCCATCTGCGCCAGCGCTGCTTCGGCTTCGTCCAGGCGGGTGTCTTCGCTGGTCGCGTACGCCAGGCTCCAGCCCACCCGCTTGGCCAGGTAGTTGGCTTCAAATCGCTGCTTCTGCGCGTCGTCAAACAGCTCCGGGCGCTGCTGGTACAGCTGCCAGGCACGGTGCGCGTTGCCGATATCCGAAAGGGTCAGCACCTGCAGGCGGTACAGCAGGTCGTCGTTCGGAATGTCAGCCTGGGCGCGTTCGATCGCCGCCAGCGCATCCAGCCAATGGGCCTGGTCGCGGTACTGGCTGATTTCGGCCAGGTGTTCGGCGCGGGTCGCGGCCGAAACCGGGGCGGAAAGGCAAAGCGTGGCGCATGCCAGGCTGACGGCAAGCGTCAGCGGCCGGTGGTTGTACATGGAGCCCCCAGAGCGTCCTTTCAAAAATGTCGGTGTGCGAAAAGTGTGACGCACATCACATGCCAATCGTGCCCGATTTCTCATATGCGCACAAATCGTTAACACACGGAAGGTAGTCCGCAATCCGGCCAACGGACGCAGAAAACTGGTCAAGCTGTTGATTACCAAGACCTTCCGGCCGCCGCCACGGCGCTGTTCCGGGGGTCGATACACCCTGAAGCAGTTCAGCCAGACCGGACCGCTCCCACGGGTCCGGGTCACTGACCTGCCACTCAGGTCAGTTTTGGACACGCTACGTCAGGTGATGCCTACGGTGTGTGTACACGCGCCACCGGTAGGTATCGACCGTTGGTCGATACACCCTCACCAATGGTCTTCCAACTTCTGCGGCTTGCACGCCACCCAAGACGCACCCAGCAACACACACAGACAAACCCCAAGGAACCCGAACGGCAACACCCACCCACCACTCACATCATGCAGCCACCCAAACAACAGCGGCCCAAGGCAGCTGAAACTGTAGCCCACCCCCTGCATGAACCCCGACAGCGCCGCCGAGCCGGCCGGCGTACGCGTTCTCAGGTTAATAAGCGTCAACGCCAACGGGAAGGTAGAGGGCCCCCCCCCCAGCAGCGCCACCCACAACCAGGGTGCCTTCATCGGCGCGAACAACAGCCCCGCAAACGCGATCACAAACGCGCCCACCCCGATCAGCACCAGCGGGAAGGGATTGCGCAACCGCACCGCCAGCGCCGGCATGGTCAGCGAAGGCAGCAATCCCAGCGCAGCGAACACCGCCACCATCAGCCCGCCAAACCCCGGCGTGGCCCCGGCTTCCACCACGATGCGCGGCAGCCAGGTAAACATCGAATAGGTCATCAATGAGGTCATGCCGAACATCAGCGACATGCCCCAGCCCAACGGCGTGCGCCAGACCTTGCCATGTGGCTGTGCACCGGCATCAACGGCCGGCTCCAGCGGATCCGGGTGCGGCCGGCGGCGGGCCAGCATCAACCAGGGTAGGGCGGCGGCAATGGCCAGCAGCGCCCAGATGCCCAGCGACACCCGCCAGCCCGCCTGTTCGGCAAGCGGCACGGCCAGCAGGGCGGGCAGCATGGTGCCCAGCTGCAGCACGGTGATGTACAGCGTGCTGACGGTGCCGACGCGGTTGGCGAAGTAGCGCTTCACCAGCGGCGGCACCACCACGTTGCCAATGCCCATGCCAGCCAGCGCAACGATGGAGCCGAACAGCAGACTGGTGATGCCGACCGAGCAGGAGCGCAGCACCAAGCCGGCGGCGGCCAGACCCATGGCGAGCAGGGCGGTGCGCTCCAGCCCGAAGCGGCGGGCCAGCATCGGCGTAGCCATGCCGAACAGCGCGAACGAGGCCGTGGGCAGCATGCCCAGCACACCGGTCATGGTTGTGCCAAAGCCGAAGGTGCGGCCGAGCAGGTCCAGCAGCGGGGTGACAGAAGTGACGGCCGTACGCAGGTTTACGGCAGCCAGCAGAATGGCGGCAAACGCCAGCACGCGTCCGTGCAGCAGGGACGCGCTGTGGGGTGGGGGAGTAGTCATGGCGCAATTGTACCTGTGCCCCGTAGAGCCGGGCTCGCCCGGCTGCTTCACTCCAAAAAAAGCCCGAAGGAGCATCGCCCTCCAGGCTTCAGAGATCAAGCGCTACTCAAGGCGCGGGCGGAGCGGCAGAAGTCGTAACCTTGGCGCACCCAAGATTCCGTTGCGCAGACTTGCCATGCATCAGGTAGGAGCCCACCAGCTGCAGCCCGGGCCGAACAATGGAGCCCGGCTGGTAAGTCATGAGCTCATCCAACGGAATAGCGTTGAAGGTCACGCTCTTGGCGGTCGTCCGCAGTTCGATCCAGAATTCGTTTCCTTCCATATCTTTGTCACATCCGGGGTCGTCGGTAAGCAGTATTCGGACTGCGGAAGGAGCATTTTCCAGTTGAAGGGAGTGCGTGGTGTTAGCGGAGCACGGTCCCCATGGGTTGTCGTGGTCTTCATCTCCTTCCTTCACGTCCAGGGAATGATATTGCCTGCGCGCCACCGTGCTCTTGGGTACCGCAAACGTGCACGGCAAGTTGGTTTTCCAGTGCGAGAGAATGACTGAGCCGGCAGTTTGTTGAGGCTCGTCGGTAAAGATCACGTCAGCGCAAAGGACCCGCCCCTCTCTCCAGCCCGCCAGAACTTTTTGTAGGCAGCTCCCATGCGCCAACCAGCTGTCGTCCGGCCGGATAATCAGCTTGGTTTCGTTCAAGTAAAGATAGGAGGCTCCTGCGTCGTAATAGCGGCTCTCGTAAACCTTGATCCGGGTCAGTGCCGATTCGGCGGGTGCTACTACCAACTTCATCTCCTGTCCCCACTTATCAGGCACAAGGTAGCGAATGAATTGGGATCTTGCGGGGATTCCCGCAAGTTTGGCGTGGACGCAATGGAAGTGAAACCCCTCAGTGCTTATCCACGTGCTTCGGCCTATTTGATTGAAATCGTCACAGGAAAGCAGTTGCAGTGGCCAATAATGGTACGCCAGTAAAGATTCACCTCCTGTTATCTCAAGTGTCTGCGAATTGCTGAGTGGTCTGTTTTTTCCATCAGACTCTGATGTCGATGGAGTGGGCAAAGTACCGCACCCGGTGAGCACGCAGAGGGCAGCAAGGATCAGGGGGCTGTGCCGATTGATAATGCTGCGACAGTAAGGGACGCGTTTAGCGCATTTCATGAGGATTACCTCTGGAAACTGCAACGCAGTGCCGAGGCCGGATGTTGGGTCTCCGGCGGCTGGTCCGCGTTCGCATTTCCCCCGCAGGTTGAGAATAGGCGCAGGGGCAACTGTCTGGCAAGCGGCCTCGCAGTGGCTGCAGCCCAGAGTAGGGCAGGTGAGAAGCGAGGGGGATTTATTGGTCCGAGGGTGGTTCGTAGATTGCTTGGGCCGGTGCAATGGCGGGTTCGGCGCGCGTGGAATCCATGGCCCGCTTCGATCCGGGTCATGCGTTACCGAATGGTGATTGTTTCAGGGGCGTCGTCTTGCGACCGACGCTACCGGGCGTGCTACGGCCCGAAGGGCACCGGCGACGGCAGTTGGGTACAAAAAAGCCCGGAGGACTTTCGTCTTCCAGGCTTGAATGTGACCATTGGATGGTCGGGGAGACAGGATTCGAACCTGCGACCTCTACGTCCCGAACGTAGCGCTCTACCAGACTGAGCTACACCCCGAAGGAGCCGACAAGGATACGGTGTGAAGGTGTTATCGGCAAGTTTTATTTCACGGTTGCCGGGCATGGCCCGGCACTACGTGGGTGGTTCGATTGTGCGGAGCCGGGCAGAGCCCGGCTCTACGGGGTGGGTCAATCGGCGGTGCCCTGCTCGCGGGCTTCGTACCACATGCCGTTGAGGATGGCCGCGGCCGAGGCCAGGCCGGTGCCGAGAATCCAGGCGAAATACCACATGATCGTTCTCCTTTAGCCGGGCAAGCCCGGCTCTACATTAATATGCGTTCGGGTTGTCGGCCATGTCTTCGGCCGTGGTCTTGCCCTTCATCACCCGATAGACCCAGCTGGTGTAGGCAATGATGATCGGCAGGAAGATGATCGTCGCCACCAGCATGATGAACAGCGTCAGGTGGCTGGACGAGCTGTCCCACACCGTCAGGCTGCCGCTCGGTTGGCTGCTGGAGGGCAGCAGGAACGGGAAGATCGCAAAACCTACGGTCAGGATGATCCCGGCAATCGAGGTGCCCGAGGCCAGGAAGGCCGCCATGCCACGACGCTTGCGCAGCAGCACCGCGCTGGCCAGCGCACCGCCCAGGCCCAGCACCGGGAAGATCCAGGTCCACGGCATGCTGCTGTAGTTGCGCATCCAGCCGCCTGCGGCCGCGCCGATCTCCGCCGTCTTCAGCAGCGGGTTGGTCGGACCATCGGTCACCACCTGCGAGGTGATCTGGTAACCCGGCAGGCCGAAGGCCACCCACACACCGGCCGCAGCGAACAGCACGAAGCTGAGGATCGCGGCGATGCTGCCGTAGCGGGCCGAACGCTCGGCCACCGGGCCGTCGGTCTTCAGAACCAGCATGGCGGCACCGTGCGACACCATCATCGACACACCGACCAGGCCGGCAATCAGCGCGAACGGGGTCAGCAGGCCGAAGAACGTGCCGGTGTAGAAAATGCGCATGCTGTCATCGAAGTGATACGGCACGCCCAGCAGCACGTTGCCCACCGCCACGCTGGAAATCAGTGCCGGCAGCAGACCGCCCACGAACAGCACCCAGTCCCAGTTGTTGCGCCAGCGCTGGCTCGGCATCTTGCTGCGGTACTTGAAGCCCACCGGACGCAGGATCAAGCCGAACAGCATGGCGAAGATCGCCAGGTAGAAGCCCGAGAAACTCACCGCGTACAGCGGCGGCCAGGCGGCGAAGATCGCGCCACCGCCCAGCACCAGCCAGACCTGGTTGCCTTCCCATACCGGGCCGACGGTGTTGATCACCAGCCGGCGCTCATCATCGGTTTTCGCCACGAACGGAAGCAGGGTGCCCACGCCCAGGTCGAAGCCGTCCATCACCGCCCAGCCGACCAGCAGGATGCCCAGCAGCAGCCACCAGATCACGCGCAGCGTGGTGTAATCAAGTCCAAGAATTTCCATGGTGTGTCTCCTGCCTTATGCCTGACCGGGAGCCGGTGCGGCGGCAATGGGGGTAAGCGGCTTGCGGTCGGGCTGCAGCGAAGGAAGGATGTCGGCCGGTCCGGTACGGATCGCCTTCAGCATCAGCTTCACTTCAATCACCAGCAGAATCGTATAGGTGACCGTGAACACCGCCAGGGTGGTCAGGATTTCGTGCAGCGCCAGGCCCGAAGCGGCGTAGAAGGTCGGCAGCACGCCGTCCACCGCCCACGGCTGACGGCCATACTCGGCCACGAACCAGCCGCATTCGATCGCAATCCACGGGGCCGGCATGCTCCACACTGCGAGCTTCAGGAACCAGCGCTTCTCGTGGAAGGTGTTGCGGCACGAGTAGTAGAAGGCCAGGGCGAAGAAGGCGATCAGGTAGAAGCCCAGCGCCGCCATGATGCGGAAGGTCCAGAACAGCGGAGCCACGCGCGGCACGGTGTCCATCGCCGCCTTGGAAATCTCTTCCGGGGTGGCGTTGAGGATGTCGTCGCGGTAGCGCTTCAGCAGCAGGCCATGGCCCAGGTCCTGCCAGTGGCGGTCGAACATCTCGCGCGCTTCAAGGTCGTTCTTGTCCTTGCGGATGCGCTCCAGCGCCCCGTAGGCCAGCTGCCCCCCCTTGATGCGGTGTTCGGCGCGTTCCACCAGTTCCAGGATGCCGGGAATCGGCTGGTTCAACGAACGCGTGGCGATCAGGCCCATCACATACGGGATCTTGATTGCGAAGTCGTTGCTCTGGGTGGTCTGGTTCGGAATGCCGAAGGCGGTGAAGTCGGCCGGGGCGCGCTCGGTTTCCCACATTGCTTCAATCGCGGCCAGCTTCATCTTCTGGTGTTCGCTGGCGGCATAACCGCTTTCGTCACCCAGCACCACCACCGAAAGCGAGCTCAGCAGGCCGAAGGCGGCGGCCACCGCGAACGAACGGCGGGCCATGTCCTTGTGCTTGTTGCGCAGCAGGTAGAACGCGCTGATGCCCATCACGAAGATCGCACCGGTCACGTAGCCGGCACTCACCGTGTGCACGAACTTGGCCTGGGCCACCGGATTGAACAGCACGGCAGCGAAGTCCACCACTTCCATGCGCATGGTTTCCGGGTTGAACACCGCACCGGTCGGGTTCTGCATCCAGCCGTTGGCGATCAGGATCCACACCGCGGAAAGGTTGGTGCCCAGCGCCATGAACCAGGTCACCGCCAGGTGCTTGACCGGGCTCAGCCGCTTCCAGCCGAAGAAGAACAGGCCGATCAGGGTGGCTTCCAGGAAGAACGCCATCAGGCCTTCAATGGCCAGCGGAGCACCGAAGATGTCACCCACGTAGTGGCTGTAGTACGACCAGTTCATGCCGAACTGGAATTCCATCACCAGGCCGGTGGCGACACCGATGGCGAAGTTGATGCCGAACAGCGTGCCCCAGAACAGGGTCATCTGACGCCAGACCTGCTTGCGGGTCATGACGTACACGCTTTCCATGATGGCCACCATGAAGGACAGGCCAAGCGTGAGGGGAACAAAAAGGAAGTGGTACATCGCGGTCAAAGCAAATTGCAGCCGCGACAGCTCTACGACTGTCGAATCAATCATGGCCTGGCTACCTCGTTGGGGGGTTTTGCCGTTTTGGGGTGGCGGGAAGGGGTCTACGTGATGAATTCTGTGACCGGCAACTTCTACGAGCCTTGATTCAGATCAATGAAGCGGCATTCAGCGAGCGCGAAGGTACACATCCCCCTGCGACCGCGTGCCGCACCGGGAGCTTGCGCCAGACCCTATTACAATGTCTGGCATCGCCCCGATGGCCGCCAGTGATCCATTTTGAGCATATCTCCCGACGCGCCCCCCATCGAGACTTCCACCCTGCGCCGCCAGCGTCTGGCATGGCTGAATGGGCTTGCCGTCACAGTTCGGGGCCGGCAGCGGGCGGCCGCTCTGTGCATCTGTACGTCCGGGGCGCTGCTGATCGGCCAGGCGGCCGCCATTGCCTGGCTGATCCAGGCGGTACTGGTGGAACACCGTCCGCTGGCGGAGGTGGGCCCGGTGCTGCTGGGCCTGCTGGCCGTGCTGGCGGTACGCGCGCTGCTGGGCAGCGCCACCCAGGCGGCGGCGGGTGATGTGGCTGACGCCGCCCGGCTGACGCTGCGCGAGCGGGTGTACACCCGGCTGCTGGGGCGGGGCCCGTTGTGGCTGCGCCAGCAGCGAACCGGCGAATTGGGCGAGCTGATGCTGGCCCACGCAGATGCCGTGGAAAACTACTACTCCGGCTACCAGCCGGTGCGGATTGAAGTGGTGGTGGTGCCGCTGCTGATCGCTGCCGCCGTGGCCTGGGTGGACTGGGTGGTTGCGGTCATTCTTATATGTACCGCACCGCTGGTGCCGTTCTTCATGATGCTGGTGGGCTGGGGGGCGGAAGCCGCCGGCCGCGCCCAGCTGGGTGAACTGGCCCGCATGAGCGGGCACTTTGCCGACCGTATCAAAGGGCTGGGGCTGCTGCGCCTTTACGGGCGGGGGGAGGCTGAGCTGGAAGGCGTTGCGGCCGCGGCCGAAGGTGTGCGCGAGCGCACCATGAAGGTGCTGCGCATTGCTTTCCTTTCTTCCACCGTATTGGAATTCTTTGCGTCAGTCAGCGTGGCGATGGTGGCGCTTTACCTGGGCCTGAGTTATCTCGGCCTGATGTCGTTGCATGCCACGGTGCCCACGCTGGGCGCGGGGATGTTCTGCCTGCTGCTGGCCCCGGAGTTCTATGCGCCGTTGCGGCGGCTGGCCGCGCATTACCACGACCGCGCCAATGCCTTGGCGGCTGCGGCGGAAGTGGAAAGGTTGCTGGGCGAACTGCCGGATGCGCCAGCGGCCAACGGTACGGCGGCTGTGCCGCGTGCACCGGAACTGGCCGTGCAGCATGCGCCACCGGTGGTGGTGCGCGACGTGGTGCTGCGTCCGCTGGGCGCACCGCACAACGTGATTGAACGGCTCTCGTTCCAGATCGAGGCCGGCCAGCGGTTGGCACTGGTTGGCCCCAGCGGCAGCGGCAAGAGCACGCTGCTTGAGGCGTTGGCCGGGTGGTTGCCACCGGAAGGTGGCAGCATCGTGCTGCGGCCGGGGCTGGAAGTCGGCTACGCCGGGCAGCGGCCTTATCTTTTCCACGGCAGCATTGCCGACAATCTGCGCCTGGCTGATCCCGGTGCCACGGATGCGCGTCTGCTTGCCGTGGCCGAAGCTGCGCAGGTGATGCGTTTCGCGCATGCGTTGCCGCAGGGACTGGATACCGTCATCGGTGAGCGCGGCTTTGGCCTGTCCGGAGGTGAAGCGCGGCGCATCGGATTGGCGCGGTTGCTGCTGCGTGACCCGCAGTTGCTGCTGCTGGACGAACCGACCGCCTTCCTCGATCCGGATACCGAGATGGCGTTGTTGCAGACCTTGGCCGCCTTCGCGCGCGACCGCAGCGTGGTCATCGCCACGCACAGCGAGGTGGCAATGCGTTGGGCGGATACGCGCCTGGAACTGACGACACTGGCCGCCCCGAAGTGGGGGGCGCAGGCATGAGCGCCGCACGCACCGATGGCTTGAAACAGGTGTTCGCCCGCCACCGTGGCCGCCTGCTGCTGACCGTGTTGCTGCTGTGGACCACCATGCTGGCCGGCACCGCGTTGCTGGGGCTGTCTGGTGGTTTCCTCACCGCCGCCGCGCTGGCCGGTGCCGCAGGGTTGGGCAGTGGTTTCAATTTCTTCTCGCCCTCGGCCGGCATTCGCGGACTGACCATGGCGCGGATTGTGTCGCGCTATTTCGAGAAGCTGGTCGGTCACGACGTCACCCTGCGCATTGCCCGCGACCTGCGCGTGTGGTTCTTCCGTCGCGCGCTGCCGCTGGCTCCGGCCAAGTTGGCTGGCGTTCGCACCGGTGAACTCCTGGCGCGGCTGTTGAGCGACATCAATGAGGTGGACGGCCTGCTGGTGCGCGCCATCGGGCCGTTGATCGCACTGGGTGGGGTGTCGCTGGCTGCGGTTGGCTCGGCGGCCTTGATCTACCCACCGGCGGCCTTGCTGCTGGCGGTGCTGGCACTGGTGATCGGGCTGGGCGTGCCGTGGTTCACTGTACGCGGTGCCGGCGCGCATGAGCGCGACCGCGCGCTGCACCGTGCACAGCTGCGCACACAGGCGTTTGAAGGGCTGGAAGGCGCAGCCGACCTGACCGCGCTGCACGCCCGCGACCACTGGCAGCAGCGGGTCAACGTGGCAGCCAAGCAGCTGCGCTCGCGCGACCGTCGCCGCCGTTGGAGGTTGGTGGCGGGCAACGCGCTGCATGGGCTCTGCGCCTCGGTGGGGCTGGTGGCGATGATCTGGCTGGCGCTGCGTGCATTCGAACACGGCACGGTGGATGCCGCCTACGCGGCGGCGCTGGTGTTTCTCACTGTGGCGCTGATTGAACTGTGGGCCGGCATCGGGCTGGCGTGGCAGTCGTGGTTGAGCGGCCGCGTGGCCGCAGGGCGGTTGGAAAGCATCGTAGATCAGGACAGCAGCGTGGTTGACGCTGCCGTGCCGGTAGCGCTGCCAAGCGGCGCGGCCGTCCTGGAACTGCGCGACGTCTGCTTCCGCTGGCCGGGGCAGGGCAGGGCGTTGCTGCAAAACGTGAACCTGCGCGTGTCCCCGGGTGAGCGTATTGCGCTGCGCGGGGACAGCGGCAGCGGCAAGACCACGCTTTCCGCCTTGATGCTTCGATTGTGGGACCCTGAATCCGGCAGCGTGCGCTATGGCGATGTGGATGTTCGCACGGTCGCGCAATCCGAATGGCACAGGAAGATCGCATGGCTGCCGCAGAACGCGCCCGTTTTCGCGGGCACCGTAGCGGATAACCTGCGCCTGGGAGATGTCACTGCAAGTGATGAGCGCCTGTGGCGCGTGCTGGCCGATGTGCGCCTGCAGGCGTGGGCCGAAGGCATTGGCGGCTTGAGCGCCTGGGTCGGCGAGAACGGCGCAACCATGTCCGCCGGGCAGGCCCGACGGTTGGCCTTGGCGCGGGCGCTGCTGCGCAATGCGCCGATACTGCTATTGGATGAGCCGACGGAAGGACTGGATGTCGATACGGCTCAGGCCTTGCTGCAGGACATGGTGGCCGCGTTGGGTGAGCGCAGCCTGATCATGATCACCCACGACCCGCTTCCCGAGGGCATCGTGCACCACAACTACCGGCTCCTCGACCATGCCTTGGTCGACGCCGGCACCTGAATCCCAACCGGTGAACCCCAACCAATGAAACCCAACCGGTAAATTCCAACCGGTAGAGTCGCACGACAGTCGACCGCCGATAACAACGCAACGTCCGGTAGGGCATGACCCCACCGGACGCCACCTCACACCCCCCACCTACGCAAATTGGTACGCACGCCGCCCGATCTTGTTCGTCTGGGTCCACCCCGCCAGATCAACGCCTCTGGCAGGCGTACTCACCTGAGGCAGCGATCGCGGAGAACCTCCCACCTTGGCGAACGCAAACAGATTGGCCGGCGCTTTGGTGCCGCTGAAGCGCGTGTTGATGAAGTGGGTAGGAGTTCCCACGCCAGGCACCCGGCTCACCCGCGGTACCATGGTGAAATTAGCGAAGTTCCCACGCGGCGAGAACTCCGGACCCTTGGCAAACGAGTTCGTCGCCTGCGATGGCCCACTTGGCACACTGGCGTTCCTGCCCAACGTTATTGGCTTCATCTGCGCGGCCTTCTGGCTTTTGATGAGGGCCTTCCCGGCAGCGGCTCCCTTTGCTGTCACCATGCCGCCCACAACGCCCGCAGCCATGCTGCCGATCATCATCACCATCTGCAGGGTGGGATCTTCTGTGACCGTGCCTATCACCTGCATGGCCAGACCGACGGCTTGGATCGCCATACCTTTCAGCGCGGTGATCATGGCCGGTGCGGTGACTCCCAATGACCAAGGGGCCGTCACTGCGGAAACGACGAGGAAGACACCCGCAATCGCTACGCCGAGCCACTTCATCCAGCCGCCTCCCTTCGGTTTCGGCGGCGGCGGAGGCGGCGGTGGCGGATAGAAATACTCCGGTGTGTCACGCACGATGTGGCCGGAGGGATCCTGGAATGCGACCGGGTTGCCCTGGCAATACATATAGGGATTCAGCCCACCCAGTCCAAACGGGCTTTCCGAATCGGGCCGGTTGAAGCGTTTCAGGTAGGGGTTGTACGCCCGATAGCCGCGTCCCAGCAGATACCAGCCGTGCTGCCTGGGCTCTGCGTTGAATCCCAGCAGGAATGCCAGTGTTCCGTCGCTTTCCCCATAGGCGGTATAGGCCGCCGTCACCAGTTCAGACTGTCGTGCCTCGGCAATGACGGTTGCCACCGCATTGGTCAACAGCAGCCGGGTCCGGTTTATCTCTTTCCCGGCGCTGTAAGCCAGCGGCACACCGTCAGCGTGCAGCACATGCGTGACCGTTTCACCACGCACTTCATGGCTCAACTGGTAATCCTGATAGAACCGCGTCGTCTCGGTGCCATCGGGATTCACAACCCCCGCCAACTCTCCGTGTCCGTCGTAGTGGTAATGCAGCGTCCCTTGCGCGCTGCCCATGGACAGCAACCGACCCAGGCTGTCGTAGCTGAGCGTGCGACCCTCCGGATCGTTGCTCAGATTCCCATCAGCGTCGTAGGCAAACTCTTCCGGCGTCGGGTATGCGTCATGACGGTGGGTGATCCTGATCAGCTGACAAGGGTCCACCCCGGAAAAGTCGTAAACCGCGGGATCCATAGAGCCATCCGCGTAGAACGTAGTGCATCGGGTGATGTTGTCGAGGTCGTCGTAGGTGAACACCTGCGAGGTGATCGGGTTGCCCAAGCGGTCCTGGGGCAGCAGGTCGCCCTCGCAGGCGTGCCGCTGCAGCCGCGAATGACGGTCATAGTAGAAGGATTCATCGAGGCGCACGCGTCCTTCCTGCGTGAGCGTACGTCGGGACAGCTGGCTGTCACCGGACCACTCCTGCGATACCTGGAAGACCTGGCCGTCCACGGTCAAGGTGCGCAGCATCTCCCGGCTGAAACAGTCGTAGCCCACCTCGGTGACCAGTTCCTGCCGGGTGATGACATTCTGCGTGGTGGTTCGCCACACCCGTCCCAGCGCGTCATACTCGATCCGGGCACGAACCACCCCTTGCTCGGTCCATTCCAAACGGCCGGCCGCGTCGTAACGGCAAGAGGTGGTCACCGTCTGCCGGCTCGTGCCGGGAAGCTGGTCCTTCCGAGTCAGCGACCGGCCCAGACGCGACGTCTGGAAATCGCTGGTGCAGGCCTCCTGTCCTTCGACTTTCCAGACCTCCTGGGTGAGCTCGCCACTCGGGGAATACACATAGCCGCGCTCCCCGCGTGCGTTGCGTGTGCCCAGCATCGCCCCGCTTTGCTTGTCGTAGGTGAAGGTCGCCCAGTCGTCCGGTGCGGTGATCTCACGCGGGGCCTCACCCAGCTGTTCCTCGTACTTGAGCTCGACAAGCTTGCCGGCGGGCGTCGTACGCGAGCGGGGCATCAACCTGCCGCCCTCGTAATCGAGACTCAGGGTCCGGCCTCCGACGGTGCGACTCACAAGCCGGTCCAAGCCATCAAAGGTCTGCGTGGCCAGCAGTACTTCGGGAAGATTGATGTTGGAGGGTTTGACGCGCAGTTCCACCGGGTGCTCGTCGCTGCTGTGCCCGGCAAACACGCGGTTGACGGCCGTTCCATTGGGCAGTACGGCAGAACGTACCCGGCGCCAGGCGTCATAGTGGGTCTTGGTGATCCGCTCCTGTCCGTCGAACTGCTCGTGCTGTTCGATGCTCTGTCCCAACCCGTCATAGATGTGTTGGAGCGTGAAGAAGGCCTCGCCACTGTCATCCAGATACTCTTCGCTGTCGACCTTGCCGAAGCGGTTGTAGGCAATGACGCGAAGCTGCGTCTTCAGATCCGGATTCCCTGCGTTTTCCAGCCAGCTGCGCTCAACCGGGCCCGCCGTCCCGAACGGCGAACGTTCGGTGACCTCCACCACACCGTCCGGACGCGTGGTGCGCAGGTCCTCGCCCCAATCATCGTAAGCGTAGGTGGTGGTCAGGGGCCTGTCCTCGCCCAGCAGCCAATCGACATGCACCTCGCTTTCCAGGTCACCCCGATCGTCATAGTGCGCCCGGTAGATGTCCCTGAATGGAGCCTCGTTAATGGGCACGCCTGCCGCCGACGTGGCATCAACGTCCTGGCGACGCTCGAGCACCGTGCGTGACAGGCCGTCCAGGCGCGTCATTGTCTTCACGCCACTCAGGTCGGTTGTCACCTTCCATGCCTGCGGGTCTTCATCGCCTCCCACCAGATGATACTCATGGGTGATGCGCGCAACGAACTCGGTGCCGGGCGAAATCGTCTCCGAGGTAACACGGTTCAGTGCGTCGTAGCTGCGCCGGACCTCGATGCCCTCCAGACCGCGCATCACTCTGGGTTGGCCGCTGCGCAGGGAGTATTCGGCCATGATCGACTGCTGGGTGTTGTCGAAGCCGGTGAGGGTTTCGGTAGTCGCCAGAACTTCTTCGCCAGCAATGTCGCTGAAACGGCGCTCATAGCAGAACGCCGTCACCGAGGCCGCGCCGTTGAGGGTTTCTGTCACAGCGCGATTGCGACCGAACCGCAGCAGATCATCCACATCTTCGTGGTACTCGGTGTCGATGCGTTTCAGCTCATCACCCTGGACCACGGCAAGCACCTGGGAGGATTCTGCCAGGAAATACGTACCGTAGTCCCACGGCAGGCTCTGGATGCCGCGATAGGTATAGTCGGTGCGCAGCACCGGCGCATGTCCATTTGGCGTCTCGGCCGGGTAAACCGTGCGTGATTTGACCGTGCGTACGAACCCGTCCGGGTCGCGCGGGCATCGGTCGCCTTCGCCTTCTGCCGGGTAGTACTCCGTCACTTCCCGCGTGCCGTCGGTATTGATCTCCTCGATGAGATTGCCATGATCATCAAAGCGCTTGCCGGAGGTCTCGGTGCGGCTGAAGCGGCTGTCGTCAGTGATTTCCCACACCGTGTTCACCTGCATGGGCAGCTGGCAGATCGCGGGCTGTTCGCTGAGCGGCTTGTGCCTGTTCTCCGGCAGGTCGCAGAAGTAGTCCGTCTCCACCCGCTTGCGGCACTTGCCCTGGGCGGTGGATTCCTCGGTCATCAGATGGAAGCGGTTGTAGGTACGCTTGACCAGGCGCACAGGCGCACTGTCCGACAGCAGTTTGGCGATGGAGTAGTAGCTGAAGGTGTCATCGGTGACGTTGTACAGGTTGTCGAGACCATCCGGGTCCCACGCGCTGAGGGCGCCATAGCCGAGAAAATTGGACGTGGAGTACTCGTATTCCACGATCATGGGGGCCTGCTCAAAGCCGGGATCCACCTCGTGCCGCGTCACTCGGGGAATAGGGTCGCGCGCTGCACCGGGAAACAGATGTCCCTCTCCCCCGTAGCTGATGGTCTCGTGGGCCCCGCACGGAGTCCACACCTCATCCAGACAGTTGAAGCCGTGAAGGGTTTTGTAGCTCAACCGCCAGCACGCGCCATCCATGGGCAGTTCAACCCGGCTGACCCTTCGCTGGCCGTCCAGGTGCAGGGTGAAGCGCGCGACGGCTTCACCCCCCGGCCCCTCGCCGGGAAACAGCAGGATATGCACCCGCTCCGTCACGTTGTCGCGTTCGATGCGCACCAGTTCATGGGCATCGTCACGGATGGACTCCAGCCGCTCAACGCCCGCGAACGGGGTGTAGCCCAGGATCAAAGCACGTCCATCGGCACCAACGACTTTCTGCGGGCGCGCAAGCGAAAGCGTGCCCATCGGCCTCTGCAGAACTTCCGTTGTCCCCGACCGATGCACGACGCGGAAAACGTCGCCCTCTTCGTGGAAATGGAAGGTGTCCAGTTTCTTTTCAGCGATGGCCGGCTGGCTTCCGCTGCCGGTGACCTTGAAGGTCTCGCCTGAGCCAAGCGAGAGGATGCGGGTCCTGACGTCATACTCGGTGAGGTTGAACGTCCAGCCCTGGCCGAAGCCAACGTCGGCGGTGTTCATCGGGCTGAAGCCCAATGTGAGTGGCATTGAAGGACCCGCCAGTGCGCTGCTTTTGATTTCCGGCAGCGCCAGCGAAATGGTGTACTGGCCGGTTCGAGGATCCACGCCATGCTGCACATAGCTGGCGAAGTTGAAGGCGTTGGAATTGACGGACGTGGATGCGGACATGGCGTGACCCTTGGTCTGACCAACAGGAAGTGCCATGCTTCGCCGTCCGGGCGTTACGCGCCGGATGTTGGCAAGCATGTGCATTTCCCCCGCGTGTCCAGCATAGGCGCGGCGAATTTTTTTTTGCAAGCAGTTTCTTTTTGTTCTCGAATTTCACCCGGCGCTAATGAGTGCGGGAATAGTCTGCGCTCCCGGTCCGGATTTCCGCTTCACGTCATTCGGGCCGTCGCAGTATCGTCAGCCATGAACCACGGTGCGCCTCGGGGGAGGCCACTACCGGCGCGGGTGAGCGTCGGCAGGGTGTCGGTGTGTGATCGCCAGAGAGAATTCTGGCGCGAAACGATGGGTGATGGCTCCTGGCTTGGACAGCTTCAGGAGTACGCCATGCTTTCCACGTTGCTTCCCGTGCCCCAGATACGACAGGCGCACGACCTGCATCTCGACCCGGTGGACGCCTCGCCGGTCGCGCAGGTGGTGGCTGCGCCGTATGTCGGAATGGCGGCCAACGACCAAGTGACGTTCCGCTTTGTGCCAGTCGACGGCATGCCCCCCACCGCGTTGCGCCTTGAGCTGGGTGAGGCCGACATTGGTCGCGTGATGACGTGGTCGCTGGACAGTGGTGAGCTGTGGAACGTGTATGGCATGCAGGCGGAAACGTCCTATGACGTGGTCCGCGCGGGCGTGGAAGTTGCCACCTCGCAGGTGCAGGTCATCACACTGCTTCCGCCTTCGTCACCCTATTTGCCCGCACCCGCCATTGACGATCACGCCGGCGGCCCATTGGATCCCGGCGCATTTCCCGAAGGAATCACCGTCAGCGTGCCGCTGCACTGGTCTGCCGAGGTCGGCGATGGCCTCATGCTGTACTGGGATGGCGGTGCCGCTGCCCGCAGCACGGTGAAATGGCAACGGGTGCAGGCGGCGGATCTGGAATGCGGCGAGGTGCTGATTCCCGTAGAGCCGGAATGGCTGCTGGTGAATGCGGGACGACACGTACAGGTGATCTACCAGTACGCACGCGAAGGTGCCGCTGAGAGCGCGCTTCCGCTGGAAGTCGAGATCCTGGTGCCGCTGGTGCTTGATCCGCCCCGCATCGAGCGGTCGGAACAGGAGGGTGAGGACGAGGACGGCCACAAGCGCGGCTATCTCAAGGGCGAGGATGCCTTCCAGGGTGCGTACGTCGAGGTGCCGGAGTCGGATGCTGTCGCTGATGCGTTGTCTGTTGCCGTGCATTGGGAGGGCCACCCGCATGGCGGTCAGTACGTGGCGAGCGCGCCACACGAAGCCGGAAGACCGCTGCGCTTCCGGGCGCCTGCCCATGCAGTCGCGCCGAACATCGGCGGCGAATCGAAGCGCTTTCGGGTCGTCTATCGCGTAACCACCGAAGAAGGGCGAGTGCATACCTCGCGCCCTTTCATGCTGCGGATTCGACCCGTGCCGCAGGACCGTTACGAGCCCGCGCAATGTCGGCAGGCACAGGGAAAGCCTGGATTGTCGATGGGTGACGTTCCGCCCCAGGGCGCGGAGATCTACGTGTCGGCATGGCCATTCCAGGCGGCCGGACAGCTTCTCACGCTGCGCATCGAGGGGGTAGGGCTTTCAGGGGAAGTGGTGAATTACATCGTGAGGGACGCGGCCCCGGTCACTGAGCAGGAACTCGCTGCCGGTGCCGTGGACGGACAGTTGCCTCGCGACGTGCTCGCCACGCTGGGTGCCAACACCAGTTTTCGGCTGCATACCCACGTCAGCTACGACGGTGGGGAAACGACAACCGCTTTTCGAACGTCCGTGGTGCTGTGGTTGGGGTAAGGGGTGTGTTTGGTGCTTCCCATTCCGGAGAACGATCGTGTCTACCTATTCCCGTAATGAACTACTGGTAATTCTGAAGGACTACCAGGTGACACTGGGATGGGGAGCGGTATTTGTCTTCAGCCGCACCCGTATCAATGTGATGCTGGAACAGCAGTTCACGGCCGCGTTTAACGCGTCCCGCTTCATCAGTCCGTGCAGTGGAACGGTGGGTGACATCGGCTTCAGCGCCCTGGTATTCGGCGCACCGGTGCTCTCATTTGAGGTTGCTGAAGGCAACGGCGTATCCGCCCGGCTCAGCATCCCCATCCTTGCCGGGTCGTTCTGGGAAACGCAACGCCAAGCCGACTGCTCCGCGTCCCACGCACGTCACTCAGATGTCCAGCGCGGGGGTGGAACCGCGTTGCGGATGGACATCGACCTGGAACTGGTCAACAGCCATAGCGACAATACCGGTCGTGTGTCCATCGGTCTATCCAAGGCCCGCGACCCCGTCTGTGACCTCGTGTCGGACCCGGAGCAGCAGCGGGTGATCGGCGAGTATCTGCTGGAGTACCTGCGTGACCAGCCGGCGCATCAGACCACGTACGAACTCGCCGTGGTGGATTCGGGCAGGTACCAGCCGCTCAACCCGGTAAGGTTCGTGATCTGCACCCAGGCGGCTCCGGGTGCCAGGGTCCCAGGGGCGCAGAACGCGGGCGATGGCGCGATTCTCGTGTTCATGAAACTCCTGGCGCTGGACGATGACGGTGGAACGCTTCCAGGCGCGGACTACCCGTACCTGATTCCCAATGATGCGGATGATGGGGTGCCGCGCTACTCCGCGTCGCTTTTCATCTCAGAGAAGCTGTCACCGTTTGTCAACGACGCCAACGTGGACGTGCTGAAGGACGCGCTGCTACCGGATGGCTACACGTTTTTGGTGGAGGGTAATCCCTTCTGGCCCCGTGACTACGCCTACTTCGGTAACCTTGCGGCAACCCGGACCCATGTGCGGATCGAGCCGTCGCAGGCGGACATCAACATCATGGAGTCGTTGGACTTCACCGCACGCCGGGGCGACGGCTCAGCGGTGACAGATGTAAGCTGGACGTCCAGCTGCATCAACAGTCCGCTGTTGAAAGGTGAGATATCGTCGAGTGGCCGCTTCAGCGCAGCCAATTACCCGATTGAGGGACCGCCGGTGCTGATGACCACGGTCACCGCGCACTACACCGAAGACGGACGAGCCGCCGAGGCCAGTGCCTTCCTGTTGGTACGTTACTACCCGCTGCGGCTGGATCCGCTGCTGTCAACGCGCGCGCCGGGAGGCGAGGCGGTTTCCTTGGAGGCTGTGGGTCATGGCGCTACCAACGCCCTGGGCTGGCAGCTGCTCGAGCCTAAACTGGGCGAGCTGAAGGACGGCAGTGGCGGGGCGAGCCATGTCTATACGCCGCCGGGGGCAGGGGGCGTCCCGATGGTGGCGCAGCGCATCCAGTCAGACGCGACTGCGGAGGGGAACTCGGCACAGGCGGTGGTGATGCTGCTGGCAGGGGGCGGTGCGATTCCGGTCGAGCCTCCGCTGGTAAGCGGTGTCTACGGCCAGGGGGAACTGCATTTTGAGGTACCTGAGGACGTTTTGGGCACCCTGGGCGTAACCGCGACGGCTGAGGAAGACCTGTTCTGGCACTGGTCAGTCATCGGCGATGGCAGCCTGATTGCGGAAGGGCGCACGGCACGGTTCACTCCGCCGGCAAGCCGTGTCAAGGGCGCGGTCAGCGTGGTGACCTGCGAAGTGCTCGGGCCCTCGGTGGATCACCTTTGCGGCTATTCGCTGGTGGAGCTCGTCAACGCGA
Source organism: Stenotrophomonas sp. 278 (assembly GCF_003935715.1). Classification (GTDB taxonomy): domain Bacteria; phylum Pseudomonadota; class Gammaproteobacteria; order Xanthomonadales; family Xanthomonadaceae; genus Stenotrophomonas; species Stenotrophomonas maltophilia_AH. The sequence goes on along the minus strand of NZ_RHPP01000009.1, from coordinate 30,988 downwards.
GTGACGCGCGCGAATCTCCCACCTGGGAGTCGCTGCTGGGCTTCGAAGTCACGGCTCCCGACGGCGCGCAGGCGTTTGCCAACGGCATGCAGCAGATCCGTGTGCGTATTCGCCTGGAGACGGCCGCGATCGAGCTGGACGGTGAGAACGTTCTGATTCCCGTCAGCCCAGCAGAAATGAACACGCTGACCCTGGTGTACCGGGACAGCCAGGGCGCGGAGGTACCGTACATCGATCCCAACCAGGAGGGCATGGAGTTTGAAGACGGGCGGCAATGGGCGGCAAGCGTCCGCCGCAATCGGTTCAATCTCCATCCGTCCGCGCTCGGGCCAGCCCAGGAGGATCCGCTGCCCGCCAGTGATGAGGGAACGACCTACGCCGACCGCTACCTGTATTTGAAGACGGACAGCGCGGTCGAGTTCTATGCGCAGTTCCGGGCCAGTACCGGGGCGATCATGCGGTCCACCTCGCTCGATGATCCCATCAACGAGAGCATCATCGTCAAGGGCGTCACCCCGCCTGCCGTCGTGCGCGACGACTACAGCTTTGAACGCAAGCGCGTGTGGAATGGCGAGGGCAAGATCGTCGATGACGATGACTTCAGCTACATGCTGCAGTCCATCGACTTCTGGAAGCTGAGCTTCCTCAAGTCCGGCTACGAGCCCGCCGGTTTCTCCACCCTCCGGGTCGAGGCAAACACCTCCAGCATCCAGTGGGAAAGCGAACTGCTGGACGAGACATTCTTCAGCTGTACGGGCTATGTATTCCAGCCCAAAGAGCGCACCGCACTCGTGCCCGCGCCGTCGGCGCTCTCGTTCGACCCCTACCTGCTGGCGATGATGGAGGAGGTCGATCACGCGAAGCCGGACAGCAGTTTCCATAGCAATCCGCCGCAGCCCGGCGAGCTGATCGTCAGCCTGCACCGGGAATCGGATGTGAAGTATTGGTACGACGGCATGGGCGGCGTGAATCCGATGAAGAAGTTCCGCGCGGTGCTAGACCGCCCCATGGTCTACAACCTGCGCGATGAGAACGGAAACCGGCACCGCATGCAGATTGGCTTCAAGGATTCTTCATTGCCGGGGAGCCGGAACGAACTTGACTTGATTCTTCGATAACGGGGGCTCTTTCATGTCATCCACCACCGCCATCCACTCCAACGCCTTCAACTTCATGAGCTATGTGCAGCATGGGGTGGATCCGCGTACGGGCCAGTACACCGTTTCGCTGGCGCTGCCGGACGTGAAGAGCCACGCCCTGGCCGGCCCCGCGCTCCCGCTCACGCTGGCTTTCAGCCCGATGAATGTCGGTGACGCAGGCTTTGGCGTAGGTTGGGGCATCAACCTCACTTCTTACAACACCCGCACCTGGATTCTGTCTGTCGGCACGGGCGAGACCTTCAAGGTCACCAGCAGTGGGCCGACCCCTGAACTGGCCGAGAAGAAGCTGGACAGCTTCCATTTCCATGTGGATGGAGGCGGGCGCTTCCGGGTGGTGCACCGCTCGGGGCTGGTGGAAGTGCTGCAGGAGATGGGCAGCGACGGCGTGGCGCTTCCGGTCGATGTGATCGGCGCGGACGGACGTACCTTGAAGCTGGCCTACACCTCGTTCGGCAGTGCGTTCCGGCTGCGCTCGGTCAGCGATGACAGCAGCGAACTGCTGCGGATCGAGCGCGACACCATTACCGAGCAGGTGCACCTGGATTTCTACCCGGAGAAGGGCGAGGGCGGCGGCGCGTTGGCACGCTTCGTACTGCATCTGGATGGCGCTTCACGCGTGACCAAGGTGGGGTTGCCGGTGGAGGAGGCCTGCTGGCGGCTCGCGTACAAGAGCATTCGCGGCATGTCCTGCCTTGAAGACGTATGGACGCCGGCAGGGGCACACGAGACGCTGACCTATGGCGATGATGGGCATCTGTTCCCCAGCGCCGCGCATCCGGCGTTGCCGCGGGTGACCCGGCACGTGATTGATCCGGGCTTCGAACAGCCGCCCATGGAAGTGCACTACACCTACTCCAATGCCAACTTCCTGGGCAACGGTGCGCTCAATTCCTGGAAGGACGACGGCCTGGACAATCTGTACAACGTGGCCGACGACACCTTCCGCTATTGGTCAAAAGCTTCCCATTGGCTGGCGGGAAAACCGTGCCGTGAGGTGAAGCGCGACTACAACCGGTTCCACCTGATGGTGGAGGAAGCCACCACGCAAGGCATCTGCCGCAAGCGCGTGGTAACGGTCTATCCGTCCGACCTGCCCGAGAACAGGCACAAGCCGTTTGCGCAGCAGCCCGCCAACTGCCAGCTGCCGCTGCGGGTGACCACGCATTGGGAGCTGACCAACGACAGCACTGCGCACCGCAGCGAATCGGTCACCACCCAGTTTGATGACGACGGCAATCTGGTCGAGCAGATCAATGCGGACGGCACCCGTGAGGTGCGCGAATACTATCCTGCCGAAGGCGAGGGCAGCCTGTGCCCGCCGGATCCGGAGAATTTTCGGCGGATACTGAAGTCGAGCACGGTGTATCCCGCCACCTCCGCGTACGGCAGCGCACCGACGCTGCGCACGGAGTTCACCTATCGCAAGCTGGATTCGATTCCGTGGTCACACAGCAGCTATTTCGTAGGCGAGGCGACCGAGGTCCTGCGCGAACCCGGCCAGGCCGAGCTCAAGCGCGTGGAGACGGAGTACTACGACAGCTCTGCGGACACCCTCCGGCTGGGCAGGGAAAAGTCGGTCACCGAGACTCTGAACGGAAAATCGACCGTCGTCGACCACAGCTACGAAGTGCTCGACAGCAGCGACGTGGCGCAGAGCGTACTGCAGGTGGTGGAAACCATCACCGGGTTCGACGGCAGTCATCGCCGTGTGACCCAGGAGCAGTCGCTGCTCAACGGTGAACCCTTGCTGGTGGAGGACGAGGACGGCGTCAAGATCCGCTATGTCTATGACAGCCTGGCCCGCGTGGTGCAGGAGACGGTCGCGCCGGACACCGTTTATGAAGCGACCCGCCACTATACGTACCATCTGGTGGGGGAGAGTGCCGACGACCACGCCTGGCAGCAGATGACCGACGTGAAGCAGGTCAGCACCCGGACCTGGCTGGACGGCCAGGCCCGCCCGGTAAAGGAAGAGCGCCAGGACGCCGACGCCGCACAGGAGCAGGGCCTGGATCCACGGGAGGCCGCGATGCGCCTGACCTTCCAGGCGAAGTACGACGAGCTGGGGCAACTGGTCAGCGAGACCGAGTCGGATTGGCTGGGTAACGAAAGTCGCGCACTTGAAACCGGCTTTGCCTACGACGATTGGGGCGAGCAGATCAGCACCACCCGGCCTGACAAAGTGGTGGAATGGAACGTGCTGGACCCGCTGGGCAGTGATGAGGCACCCGGCCCCATCCGCACTCAGTGGCTGGAAAGCACCGAAGGCGTGGCCGGTGGACGAACGGTCACGTGGATTGACCTGTTCGGCGAGCCCGTGCACATCGAGCGTTTCGATGCCGCCGGTACGTCGGTGAGCGTGGTGCTCAACCACCCTGACGGCCTGGGCCGCGTGGCGGAGAGTGTGGACGCCCGCGACATGACCACGAAGTACACCTACGATGCGTTCGGTCGCGTGCTGGACACCACGCTGCCCGGCAACGCGGTGGTCGCGCGTCGCTACGCGCAACACAGTGTCGAGGACCTGCCGGAGTCCATCAGCGTCAACGGCACGGTGCTGGGCACGCAGACCTTCGACGGCCTGGACCGCTTGGTCGAGTCAGTCACCGGTGGACGCCAGCGCACCCTGCATTACACCGCGGGCGACGCACGACCGTGCAAGGTGATCACGCCTGCCAGCAACGAGATCCAGTACGAATACCTGCCGCAGCTGGGCGAGGAAATCACCGTGCGGACGTTGCCGGGTGGTGCCGCCAGCTACACCTACGACAACCAGAACGCGCTGCTCACACACTGCAGCGAGCAAGGTATCGGGCTGGAGCGCGAGTACTACAGCAACGGCGAGCTGAAGAAAGAGACCCGCAAGGTGGCGGGCAGGGAGGACGAGATCGTCGAATGCGCCTACAGCCTCAAGGGGCGGTTCATGCAATGGTCCATGGGCGATGTCCGCCACCGGACAACATACGACGCCATTGGCAGACCTCATACAGCAGTTGGCGTAGGCATTGCCAGTACATTCACCGAGTTCAAGTACGACACGTTCGGGCGGGTGGAGTGGATCATCGTCTCGGAGCCGGCCGAGCAGCTGAAGCTGCAAACCCAGATCTGCTACGACGACTTTGGCCGTGAAGTCATGCGTTGCTTCACCAGCCCGCAGGGTAACCGCACGCTGGAGCTGACCTATGACGCGGCCGACGCCCTGGAGACGCGCACTCTGACGCAGGGCGAGACAGTCGTTCGCGCGGAGTCGTTCTTCTACGACGTGCGCAGCCGCCTGCAGCGGCACGAGATCTCAGGCACGGAGCTGCCCATGGACCCGGATGGCAAGGCGTATACGCGCCAGGTGTTCGTGGCCGACGCCCTGGACAACATCACCAACTGCATGACCGAGTATGCGGACGGGGGCCGTCTGACGGCCCGGTATCAGTTCGAAGGCGAGGACCCCTGTCAGCTTTCCTCGATCAGCCGCGAACTGCAACGCAGCGCGGACAGCGCGCCGGATGCACCCGTGGTGGAAGAGCTGGAGTATGACGCCGACGGCAACCTCACCCGCGACGAGCAGGGCCGAACGTTGCTGTACGACCCGCTGGGCCGGCTGACAGGGGTGGAAGCGCTGGGCGGGCTGGCCGAAGCCACCTACCGCTTCGACGCACTGGATGTACTGGCCGAACGCGTGTCCGGCAGCGGCACCGAGCGCCGCTTCTACGTGGATGACACACTGGTGGCACGGGTGCAGGACAACCAGCGCTGTGCCTACCTGCGTGGGGGCGGCCATCTGCTGGCCGAGCAGGTGGAGGGTGACGAACCCGGCACGATTCTTCTGGCCACTGACCTGAGCAACACGGTGCTGGGGGAGGTGCGCCCCGGTGATGAACAACACGTAGCCTACACGGCCTACGGCTTTCCCTACCGGGGACCGCGCTGGACCGAAATAGGGTACAACGGCGAGCTGCATGAAACGGACGGCCGCTGGCAGTTGCTGGGCAACGGCTACCGCGCCTTCAATCCACTCCTGCTCCGTTTTCAGAGCCCGGATGACGTGAGTCCGTTTGACGTGGGTGGGCTGAACGCATACTCGTATTGTGGCAATGATCCGGCCAATCATCTTGATCCGTCCGGCCATTGGATGATGGGCGCAGGCGCAATCGCGCTCGGCTTGGGTGCTGCAACGGCCGTGGGGGGGGCTGATTTTTGCCAAGGACCACCCTGAACTCAAGTTGGCGCTGGTGGCTTTCGGTGGTCTGGTCGCGCTGGGTGGCCTGGGAACCTTTGCTGTTGGCGCGGTCAGGCGATCGGGAGGGGCGGGCGCACCCAACCGAAAGGTCGAAAAGCCAGGGTGGGTGCTGGCGCAGGATGACGTGTCGACAGGCAGCCCTGCCAAAGTGCAGGGCAGCGGAAATAGTGTCACCCGCTCTGTCTCGGACAACTCAGGCCCCCAAGCCCAGGCACAACATCCCATGCCTGCGTCGAAAGAAGGCACGCGGGGCTATCAACGGGTTGCCTCAAGGGCAGCCGAAGCCGGGCCTGCCACGAAACCCACCGCCGGCGCACCAGCGAATGTGCCGCGACAGACAAACACGCCGGTGCAGAACGCAAATAAGAGCATGCGTGGCGCAAGGGCAGACATCAGGGCAAAGAAGTCCGGCTCCGCCAAAACCCAAGGCTTCTGGAAGGGTAGAGACACGAAGAGCGACGTCCTGTACTGAAAGCACGCGCTGTACCTGCTTCGCCATTGGAGCGCACCATGAACCGTACTCAATCGCTGGTTCCGCCGGAGTTTCCACCGGATGTCATGGTGGACCCAGCCGACGGCACGCTGAACAAGGATGTCATCGTGGCCGGCCAGGGGCTGACCGTGTGGCTGCCTCGCTGGCCACAGGCCGCACCTGCTGCGGGTGCGGTGGATACGGTGGAACTGGAGTGGGGCAGCGGTGCCGACCCGGGAGACGGAGACTACGTACTGGTTGACATGCAGGCATTCGAAGGGCCGCTGGATGAAGCCTCCTTCCCGAAAGTGATGGTCGTTGCTGCGGACATGCTGCGCCCGGATGGCGCGTACAGTGTGCGCTACCGGGTGCATGCGTGGAACGGGACGGTGTCGCAGTCACTACCCGCCGCTGTTCGTTGCGACACCGTGCCGCCGGGTGGCATGGACGCACCCTTGCAAGCTGGCATCCCGGAACAGTTCATCAGCGATGCGTACCTTGCGGAGAATCCGCAGGGCGTGGCGTGCGAGATCCCCGGCTATGAGGGCGTACAGGCTGGCGACCAGGTGCGCTACTGGTGGCTTGATGGCCTGCTTGACGATCCCACCGGGGTCACGCCTGCCGGCGAGTTGGAGATCACCGCTGTGCCCGTCACTGTGCATGTGGCAGCGGAGGTGGTGCGAACGGCGGGCGACGGCGGCTGTTACGTTCTGTATCAGCTGCACGACAAGGCGACCAACGCCAGCCGCATTTCCATGCCCACGCGTGTTGCCGTCGCCCTCGGCCCGTTACCCGAGGCGCTCCAGGCCCCCACTGTGCCGCTCGCAGAAGACGGCGTGCTCGATCTGGCCGATGCACTTGCCGGCATTGATGTGCTGGTCCCGGCGTTTGCGAACTACAAACCCACCGACCGCTTCGTTCTTGAGTGGGGTGGACTCCGTGCTGTCGAGTTGCCACTGGGCGAAGCGCCACGCTTCCCGCTCACCGTCCGGGTGCCGGCTACCGTACTGCGCCAGGCCTACGGCAACGCCAATGGTCCGGTTGCCACCGAAGTGCATTACCGGGTGATGCGTGGCGACGTGGCGTTCGATTCGCCGTCCGTCACGGTCAACGTGGACTTCCACGTTCCCGGGCCGGGACTGCCTGACTGGCCGGATCCGGTAAATCCGCAGCTGTCTGCGCCGCGCGTGTTCGGTGCTATCTCCAACCAGTTGAACGTACTGACCCGCGAAGACGAGGAGCAGGACGCTACGCTGCAGCTGGACCTGTACGCGCCGCTGCAGGCGGGCGAGATCATCGACATCTACTGGGACGGCACGCCCGTGTCGGAGGCCAGCCACATCGTGGGCGTCGACGACCTGCCCGGCAGCCAGCTCACCGTGTTCGTCCCGTGGAGCTACATCGCCGACGCCGGAAATCACCCCGAACTGCCGGTGTACTACCGCATCCGCGTGCCCGGTTCACCCAATCACCAGCAGTCACCCACCACCTACGTCAATGCCGACGCCTACACGCTGCGGCCCCCTGCGCCGGCCTTCCAGAAGACGGTGCAGAGCCAGTACGGCGAAGCCCTGGTCTGCAGTTCGCTGGACGGGGCCGACCATGCCGTGCTCCTGCAGATCCCCGACCTCTCTGCGTGGCTGGCCGATGGCGATGTGGTGACAGTGACCTGGACGCCCGTGGCGCGACCAGCGGGCGAGGAGATCCTGACCGAGGCCATCAAGGAGGAGCCGATCACGCTTGGAGAGCCCGGCTTTCCGGTCACCGGGTTCGTATGGCGCGTGCAGCCCTACATCGACCACATCCTGCCCATCCACGACGTGGATCCAGAGGGCGAGGACAAGCGTGGACGGGCGCGCGGGCACTACAGCTTCCTGCTGGCCGGGGAGCTGATCCGTTCTCACCGCCACGAGTGTGTCGTCGGGATGTACACCGCTGACGGTCCCTGCAACGTCTCCTTCAATACATAGACGGCCGTTCCCCAATGCGAGGCTGCTTCCATGAACAGCAAGAAGCGCACCACACGCGCCAGCAGTTCGGCGAAAAACCAGTTTGGCCCGGTTGTGGTCGAAGGGCTCATTGATCTGGGCGACGGCACGCTGCTGCTTCCCGCCGACCTGTATGGCAAACCCGTGCCGATTCAGGCACCCCTGTGGACTGAAACTCCCGACGGTACCGCGAAGGTGACCTTCAAGTTCCTGTTGAATGAAAATCCCTTCAACGAATGGGACGGTCCACCTCCTGTTACCGAGGATATGCTCAAGAGCTTCATTGATGCAGACAGGCTCGAGGGGGAGGGAACGCACGAGCTGTGGTATCAGGTGCAGTTCGACGAGGGCGAGGTTGTTCCCGCCAACCCGCGCGTCAAGATCGTGGTCGACAAGGTGCCTCCCACGTTGGACGACCCGGATCTTCTGCTTTTCGCCACATCGGTGGAGCAGGACGGCGTCACCCGCGAGTACCTGGACAGCAACAGCAACGTGCTGCCCGCCACCCTGAATTACGCGGCCGCGTCCCCCCACGACGTGGTCAAGGTGTACTGGGATACCACGGCAGACGAAGACAACGAAGTCCTCGCCGTGACGTTGCAGGCGGCCGACGTGGGCAACCCCATCACCTTGAACATACCCGCCGCCGCGATCGAAGCCAGCGGTGACGGCGCGCGCCACGTGCGCTACGTGATCTTCGACCGTGCCGGCAATGGCAGTGGCTTCTCTGGCTACAAGGGGCTCACCGTGAAACTTGATGACGAGGAAGTACCAGAAGACGGCCTGCTCGATGCACCGTTCCTGCACGCCGAGGACGTGGCAGACCCGGCCGACGGCACGATCAAAGGCGCGATCGTGGTGGATCAGGTAGGCCTGCGCATCCGGATTCCGGCATGGGCCAACCTGCCGCTGCCGAACGAGACCCAGACCATCCAGTTGAACGCGGCGCGCGGGCACGACGAGGAAAATGCCGAGTACCACCTGGCCGCGCTGCTGGATGTGACCGGTCCGGTGGATGAGGCCACCGACTTCCCGTTGGAAGTGGTCCTGCCGCCGCAGTTCCTGAGTCCTGACGGCCCCCTACTGGTGCGCTACCAGGTGGTGCTCTGGACGGGCGATCCCACTGACTCGCGCGCGATCAAGCTGATCGCCGACGGCACGCCGCCGTGGGGCCAAGCCTATCCGGATGAGGCTGTTGTGCCCGCCGAGGACATCACCGACGCCTACTTCGATGCCAATCCCACCGGGGTGAAGTGGACGCTGCCCGATTACGCGGCATTCCAGCCGGGCGACATGCTGCTCTACTGGTGGCTCAACACGCTGCCAGATGACGTTGACGGTTTGCCACCGACCGGCACGCAGGCCGTCACCCAGCCCCCGATGGACCTGGAGGTGCCCAAGGCGCACGTGGACGCGACCGGCGACGGCGGCTGCTATCTGGTGTATGTGGTGGTCGACAAGGCCGGAAATCAAAGCAACATTTCCAAATACCAGCGCCTGAAAGTGGCGCTGGGCGAGCTGCCCACCTCGCTCGCGCCGCCTACTTTCCCGCAGGCGGCCACTGACGGCGTCATCGACCTGCTGGATGTACACGAGGGAGCCATTGTCGCCATTCCGCTGTTCGAGAACGTCAAGCCGACCGATCGCATCAGTGTTACCTGGGGCAGCACCGAGCTGGAGGGTGAGCAGGTAGGCACGGCACCGGGCTGGCCACTCAAGATCCGCATCCCCAGCGACGTGGTCAGAATTGAGTACAACGATGCACAGGGCCCAGTGGCCACCACCGTCAGTTACGTGGTGTACCGCGGCGACGTGGTGTTCGGGCCGGAGACCGCCACCGTGCAGGTCGACATTTCCGTGGCGGGCCCCGACCTTCCCGATTTCCCGGATCCGGTAAACGGAAACCTCAAGCTGGGCGAGGCCTTGGGGAACACCTCCCAGACCCCGAACGTGATCGATATTACCGACGCCGGGCAACCGGCCACCTTCACCATTCCCATGTACGCCAATCCTGTTGCCGGCGAGGAGATCCGCGTGTACTGGGGTGAAGTGCTGGCAGGCACCTACCCGGTTGACGGTACCGAGGCGGTAGATGATCCGATCGTGGTGAGCATTCCGTGGGACATCATTGTCGAAGTGGGTAACAACCCGACACTGGACGTGCACTACCGCATCGGCACGGCGGCCTCGCCCAATGAACAGCACTCGCAGATGACCGTGGTTTCGGTCGACGCCGTGCAACTGGTTCCCGAAGCGCCTGTCTACGTCGGCACCACCACGGCACCCGGCGGTGCGGACGCGCTTACCTGCTCGTCGCTGCAGGGAGCCGAGCATGCGGTGCACGTGGAGGTGCCTGACCTGTCCAAGTGGCTGGGGGAGGGCGACATCGTGACCTTGACCTGGACGCCCTACGACGCCGAAGGCGGTGCGGAGCTGACGGCGGCGATCAAAGTCGAAGACATCACCCTCACCGCCGCTCAACTGGCGGGCTTCACCTGGGCGGTGGAGCCGTATGCCACTCACATTCTGCCCACGTATGAGTCACCGACCAACCGCTCGGGATGGGCGTCAACGGTGTATGCGTTCGAGTTCGAGGGTCGTACGGCGACCTCTTTGCCTGCCGAGGCCGAGGTGCACATGTATTACGCCGGCGGTTCCTGCCCGCTGGACTGAGTGATAACCGGAACCTGCCGTCATGACCGTATCCACCTACCTGCTGGCACCGCCGGAGGTGCCCGCCGCCCTGGCGGACATCCCCGGCGGCGAGCCCAACCTGCTGCCTATCGCGGCGCTGGAGGGGCCGCTGCGGGTGGAAATTCCCATGTGGCTGATCTCCGACCCGCAGCCGGGGTTCCCCGAGCGCCTGGAGGTTTACTGGAACGGCGTGGTGTTCCACGAAGACGAATGGACCGCAGCGGTTCCGCCGGCAGACCTGCTGTTGAACGTGCAGGATCTTCATCAACAGCATGGCTCGCACCGCGTGTACTACCGGGTGATGATCAGCACCGGTGTGTGGGGCGATTCCGAGGAGATCGAGCTGACCGTGGATCGGGTGCCGCCCACTTTGGGAGGTAATGGGGGGCGCCTGGGCTTCGATACCACGGAAGTGACGGCGGAATACCTTGAACAGAACGGGGATGAACTGGTCGGGCAGGTGCCCGACTACAGCACCCTGAGGCCGGGCGACGTCATCAGCTGGTACTGGGACACGCGCTTCGAGGAGGACCAGCGGGTGAACACCCACACGCTGACCGAGGATGACGTCGGCAAAACGCTGGAGCTGGTGTTCGACGGCAATACGATCCGCGCGTTGGGCGACGGTACGCGCATGGCCCGCTACCGGGTGCTGGACCGCGCAGGCAACGCCAGCAGCTACGCCAGCTACGTGAACCTGGAAGTCTCCGCCCATCGGCCCGAGCGCGAGTTCGGCTGGCCCAACATCAAGAATGCCACCGGAACCGGCGCGAAGGTCTCGCTGGATCCGCTGAAAACCACGCAGGGCGGGGCGACGGTGGAAGTTCCTGCATCGGCGCAGATCCGCGAGGATGACGTGGTGTGGATGCAATGGGGTGAGCTTGGGGCACCGGGCAGTTTCCGCAGCGATGTGATCGTGAGCCCCGGGGTGTATCACTTCGTGGTGCCCAAGGAACACGTCGCTTTCCACATTGGTCGGACGCTCAGCGTGCAGTACGAGGTCACCGATGCATTGGGCCGCGAGTACGTGTCCGCGCCGCGCCAGGTGGAGGTGCTGAAGATTGCTCCTGAGAACTTCACCAATGTGCAGTGCGAAGGCGTGAGTGGCAGTGGGTCGCTCAGCCTCGCGGCAGTTCCTGCAACCGGTGCAAAGCTGACGCTTGCCCCGTGGGTGATGATCAGTGCTGATCAGTGGATCACCATCAAGGTGGAAGGGCTCAGCGCCAATGGCACGGGGGCCATGCACACCGTGATTGAAAAGCGGCAGCTCACTGCGGCCGAGGTCATTGATGGCATCGGCAAGGACGGTCTCACGGTCATTCCCAAAACCTTCCTGGCAGGCCTGAAGTTGGACACCGATTTCAACGTGCAGGTGACGGTGAGTTTCAACCAGGGCCAGAACTGGCCGTCCACCCCCAACTTCAGACGGCTGTACGTAGAACTTGCCCCATAAGATCAAGCGCCCTTGGGCGGCGCACCCGAACTGCCACCAAAACAGCGGATCCATGCTCTTCGCACACGCGTATCGCGATTAATCCAGGTCCGTCACTTTCGCAGGAGTTGTGTAATGTCCAACGATAACATCAACACCAATTTACCGACCGAGCAGCAGGTTCTGGAATGGATGAGGGTGCGGTCGCGGACCTACGACTGGGACGCGCTGATCTTCTATGATCGCTTCAAAACTAATCGAATCCTGCTGAAGGAATACATCGATCGATACTCACGTGAAGAGAGCTTTTTCGACCCTGTCGAAGGCAGGATGGAAATAATCGAGGGTCGTCATTGGGAGTATCTATACAATACGCTGTTGGACGCGCCGCGACTCTCGTTCGAGAAGAGTACGATTGCAAGCTCGCGTGCAACGCTGACACTCCAGGTGCTTGGAGGGACGCATTTGACGGTGGAACAGCCTGCCAACCAGGCCAAGATCGTCACAAGGATCGAATCGTACGACCCCTTACAGGCTCCGAAGGTGACAGCGGGTCTCTTGCTTAATGATTCCGACGGCCACGTTGGTGCTGGAGATGTGGTCAAAATTGATCTGTCGAAAGGCGTGGATATAAAACTTACCTTTGGATCTACTCCAATCGTCCAGGAGGACGGGGGGCGATTCTTCCAGTCAATCTTCAATGGCTGGGATCCGGAAAAGAAGATATTTGTTCTGAATAAACTACAGCGAATATCTGACGCGGACTTCATGCAGCCAGATCGATTTCGTTTCCGGGTGATGCCGGCACCCGGCGCGGACAATCGAAATTCCGCGAGCTTCGGCGACGGGGCGGTAATGGTAATGGTCGCAGCAGTCGGCAGTGAGGTTGGGAGTCAGCCTGATCCCGATGCTGACTGGGTGTATCCCATTCCGCAAGACCGCTCTCTGACGATGTTGCTCGGAAACGCTTTCATGATGCGGCAGCTGTTCGCCAAAGGTATACGGAAGGTCGCGAATGGGTTCGGCAGCGAATTCAACTTTGACGAGATTGGGGGTAATGGGGTAATCAGCGGTATCTCCATAAAGGCTGGTAATGCAAGGATGTATAGGCAAATTGATCATCCAACCCTGGGCGTTCTTGAGCTAGACATCTGGTTGATACTTTCCTTCTTCGATGACATAACGTTCGATGTGAAGAAGGTTGGCGAATTGTTCATCTTGAGTTGGAAGGGGTACGACAGCGGTATTGTCGGGCCGGTCAAGTTGCGTATTGATGGGGGGTATGGGGAATATAGAGTTCTTGGCGCAGATGCCACCTGGTCAGCGGAAAGGTCTTACCGAATTCACCTCGATGACGCAGGGTCTGTGCGAATGGTTCCTGTGGATGCAGATATAACCGTCGATCTGGTGGCGGAGTATATGAGCGATGAGTGGAGGCCATACGCAGACAGTATATTGGCGGCCGCCAGGCCGGCTGTGATTGAGCGGTTTCAAGACTTTTTCGATAGGATCATCGATTGCGTAGGGGAGATCGATCTTCTCAGGCTGCATGGTCTTCTCTTCAGAAGTCTGGATGTGGCAAGCATCAAGAGCGGATATGCGCCTGTTGATGTGGCGTTGTTTGGTGACCTTGCCCTCGAGGCGGGACGCTTTGTGGTCGACCCCATGGAAGTAATCGTTCCCGCCGGTGGAAGTCTGCAATGCAGGACCGATCCGCCAGCATCATCCGTAACCTGGAATCTGGAAAGGGTGCCGGGGTTCTACGGGGACATTGGAACTTTGTCTCCCACAGGGCTCTACACGGCCCCTCCAGTTTCATCATTTCCAAGCAACGTCGCTTACACGACGGTGCGAGTTGTTGCCTCAGGCAGCAACGGCGAAAGCTCGGGTCTCATTCGTGTCGTGACGCGGAGTGTCATGATCAATCCTCTCGTGACAGCCGTCACGCCAGCCGGGGGGAAAGTCAGGATGATGGGAGGGGCGCTTGGCGGCGCGCGACTTTCATGGGATCTGGTCAGCATGACGGGCGCTTCGTTGACCGACATCCCTCCGGACAACGGCGCGGAGTTCGATGCGGACGATATGTTCTACGTGCCAGGCGAACAGCCGAGTGGGGATGCCTTCAGCATCGACGAAGTGAAAGTCACGGACAGCAATGGAAACACTGCGACGTCTTACATACTCGTGGTCGAGAATGTGCTCGGTGGGAAAATCTCGATAGCGGAGGACTCCGGTCTGCCGGAGAACAAACTTAAACTTGAGTTCGATCCCGGCAAAGGCCCTGTCGATGGCGTGGTCTGGAAGGTAGTCGCCGGCGCGGGGGAGATCGACGCTGACGGCATCTACACAATGAATAGCTCCTCACCCCATCGATTCGCGGTGATAACAGCCTTCTTCGAGTCGGTTGTCGCTGATTTCCACAACTACTTGATCCTTCCGGTTCCTCTGCTGGACCTGGAAGACTTTAGTCGTGCGGTCTCTTGAACGGTTCGCTGGCGATTGACTTGGTAAACAGGAGCTACCCACATGAAAGGTGACATTTCTAACCGCTCACGGCCTTCAGAGGTTGAACTACTGGAGTGGATGAAGCAGAAGTCTCGCGCACTAGGCTGGGACGCATGGCTCGCCTATGACGGCGAAACGGCAAATGATTCGCTGCACCGGGACTACATTGAAAGATGGGAGGTCCATCCGCTGGCGCGGCCTGTGACTGGATCAGTTGCATTGGTTCAGAACAGAATATGGGAGTACTTTTATGACGTGCGCTTTGGTACGCAAAGAGTCAGATTTTCGGGGGTCGACCTTGGCAGTGTTCATCTCCCGATGTCGATCAGGGCGAACATGGGGGCACAACTGACCGTAGATCTGCCAGACGGATCCTTAAGGCGGGTGGTCAGCCTGTCCAGGTACACGCCGCTCCAGGCACCTCGCTTGGATTTCCTTGCTCGGCTGGACGACGAGTCCGGGCTTGCGGAGGATGCGAGACAGGTTCACATCGATCTCTCAACTGGAAAGGACTATCTTTTCAGTATTGGCAATACTTGGGTTGTTCAGGACACTGTGGGTGCCTTTTTCAAGGCACGTTTTGACGCGATGAATGCCGAGTCGCGCTACAGCATTCTGAATAACTTCGGCTCCTTGGACGGCGGGTATCTGGTGCCAGGTCGGTTCTGCGCTCGGCCCATCGCCGCATTGGATGCGTCAGAATCAGGGGACGGAGCGATCGTGGTCTTGATCGCAGCGAAGGATAACGAAGCCGGCCAGATTCCTGATGGCGATGCCGGGTGGATATTTCCGGTGCCAGAAGGCCTCAACGCGTCTTTGCTGGTGTCCCGGAGCGCCGTCATGCAGAGACTTGTGGCTGACGCGATTGGCTCTGTCTCCTCAGCGCCTGAGTTCGCTTATGGTGAGCCGGGTGGAGAGCCCACCCTGGAAGTGACTGAGGGCGTGCTTGATCCAATATCCGTCGAGGCGGTTGTCAGCCCATTTGAAACGACAGCCTACCAGGTGGGGCTACCTCTGGTGGGCATGCCCGGAGATCGAGATAGGCTTCGGATTTCGTTAGTCGATGGTGCTCTAAGACTGAACTGGAAAACCTCGTCATCCAGTCTGAATCAGGTGCCAACCTTCGCAACCACCGGACCGTCCGGCATTTCCGGCATGGATACGGCGCTGCTTGCGAAGAGACAATGGACGTATAGAGCAAACTCGGATGGCTCGGTTCAGCTGGATTCGTCCGAACCTGGTAGCCAAACTTGGATCCAGCCTCTTTATCGGCATGGCGCATTGCTGAGCTCAGTTCACTATGAGAATTTCAAGAGGCTGAGTGAAGGCGTTGCGGAGGAGCTTGAGTTGCGTGCTGACGCTGTGATCGGTTCGATTGCAGATCATATCGGGAAGGAGGGGATTGATCGATTTCGTTCGGACGGCCTACTTTTTCCTGGAGGATGGAATGTGCGTGCGACAAGTGCACACTTCCCTTGGGACACAGCCTTGTTTGGAACGACGGCACCACAATCTTCCTCATTTTCGATCGATCCTTCGTCCGTCCGTTTGATGGCCGGCGGCACTCAGAAATTTTCGGTTTCATCCGGGGCTGGTGCCGTACAGTGGACTACTGAAGCACTGGATGAGCCCGGCGGGGAAGGAGGCTCTGTATCGTCGGATGGAAGCTACAGCGCTCCAGCCGCCGAGTCGTTCAGCGGCGATGTCAGACTGGTCAGGATCACCGCAAGAAGCGGAGACAAGCAGGCCTCTGCTGTGGTTTCTGTCTTGACGAGGGCATTGGACATCAATCCCTTGGTCTTCGTTTCTTCTACGACAGACGGAAGAACCAGGTTGTCTGCAGGAAGCTTGGATGCTGGTGAACTGAACTGGACGATCAGCAGTGAGACCGGAGCCACACTTGAGGAAGTTGTTCCGCAGGAGGGAGTGATCTTTGACGCTGGCGACCGAAACTACGTTCCGGGAGGGGGTAGTAGCGGTAGAGCATTCAGCGTGGACGAGATCACAGTAGGCAATCCACGTACAGGCGATTCGCAAGCGGCGTTTGTCATGGTGGCGGAGTCACCTCTTCTTGGCGTGATCAAGGTCGACGACGAGACCTCTGTTCCGCCTGATCAGGTTCAACTGGTGTTCGACGCCGGGAAGGGCCCTATCGCTGGAGCGAGCTGGGCCTTGCATGTCGGCGGCGGATCCATCGACGACAACGGCCTGTACACCCTTGATCCATCGTCGGCAGTGCCGTTTGCGCTGGTCACCGCAATGTACTCGGACCCGGCCGCCGATCTCTTCAATTTTATGATTCTGCCACTGCCCCTGGTGAGCCTTAACGATCTTCGGCACGCACTGGCATCATGATCGAGCTCGCGTTAAACACGCTCTCGCGATATTTCGTCAGGTCGGCGCGCACATCTTGCTGAATGCGACACCGCGAGTTGGCGGGAAAGGGCGGCGATTGAATAGCTGTGCGGTGTGGTTGAATTGGCAGAATGTGTAACAAGGGTCACGTTTTTCCCTTAAGAACGGGCTGATATCGTCAGTTGTGGCGTGGCGTCGTCCCGTCTCGATGGGGTGTCTGCGAGAAGGTCATTTCCTCTATCCTCTCAACCTGTCGCATCCTGTGACTACGGAGCTTGAGAATTCCGTCAGCTGTTGTTGAACGTGTCATGTCGGGAGGGTGGTGGAATAGAACACCCTCGGGAAATACACCATGCCCGGCTAACAGCTGACGGATCTCAACCTCCCGACTCCCTCGCCATCCCGGCGAGGAAGAACACCACAGGAGATCCTTGATGCATGACGATGACGTTGGCACACCACCGAAAGACGCCGGTACTCCTCTACGTTGCCGCTGTCGGCAGATGCCTTTCGAGGTACGTGTCGTGGAGAGACAGCGCCGCAGCGAGGTTGACTGTCCGGTTTGCCCGCCGCCACCGGAGGTGGCGCTGTTTGGGTGGTGGCTTCGAGGCTTGAACATTCACCACAGCGCGCTGTTGACGCTGCGGCACACCGATGAAGGATTGGTGCTTAGTTTGCCTGGGATGCGTAAGCCGCGGCGGCGGCGGCGCTCGCGCGGTGGGGCGCGATGATGGCGGAGGGTGGATTACGGGTGCGTTCCGTGGGGTTCTTGGATTCCACGGAACGTTTTGAGCACATGAGGTCTTTAAGAGCGGGTAGGGTCGATCGACAGACGACCGCCGATAGCGGTGATCGGCGCGGTGATGCATGACCTTTGGCGGAGTTGCGCGCGATTTGGGGGGTTCGTGCGTTGTTTCGGTTTAGGTCATGCGTTAAAGAGCGTTGCACTGTTATCGGCGGTCGTCTGGCGACCGACCCTACCAGTTACCGGTCGTCATCATGTGTGTGTGCAAAGGTCACAGCGCTTCGAGGAAAGCTCTTACGGCTGGGCCGAAGCGTTCGAAGTCGACCAGGAAGGCGTCGTGGCCCTGCGGTGATTCGAGTCCGATGAACTGTGCGTCGGCACCGCCGGCGCGCAGTCCGTCGGCGATCTGCTGCTGTTGCTGCACCGGGAACAGAATGTCGGTGTTGGCTCCGATGGCCAGCGCTTTGGCGACCTTGATCTGCGCCAGGCCTGCCATGACATCGCCGTCACCGTACTCGGCCAGGTCGAACCAGTCCATCGAGCGGCTCAGATACAGATAGCAGTTCGGATCGAAGAAACGCACGAAACGGCGTGCGTGTCCTTCCAGATAGCTTTCTACCTGGAACTCCAGCCCGAAGGGGTCATCGTCGGTCTGGTCCGAATCCAGCCGCACGCGGCCGAAGCGTCCATCCCATTCCAGTGCGGAGCGGTAGGTGATGACGCCCAGCTTGCGCGCCATACGCATGCCCGATTCCGGGTAGTCGGTTTCGGTGTAGCGCCCGCCGTTCCATTTCGGATCCAGCCGGATTGCTTCACGTTGCAACGAGCGGATGGCGATGGAGAACGGCAACGCCTGCGCGCTGCCGGAAATGTTGATGTGGCTACGCGCAATGCCCGGGTGCAGGCGCAGCAGCGCCAGTGCGGTCATGCCACCCATGGAATTGCCGATCAGGCAGGCCAGTTCGGTGACGCCCAGAGCGCGGACCACTTCGACCGCCGCACATGCACCGTCTTCAATGGAGAGTTCCGGGAAGCTCAGGCGGTAGGGCTCACCCGTGGCCGGATTCACGGTGGCTGGGCCGGTGGAGCCTTTGCAGCTGCCCAGCGAGTTCACGCAGATCACGAACCAGCGGCCGGTGTCGATGGGTTTGCCAGGGCCGACCATCGCCTCCCACCAGCCTGGGGCCGGGTTATCGGCATTGGCGGCGGCATGGGCGTCGGGGGAAAGGCCAGTGACGATCAGCACCGCATTGCTGGCGCTTTCGTTGAGGGTGCCCCAGGTCTCATAGGCTACGTGGCCGCCGTGCAGTTCACCGCCGCGCTTGAAAGCGAAGGGCGAGGGCAGGGGGTGGTAGCGGGTGCCGGGGGGGATGAATTCGGTCATACGGCCAGTTTAACCGGCCGGCGTGCAGGGATCGCATTGGTGGATGGAACACCGTAAAGGCACGCCCTGCGTTGCCCTTCGCTCTACTCTTCCGAGAGCCGTTCTACGCGCTCCAGCGCGCTTTTGAGCTTTGCATTGGGCTGGAAGGGAGCGTCCAAGGTCTGCAGGAACCGCCGGGATTCCTCGGCAGACATGAGTGTCTGGTCAAACGGGGGGCAGGTGCTGTTCAGGAATCGAAGTACGTTCAAGGCGGGTCCCATATGGCGGCAGATCGAGTTTCGGGAAATGGTAGTCCCCTGCCGCGCGATGGGAAGAGTCGTTTCCGTCAGTATCTGAAGCAAATCAGAGACGCAGCTCCACGGTGCCGCTGTGGGGAAGCTTCACCCGCACCGGTGCGGAATCCACATCGCCTTCCTGCCGGTTGGCCTGCCCGCTGGCGGACACGCGCGCAAAAACCTCCACCTCGTCCAGCGCCGACAGCTTCACCGTCGGCATCGGGCTGTCGCCATCATCCAGCGTCACGGTGAGTGGCAGATCCGCCAACGCGTGCTTCTCCACCGCCACCGGCATCGGCGGGCCGCCGGGCTGGCGGGCGATGATGAACACCGTGGCATTGGCCGGGAGGGCACCAACCTTGGTACCCGGAGCCAGTGCCACCGATACCCGCAGCGCGTGCGCACCAGACTCCGCAGCCGGCCCATCGCCGTCAGCCTGCCGCGCAATCGCAATCTGCTCGCGCAAGGCCGCCGCCGCCCCGGGTTCCAGCTTCGGCAGCAGCGTTTCCCACACCTGCGCGGCTTCGGCGTTCTGTCCCCGCTGGCGCAGCGCGACGCCAATCAACCACGCCGCGCGCTCGCTGTTGGGGTCCAACTCTTGCGCGTGCAGCAGCCACTGCAGCGATGTATCGTCGAACTGCCGGGTGGGGCTCGTCTGCGCGCGCGCCTGTGCGGCCTCAACCAGCACGGGTACCTCGTCGGGAGCCAAAGCCACCGCGCGCTCGAACGCCGCGTTGGCTTCCTGCAACTGCCCCAGCGCCAACTGCGAACGTCCCAGCAACGCCCAGCCGTCGGCACGTTGTGGTTCGCGTTCCAGCGCCTGCTGCAGCTCGCGCACGCCCTGCTGCAGGTCGTTGGCCGCTGCGGTTTCGGTGCGCGGGGTGGCCGCTTCAGGCGTGCCGACCAGCAGGTACAGCGCGCACCCGGCCACGCCGAGTGCCACGGTCAGCCCGATGAAGCCCTTGCGCCCGCTGCGACGAAGTGGCCACAGCACCATCACGGCCATCACGGCGGCGGCCAAGGCGGCAAAAGCAGGCAGCCACAGGTTCACCAGCGTTCCTCGCTTTGGTCCATCGGTTGGATGCTGCGGCCGCGTCTGCGTACGACCCAGAATACAGTGCCCGCGCCGATGAGCAGAATGCCCAGCGGCCCGAACCACAGCAGGCTGTTGCGCGCGTCCATGGCCGGGCGGTACAGCACGAATTCGCCGTAACGTTCGACCAGGAACTGTTTGATCTGCGCGTCGGTGTTGCCCTGCTGCATGAGGGTGAGCACTTCGCGGCGCAGGTCGTGGGCAATCTGTGCGTTGGAGTCGGCCAGGGATTGGTTCTGGCACTGCACGCAGCGCAGTTCGGCGGCCAGTGCGTGGAAGCGGGCTTCTTCGGCGGGGCTGCGGTATTGCAGGGGAGTGGGGTCGCTGATGGCCTGTGCGGATGCCGGCAGGGGCATCATCAGGGTGAGGAGCAGCGCGAGCGAGATTGCACCGCACGACCAACGGTCGTGCGCTACCACCGTTCGGCCCCATCCCGGTGGCGCAATCGCAACGCACCATGCCGGTAGCGCACGACCGTTGGTCGTGCGGCGCACCAGCGCAACGCACCACGCCGGTAGCGCACGACCGTTGGTCGTGCGACGCGCACCCGCGCGGGCTTTATTCGGCCGGCGGTGGCGTAGCAACAGGTTGCGCATGGGCACGGTCCAGTTTGTCCAGCTCGGGCAGCAGCTGGTCGTCGATCACGCGCTGGGTGAGCGCGCCACTGTACTTCCAACGCACCACACCGCTGGCATCCACCAGGAAGGTTTCCGGCGCAGCGGTCACGCCCCAGTCAATCGCGGTGCGGCCTTCCATGTCGGCCAGTACCAGCACGAACGGATTGCCCAGCGTTTCCAGCCAGCGCAGCGCATCGGCCGGCTCGTCCTTCCAGTTGTAGCCGATCACGCGCACGCGCTTGGTTTCGGCGAACCTTGTCAGCACCGGGTGTTCTTCACGGCAGGCGGCGCACCAGCTGCCCCACACGTTCAGCACATAGGGCGCGCCACGCAGTTCCTCACTGCGCACCATGGTCTGCGGGTCATGCAGGATCGGCAGCGCGAAGGCCGGGGCCGGCTTGTTGATCAGTGCCGAAGGCAGGATGTCGCGGTCCGGCGCACCGGACTTCATCACCCCGTAGATCATCAGCCCGAGCAGCCCGAAGAAGAACAGCACGCCGATGACGATGGCAACGGGTGGAATGGGGCGGGGCTCAGACATTCGGTAATTCCTTGATACGGCGGAAGCGGCGGTCAGCGGCGGTGACGAACCCGCCCAGCGCCATCAGCAGCGCACCCAGCCAGATCCAGCGGACAAACGGCTTGATATGCACGCGCAGCGCCCAGGCATTGTTGCCCAGCGGCTCGCCCAATGCCACGTATACGTCGCCACTTACCCGCGCATGGATGCCGGCCTCGGTCATCACCTGGCCGCCGCTGGCGTAGGCGCGCTTTTCCGGGTGCAGCAGGGCGATTTCACGCTCGCTGGCGAACACCCGTACGTGACCACGGTCGGCCACGTAGTTTGGCCCCTGCTGGTGGTCCACGCCTTCAAACTGGAAGGCGTAGCGGCCGATCTCGATCTGCTGGCCCGGTGCAAGGGCGATCTCGCGCTGCACGTTCAGCGCCTCCACCAGCAGTGCGCCGACCAGGAATACGGCCACGCCGAAGTGCGCCAGCAGCATGCCAACCATTTCCGCGTTGAAGCGGCCATTGCCGCGCAGGCGTGACCACACAAATCGGGCGGTGCCGAAGGTCACCCACGCGGCGGCGGCAATGCCAGCGGCGGCTTTCAACTTGTCCTGCGGGGCCATGAACCAGGCGATGGCACCCAGCACCAGTGCAAACACGGCCCACGGGGCCAGCAGCGCCAGCCGGCGCGACGCCTGGTCGCGCTGCCAGTTCACCAGTGGGCCGAACGGCAGCAGCAGCACCAGCGGTGCCATCAGCAGCAGGAACAGGGTGCCGAAGTACGGCGGGCCCACCGACACCTTGCCCAGTCCCAGCGCATCGGCCAGCAGCGGGTACAGCGTGCCCAGCAGCACCATCGCACAGGCGGTGGCCAGCAGCAGGTTGTTGGCCAGCAGCAGGGTTTCGCGCGAGGTGGCCATGAAGCCCTTGCGCGGGTCGTCCGCGTTCAGGCCGCCGGCGCGCAACGCGTACAGCAGCAGCGCCGCACCGACCACGAGCGCCAGGAACACCAGAATGAATGCACCGCGCGCCGGATCCGCCGCAAACGAGTGCACGCTGGTCAGCACGCCCGAGCGCACCAGGAATGCCCCCAGCAGCGAAAGCGCGAAGGCGGCAATGGCCAGCAGCAGGGTCCAGCTGGCGAAGCTGCCGCGCTTTTCGGTCACGGCCTGCGAATGGATCAGCGCGGCTCCCGCCAGCCAGGGCATGAAACTGGCGTTCTCGACCGGGTCCCAGAACCACCAGCCGCCCCAACCCAGCTCGTAATACGCCCACCAGCTGCCCAGCGCGATGCCCAAGGTGAGAAAGCCCCAGGCGATGTTGGTCCACGGGCGGGTCCAGCGCAGCCAGCGTGCGTCCACACGGCCGTCCAGCAGCGCGGCAATGGCGAACGCGAACGGCACCGCAAAGCCCACATAACCGATGTACAGCATCGGCGGGTGGATGATCAGCCCCGGATCCTGCAGCAGCGGGTTGAGGTCGCGGCCCTCCAGCGGCGCGGGCAGCAGGCGGGTGAACGGGTTCGAGGTGAAGAACAGGAAGGCGATGAAGCCCACGCTGATGATGCCCATCACCCCCAGCACGCGGGCACGCACGGTGTCGGGCAGCTGCTTTGAGCCGAGCGCCACCGCACCGCCCCACAGCGCCAGCACCAGCACCCACAGCAGCAGCGAACCTTCGTGTGCGCCCCATACGGCGGAATAGCGATAGGCCAGCGGCAGCAACGTGTTGGAGTTTTCGGCCACATAACGCACCGAGAAATCCTGCTGTACCAACGCGGCGGTGAGCACGGCGAATGCGCCGGCGATCAGCACCAGCTGCGCGCAGGCAGCGGGACGGGCGATGGCCATCCACTCCGCACGTTGGCGTTGCGCGCCCAACAGCGGCAGCACCGCCTGCAGCAGCGCGGCCAGCAGGGCACAGCCCAGCAGAATCTGCCCCAGCTCAGGCAGCACTCAGCGAGCCTCCACGGCCGGCACCGGCACGTCGTGCTTGGTGTGCGCCGCGCCCATCTTGTCGGCCACTTCCTTGGGCACGTAATTCTCGTCGTGCTTGGCCAGCACTTCATCGGCGATGAAGCGGCCATTTTCCAGCCGTCCGCTGGCAACCACGGCGGTGCCTTCGGCAAACATGTCGGGCAGGATGCGCGAGGTGCTCACCGGCAGGGTGGCGTCGCCGTCGGTGACCACGAAGTGCGCTTCCAGCGAACCGTCAGCCCGCTGGAACGAGCCCTTCACCACCATGCCGCCAAGGCGGAAACGGTCCTGGTTGCCGGCGTCGCCGCGCAGCACTTCCGCCGGCGTATAGAGGTAGGCGATGTTCCGCTGCAGGGCGAAGGCGACCAGGGTGGTTGCGAGGCCGCCGGCCAACAGTACGATCAGCACCCACATCAGGCGACGGCGCTGTACCGGCGTCATCGGCTCAGCTCCGTGCTGAGTGGGGCGGCGGCAGGCGTCTTGTCACGCGCGCGCAGGCGTTCCTGGCGGCGCAGGGCCTGGCGCCTCGCGCTGCGCAGACGCAGCCAGGAACCGAGCGCGTCGGCGGCCAGCACCAGAATGAAGATCGAGAACGCGGCAATCAGGAAAGGTACGTGGGTCACGGCGCGGACTCCCCGGTGGGGGTGCCGCCAAACCGTTCCGCCACCCAGGCCTTGCCGGCCTCGCGCGAAAGATTGTCGGCGCGGGCCTTGGCCAGCAGCGAACCGGCAAACCACAGTTTCGTGGCCACCACCATCCACCACAGCGGGCCAATCAACTGGTCGCGCACGGCGTTGTCGCCGAACACATTGATCGACTGGCGCTGATGCAGCCCGCCCCACCAGTCCACCGAATAGCGGATCACCGGCAGCAGGCTGACGCCGACGATGGCCAGCAGGCCGGCCGCGCGCGCTGCGCTGCGGCGGTCTTCAATGGCGTGGTAAAGACCAATGACGCCCAGGTACAGGAACAGCAGCACCAGTTCGCTGGTCATGCGCGGGTCCCAGTCCCACCAGGTGCCCCAGGTGCCCTTGCCCCAGATGCTGCCGGTGAGCAGGGTGATCAGGGTGAAGCCCGCGCCCATCGGCGCGCAGGCCATGGCCAGGATCTCGCAGATCTTGATCCGCCAGATCAGTGCGATGGCGGCGTAGAACGCCATCAGCGCGAACACGAACAGGCTCATCCAAGCGCTGGGCACATGGATGTAGATGATGCGGAAGGCGTCCAGCTGTTTGGCTTCGGCCGGCACCACAAACAGCCCTTGGTACAGCCCGATCAGCAGCACCGGCACCGCCGCCACATAGAACAGGCGCGACCAGCGCGCAGCGAAGCGGTCGAAGGTGGGCGGTGAACCGAATTGGTGGAACCAGCGGGTCAGGGAGTTCATGCAGCGGAAGCTATCTCAACGATGGGCAAAACAACGGCTGATCGTAGGGACGCGCCATGCGCGTCTGCGGTGAACGGGGCAACAGATGCAACAACCATCAACTCAACGATATCCGTATCGCCGCGGCGGTGGCCAACGGAGCCAGCACCAGCGCGACCACCAGCCCGGCCCCCAGCAGCAGCAATGCACCTACGGGGTCCTGCCCACGCGCGGCCGCCGCCACACTGCCCGCACCAAACACCAGCACCGGCACATACAGCGGCAGCGCCAGCAACGCCACGAGAATACCAGAGCGGCGGATGCTGACCGTCAGCGCGGCGACCACGCCGCCAATCAGGCTCAGCAGCGGCGTGCCCAGCAGTAACGATGCCAGCAACAACGGCAGCTGGTCATGCGGCAGATGCAGCATTTCCGCCAGCAGCGGGCTGACCACGATCAAGGGCAGGGCAGTGGTGGCCCAGTGCACCAGCACCCGCACCAGCACCAGCCAGGCCAGCGGCACCGGGGCCAGCAGCCATTGTTCCAGCGAGCCGTCCTCGGCGTCGCTGCGGAACAGCGAATCCAGCGCCAGCTGCCCGGCCAGCAGCACCGCCAGCCACAGCACGGCGGCGGCCACCCGACTCATGGTGTCCGGGTCGCGGCCCAGCGCCAGCGCGAACAGCACCACCACCAGCAGCGCGAACAGCACCGGCTGCAGTGCATCGCCGCGTCGCCGCCAGAGCAGCCGCAGGTCGCGGACCATCAAGGCGCGGGCGGTCTGCCACAGGCCCGGTTCGGTACCGGGGGCGATCATGCAGCACCGCCGTTGGCGTCGGACGACGAACGGGACTGCGGCTGCCGGGCATGGCCCGGCACTACGGATGCCGAAGCATCCGGACGTAGAGCCGGGCTCTGCCCGGCTGCCGTTGGCGCAATATCCGACAATTCGATAACCCGCGTCCGCACCGGCGGTGCCGCATACGCCCCATGGGTCGTCACCAACGCCGCCCCACCAGCCCGAAGATGCGCCGAAATCATCCGGTTCACCAGGTTGATCCCATCCAGGTCCAGATTCGCGTACGGCTCATCCAGCAGCCACAGCGGTGCCGGCGACAGCCAGATGCGGGCCAGCGCC
Organism: Stenotrophomonas sp. 278; assembly: GCF_003935715.1. Classification (GTDB taxonomy): domain Bacteria; phylum Pseudomonadota; class Gammaproteobacteria; order Xanthomonadales; family Xanthomonadaceae; genus Stenotrophomonas; species Stenotrophomonas maltophilia_AH. The sequence goes on along the minus strand of NZ_RHPP01000009.1, from coordinate 5,047 downwards.
AGCCGTCGCTTCTGCCCGGCCGAGAGCTGCCGCACCAAGGTGTCCTCATAACCGGCCAGGCCCACGATGGCCAGGGCATTGCCCGGCATCTGGCGGGCCCGGCGGCCATGCAGGCCGCACAGGAAATTCAGGTTCTCAAGCGTATCCAGGTCGCCCTTGAGGGCAGGGAGATGGCTCAGGTAGGACACGAACTGGGCACGTTCACGACGCCCCGCCGGCTTGCCGTCAATCTGGATCTGCCCGGACGAGGGGCGCAGCAGCCCGGCCAGCACCCGCAGCAGGGTGGTCTTGCCCGCCCCGTTGCCACCCTGCACCAGCAGGGCTTCGCCGGCATCCACCTGCAGGTCGAGCGGCCCGAACACCGGTTCATCGTTGCGGTTGAAGGTCAATCCGTGCGCAGCCAGCAGCGGCGGGGTGTTCGGGGTGTTGTGCATGGGGGGAGTGTAGCGGGATCGTTTCCCGTTGGATGTGCGTAGATGGCCGCGTGGACCGGATTCCGATCCCTTACACTTCAATGTCTCCTGCCCCACGCTCCGGATGTACATGAACCCGCAGACCAAGCTGCCCAAGGTGGGCACCACCATCTTCACCGTGATGTCCCAGCTCGCCGCCGAGCACGGGGCCGTCAACCTGGGGCAGGGGTTCCCGGATTTCTCCGCGCCGCAGCGGCTCATCGACGAGACCGTCAAAGCCATGAATGGCGGCCTGAACCAGTACCCGCCGATGACCGGCGTGGCCCCGCTGCGCCAGGCCATCGCCCAGAAGTCGCTGGATCTGTACGGCGCGCAGGTGAATCCCGACACCGAGATCACCGTCACCAGCGGGGCCACCGAGGCCATCTTCAACGCCATCCACGCCGTGGTCCGCCCCGGCGAGGAAGTGATCGTGCTGGACCCGGCGTATGACTGCTACGAACCAGCGATCGACCTGGCCGGTGCCCGCGCCGTGCATGTGCCGCTGGACCCGCAGACCTTCGCTGTCGATTGGGACCGCGTGCGCGCCGCGATCACCCCACGCACCCGTCTGCTGATGGTCAACACTCCGCACAACCCGTCCGGCGCGATGCTGACCGAAGCCGACATGCAGGCCCTGTGCGACGTGCTGCGCGGCACCAACATCTATCTCATTTCCGATGAAGTGTACGAACACATCATCTACGACGGTCGCCGCCACGAATCCGCACTGCGCTACCCCGAGCTGCGCGAACGCACCTTTGTCATTTCCAGCTTCGGCAAGACCTACCACTGCACCGGCTGGAAGATCGGTTACGCCGTGGCTCCGCCGGCACTGAGCGCCGAGTTCCGCAAGGTGCACCAATACAACACCTTCACCAGCTTCGGCCCGGCCCAGTTCGGCTTCGCCTCGATGATCCGCGACGAGCCCGAACATCATCTGGAACTGGGCGCGTTCTACCAGGCCAAGCGCGACCGCTTCCGTGAGCAGCTGCTGGGCACGCGCCTGAAGCCGCTGCCCGTGCCCGGCGGTTACTTCCAGTTGGTGGACTATTCGGCGATCAGCGACCTGCCGGACCACGAATTCGTGAAGTGGCTCACCATTGAAAAGGGTGTGGCCGCCATTCCGCTGTCGCCGTTCTATGAAACCGCGCCGGAAGGCCAGCGCCTGATCCGCCTGTGCTTTGCCAAGAATGACGCCACCCTGGACGCCGCCATCGAGCGGTTGAAGGTGCTCTGATGAACGCCCCCGCACGCCCCGACCTGCGCATCAGCCTGGTGCAGGGCAACACCCGCTGGCACGACCCGCAAGGCAACCGCGAGCACTACGGCGCGTTGCTGGCTCCGCTGGCCGGTAACACCGACCTGGTGATCCTGCCGGAAACTTTCACCAGCGGGTTTTCCAACGACGCCATCTTCCGTGCCGAAGGCATGGAAGGCCCGACTGTGGCGTGGATGCGCGAGCAGGCCGCCAAGCTGGGTGCAGCGGTGACCGGCAGCGTGCAGCTTCGGGTGGGCGAGGGTGTGTACAACCGCTTGCTGTGGGCCACGCCGGACGGCGACCTGCAGCACTACGACAAGCGCCATCTGTTCCGCTACGGCGATGAGCACCTGCGCTATGCGGCCGGCAATGAGCGGCTGACGGTGGAATGGAAAGGCTGGCGGATCAATCCGCTGGTCTGCTACGACCTGCGCTTCCCGGTGTTCTGCCGCAACCGCTACGACGTGGAGCGCGCGGAAGAACTGGATTTCGACCTGCAGATATTCGTCGCCAACTGGCCTTCGGCACGCGCTTATCCATGGCGTACGTTGCTGCGCGCACGGGCGATTGAAAACCTGTGCTACGTGGCGGCAGTGAACCGCGTGGGCGTGGACGGCAATCAGCTTCACTATGCGGGCGACAGCGCGGTGATCGACTTCCTGGGCCAGCCGCAGGTCGAGGTGCGCGAGATCGAGCAGGTGGTCACCACCACGATCTCTGCCGCCGCCCTGGCAGCACATCGGGCGCGCTTCCCGGCGATGTTGGATGCGGACGCGTTCAGTCTGAAGTGAGCCTCGCCTAGGCCTGACCTCATCACACGCGGCCAACAGTGCCCCGGTGACACTTTGCCTGCCTGCGGGGGACACGCGAGGCGAGCACAGTTGCCGCAAAGGTGATGACATGCTGTCGCTGACCCCAGCGCGATCCATCGCGCATTCCCGTATCGGTTTCAACGGACAGCTGCATGAGCCGGCCACTGCCTGGCAGGTGCTGGGTAATGGGCATCGGGCCTACAACCCGGTGCTCATGCGCTTCCACAGCCCCGATCACCAGAGTCCTTTCGGCAAGGGTGGCGTTCACGCCTATGCATACTGTGAGGGTGATCCACAGAACAGAATGGATCCCAACGGACAGCATTGGATCGCTTGGCTGGGCATCGGGGGCCTGCTGGCTACAGGCACCGGAATGGCAGTAGGCGCGGGCGTGGTCGACGACGGAGCGGTCAAAGGCGTTCTCGGAACGGTGGCGGCGCTATCCGTGATCGCCGCAGGGGCGGTGTTCGCCGGGCACACCCGTATCGGTAACCGGATGCTGGACAGGCTCATTTCCGCTTCAGCGTCCCGCCGGTCGTCCTCGTTGCCAGGCGCAGTGAACATGACGCCCAGGCCTTCGGTGAGCCCCTCATCTCCCTCGCTGATATCGATACCGCCACCGGCAGGTACGCCGCGAATGGCACCGATGGGGCAGAAGACACGAATCGCTGCTCCATCAAGCGTCCGGTCAGGCAGCGTGAGCTCGATTGATCCGGTTTCCCTGCCGCAGGTGCCTGAAACGAGAAGGGCAATGATGCTGGATGACCTCAACAGCAACTGGGTGTATACCGGTGCCGATGCCCGTTTCGTACAGCGCCTGCATCGTGGCGAATCCTTCAGCTCGGTGTCGACCACCGCTTCCGAGCATGCAAGACAGGCAAAAAAGATCAGGCGGAATGGCGCTTGGTAATCTTGCGGAGCCGTTCACCACAGTCTGCTAGATTCGCTTCCATTCTGTCTGCAGGAGATTGCCTCCATGAAAAAGTTCTCCCTCGCGCTGGTTGCCCTGGCTGGACTTGCCGCATTGCCCTCTGCCCATGCCGCCGGCAACATTGACTGCGAGCTGCATTACAACCTGTCCGGCTGGTCGGTGTTCTACAAAACCGCCTCGGGCACCGGCACGATTACCTGCGACAACGGCGCGCGCATCCCGGTCAAGATCACGGTCAAAGGCGGTGGCCTGACCGTGGGCAAGTCGAAGATCACCGATGGCAAGGGGCGCTTCAGCGGGGCGTATTCGGTCAATGACCTGATCGGGTCGTACGCTTCGGTGGAAGCACACGCAGGTGCCGACAAATCCAGCAGCGCGCAGGTGGTGACCAAGGGCGATGTGTCGCTGGCTTTGGCTGGTACCGGCAAGGGCTGGGACCTGGGCGTGGCGGGCAGCAAGTTCACGATCGAACGTCGCTGACCTGCTCCGAAGGCGCATCACTCTCCGCTAACCTGGCTGCGACGATCCTTTGCCTGCGGGGTAGGGGATCACCATGACAACGTCGATGCGGGTGGGCTTCAACGGCACCCTTCACGAAAACGGCTCCCACTGGCAGTTGCTGGGCAATGGCCAGCGGGCCTTCAACCCCTTGTTGATGCGCTTTCACAGCCCGGACCGGCTGAGCCCGTTCGGTCGCGGTGGCATCAACGCCTATGCGTACTGCGCGGGCGACCCGGTCAATCTTGCCGACCCCAGTGGTCAATCCTGGATACCCGCAATGGTGATGGCGCTGGGGGCCATAGGTGGACTCGGCACAGCGGGCGTCATGGCGGCAGCCAACCCTTCCTCCGGAGAAGGCGGCGATGGCGGGGTGAACCCCTGGATCGTCGCCGGGGTGATTGCGGCGGTGGGCCTGCTGGCGGGGGCGGGCATGGTGGGCCGTCAGCGGTTGATGAGACTGAAGGATTCCAGCGCCAGCAAGTCCTGGGCGAACAAGGCGGGGGGAACTTCCGCGGGCGCACCGCCGGCGACGCCGCAGGTGAGCGCAGTCAGCGCGTCAGCGCGGCCGTCCGTTCAACCAGCCCGCTCCCCCAGCCCTGTTCGTCCCGACAGTCTGTTCCGCAAGGACGATAGAGGAATGAGGTTGGTCGACATGCAGAGCCTTCCCTCTCCGGTCAGGAAACGCATCGTGGAGATCCGGGACTTCGGGCCGCACTCACCGAACCCTGACAAGACCCTGGTGGGGAACGGCAAATTCCTTGATCAGCCCATTGTCGGGGCTCGCCCCGACCCCTCCGGGCTCTATTACCGGAGGTTTACCGTTCTTCATGGCAGGGATCACACCTTTGGTGCCTGGCGTATCGTTTCGGGGAGCAGCCCCAAGGGCGGGGTGGGCGTCCTCATGGTGACGCCAGACCACGATGGCAACTTTGTAAAGGTGATCAACTGGAGCACCTGGAAAGAGCCTTGAGCGTCTGTGCGGGATAAAAGAAAACGGCCCCGCAGGGCCGTTTTCATTGAAGCTGATCAGCCGCCGCGCGGGCCGCCACGGTGACCGCCGCCACCCGGGCCGCGGTTGCCGCCACCGGGG
>NZ_RHPP01000099.1 GCF_003935715.1 Stenotrophomonas sp. 278 | reverse complement strand
CGGCAGGCCGTCGGCGCGGGTTGGCAACGCCAGCACGGTTTCAATCTGGCCGGCGAGCTCGTAGTCGAGCATCAGCGCCCAGCCGCCGCGGAACGGAAGGCCGGTTTCTTCGCGCGGCAGGCGGGCGGCCTGCCAGTGGGCGTCGAGCACCTGCAGGAAGGTGCCTTCGTGGACGGTACCGGTTTCGTCGCGGACCACGCCGTCGTTGTGCAGGGCGAGCGTCGGGCCGCTGGCCATCAGCAGCAGGTCCCAGCGGCCCTGGGCGGTGCCGGAGGCGGTGGATTCCATCAGCAGCGGGTAGCGGTGCGGGGCCACGCGTTGCAGGGATGGGAGGTCGGTGGTGGCGGGTAGCGGGCGGGTCTGGAACATGGGAAGGACCAAGGGTGCGCGAAAGCCAGATGCACCAAGGCCGCCCAAAAAGGCGGCCCGGGTGTGGTGATACACGTTACGCGGAAAACCTCAGACGCGCTTGAACACCAGCGTGCCGTTGGTGCCGCCGAATCCGAAGCCGTTCGACATGACCACGTCGACGGTGGCTTCGCGGGCGACGTTGGGCACGTAGTCGAGGTCGCAGCCTTCGCCCGGCTGTTCCAGGTTGATGGTCGGCGGGATGATGTTGTCGCGGATCGCCAGCACCGAGAAGATGGCTTCCACGCCGCCGGCCGCGCCGAGCAGGTGGCCGGTCATGCTCTTGGTCGAGCTGACCATCATCTTGTAGGCGTGGTCGCCGAAGGCGGTCTTCATGGCCATGGTTTCACCCAGGTCGCCCAGCGGCGTGGAGGTGCCATGTGCGTTGAGGTAACCGACCTGGTCCGGGGTGACACCGGCGTCCTTCAGGGCCATGGTCATGCAGCGCGCGGCACCTTCGCCGTTCTCGCTGGGAGCGGTCATGTGGTAAGCGTCGGAGCTGGCACCGAAGCCGGCAAGCTCGCAGTAGATCTTCGCGCCACGTGCCTTGGCGTGTTCGTACTCTTCCAGGATCAGGATGCCGGCACCGTCGCCCAGTACGAAGCCGTCACGGTCCTTGTCCCACGGGCGCGAGGCCTGTTCGGGCGCGTCGTTGCGGGTGGACATGGCCTTCATCGCGCAGAAGCCGCCCAGGGCGGTCGGCGAGGAGCCACGCTCGGCACCGCCGACCACCATCACGTCCGCGTCGCCGTACTGGATCATGCGCATGGCAGTGCCGATGGAATGATTGGAGGTGGCGCAGGCGGACACGGCCGAGAAGGACGGACCCTTCAGACCGGTGATGATGCTCAGCTGGCCCGGCAGCATGTTGATGATGGTCTTGGGCACATAGAAGGGCGAGATTTTCTTGCCCTCGTGGAATTCGATGGTCTGCTCTTCAATGCCGAGCAGGCCGCCGATGCCGGCACCGACGATCGCACCGATGCGCTCGGCATTGGCGTCGGTGATTTCCAGGCCGGAATCGTGCAGGGCCATGAACGAAGCGCCCAGGCCGTAATGAATGAACGGGTCCATCTTCTTGGCATCTTTGCCACTGACCCGGAACTTGCCGAACTGTTCGTTGTCGGCGGTGATGTCAAAGCCTTTGACCTCACCTGCAATCTTGGTGGTGAAACGCTCCAGGTAGGCGTCTGAAACGTTGGTCAGCGGACCGATGCCGGAGCGGCCTTCGGTGATGCCCTTCCAACTGGTGGCCAGATCATTGCCCAACGGCGAGACCATGCCCATGCCGGTAACGACGACGCGACGCTTCATTTCAGATTCTCCTGACGCTTACAAATACACAGGGCCGCAAGTGCGGCCCCATGGGGGTGCCGTTGCGCGTGGTGGGAAACCACACACGCGCTTCAGCCGGCTGACATCAGGCCTTGACGTGCGCCTTGATGTAGTCGATAGCCGCCTGCACGGTGCTGATCTTTTCGGCTTCTTCGTCCGGGATCTCGCACTCGAATTCTTCTTCCAGCGCCATCACCAGCTCGACGGTGTCCAGCGAGTCTGCGCCCAGGTCATCGACGAACGATGCGCTGTTGGTGACTTCTTCTTCCTTGACGCCAAGCTGTTCGACGACGATTTTCTTGACGCGTTCTTCGATGGTGCTCATTGGATATCGCTCCAGATGGAGTAGTGGTTCAAAAGTATTGCCATCGGGTTGTGATGGCCGTGGGATAGTGTAGTGGAAACCACCGGCCCCATGCATTCTTGCAAAAGGCCAAATGGATCAACCACTTGCGGCGCATTCCGTGCGCCACATGCTTACGGCATGTACATGCCGCCGTTCACATGGAGGGTTTCGCCGGTGATGTAGCTGGCCGAAGGGCCGGCCAGGAACGCCACCGCGTTGGCGATATCAGCCGGCTCGCCGAGGCGTTCCAGCGCGATGCTTTTGACCAGACCGGTGCGCTGCTCTTCCGGCAGGGCCTTGGTCATGTCGGTGTCGATGAAGCCGGGGGCGACCACATTGACGGTGATGTTGCGCGAACCGATTTCCTTGGCCAGCGACTTGGAGAAGGCAATGATGCCGGCCTTGGCGGCGGCGTAATTGGCCTGCCCGGCGTTGCCGGTGACCCCGATGACCGAGGCGATGTTGATGATGCGGCCCTTGCGTGCCTTCATCATGCCGCGCATCACCGCCTTGGAGGTGCGGTACACGCTGGTCAGGTTGGTGTCGAGAATCGCCTGCCAGTCCTCTTCCTTCATGCGCATCAGCAGGTTGTCGCGGGTGATGCCGGCATTGTTGACGAGGATGGAGATCGGGCCGAACTCCTTGGTGATGGCGTCGAGCACGGCGTCCAGCGCAGCGGCGTCGGTGACATTCAGCGCACGGCCGTGGCCGCCCAGCGCAGCCAGGCGCTCGCCAATGGCGGCGGCACCGGATTCGGTGGTGGCGGTGCCGATGACCGTGGCGCCCTGGGCGGCCAGCGTGTCGGCAATTGCAGCACCGATGCCACGGCTGGCACCGGTGACCAGTGCGATTTCACCCTGCAGGGGCTTGCTCATGAATCTGTTTCCTTGAATGACGTGGAGCTCAGGCGGCCCAGGATTCGCGGGCGGCTTCAAAGTCGGCAGGCGTGGACAGGGTACGCGCGTCCAGGCCCTTGTCGATGCGCTTGATCAATCCAGTGAGCACCTTGCCGGGGCCGCACTCGGCCACCCGGGTCACGCCACGGGCGGCCAGCGCCTGCACGCAACCGGTCCACTGCACCGGCTGGTACAGCTGCTGTACCAGGGCCTGGCGGATGGCGTCCACGCCGTCGTGCACGCGCGCGTCCACGTTCTGCACCACCGGCAGCGACGGGGCCCGCCACTGCAGGCCGGCCATGGTTTCGGCCAGGCGGTTGGCGGCTTCGCGCATCAGCGGGGTGTGCGAGGGCACGCTGACGGCCAGCTTGACCGCCTTGCGCACGCCCTTCTCGGCCAGCAGCGCGAGCGCGCGGTCAACCGCGGCAGCGTCGCCGCCGATCACGATCTGGCCGGGCGAGTTGTAGTTGGCGGGGACCACGACCTGGCTGCCGGCGGCCTGTTCACAGACGTCCAGCACCAGGGCGTCTTCGGCACCGAGCACGGCGGCCATGGCACCGACGCCGGCCGGGGCCGCGTCCTGCATCAGCTGGCCACGCAGACGCACCAGATGGGCACCGTCGCGCAGGGTCAGCGCGCCAGCAGCCACCAGGGCGGTGTATTCACCGAGGCTGTGACCCGCCAGCACGGCCGGCTGGGCACCACCGACCGCCTGCCACGCGCGCCACACGCCGATGCTGGCGGCCAGCAGCGCGGGCTGGGTGTGTTCGGTGCGGTTGAGCATTTCTTCCGGGCCACCCTGGGACAGGGCCCAGAGGTCCACGCCGGCACCGTCAGAGGCTTCGGTGAAGGCTTCACGAACCTGCGGGTGCAGTTCGGAGAGCTCGGCCAGCATGCCCAGCGACTGGGAGCCCTGGCCGGGGAACACGAAAGCTAGAGTGGAATCGGTCACGCGGGGGTCCGCCTGCAAAAATCGAACGGCGAATGATAAGGGGGTTTAGCCGCCTTCGTCTGTACTGGCGCGTATGTGGGGTTTCACACAAACAGCTGCAGGACGTCCAGTTCGCCGTCGGCGAAGAAGTCCACGCAGATGGCCAGCAGCATCACCATGCCCAGCGTGGTCGCCCCGTGCACGATCAGGATGGCGTGGGCCAGCGCGCGGGCCGAGCGGCCCATTTTCAGGCTGTAGCGAGCCAGCCGCTGCAGTCGGCCTGAAACGGCGTGGGCGTGCGCCAGCACCGGCGTGTCGACCCCGTCCATGGCCTGCGCCATCAGCTCCTGCAGGCGCTCGGGGCGGTGTTCGTAGTACTTGGCCACGCCGTAGCCGAACATCAGCCAGTCCCGCGCCTGGGCCTGTGCCAGGTCCATCACTTCCAGCGGGTCTTCCTCGAAGTCGATGAAGCCGATGCTCTGCCCGTCCCAGGTCAGGTTGCGCGGCAAGGGCTGGCCGAAATAAGCTCCGGCGCGGTGGGCGCTGGCGATGGCGTGCATGGCGGCGGCCACCAGCACGTCGCGTCCGGCATCGTCGGCCTGGCGCAGGCAGGTGTTGAACGAACTGCCGTTGTCACCCAGCACCAGCGCGGCGTGACCGCTGCCGATCACGTGGGGCACGTTGACGCCCTGGGCCAGCAGTTCGGCCAGGCGGCGGGCTTCGGTTTCGCGGGCGGCGTCACCGCCCCGGTGCGGCGGCGGACGCAGCGCATCCAGCTGGAAGCGGTTGGCGATGAAGCGCAGCAGGCCCAGCGCGACGGCGCGGCTGCCCTCGCTGTACTGCTTCAGCCAGGCGCGCTGCCCTTCAATGACAATGGGCTCGACCATGCGATGTCTCCAGAATGCAGACGGCCCCTTGCGGGGCCGAATTGAGAGGCGCACGACCAACGGTCGAGCGCTACCGGTGCCGGTAGGTGTGGACCGTCGGTCGACACACCGCCCTTAACGCATTAATAACGCAGCAGAGCCGAACCCCACGTGAAGCCACCACCGAAGGCTTCCAGCAGCAGCAGCTGCCCGCGCTCCACGCGACCGGAGCGCACGGCGGCGTCCAGGGCCAGCGGCACCGAGGCCGAGGAGGTATTGCCGTGCTTGTCCACGGTGACCACGACCTGGTCCATGGACATGTCCAGGCGCTTGGCAGTGGCTTCGATGATGCGCAGGTTGGCCTGGTGCGGAATCAGCCAGTCAAGATCGCTCTTGTCCAGGCCGTTGGCGTCCAGGGTTTCGTCCACGACCGAGTCCAACGCCTTCACGGCGTACTTGAACACGTCGTTGCCCTTCATCAGGATCGCGCCGCGTGCATTCTCGGCGTCGCCGAAACCGGCGGACACGCCGACCGGGTTCCACAGCAGTTCCTTCTTGCTGCCATCGGAGTGCAGATGGGTGCTGAGAATGCCGGTGTCCTCATCGGCCTTCAGCACCACCGCGCCCGCGCCGTCACCGAACAGCACGCAGGTGGTGCGGTCGTTCCAGTCAACGATGCGGGTAAGAGTTTCCGCACCGATCACCAGCACATGGCGGGCGTCACCGGAACGGATGAATTTGTCAGCCACGCTCAGCGCGAACACAAAGCCCGAACAGGCGGCATTCACGTCGAAGGCGGGGCAACCGCTCGCACCGAGCTTGGCCTGGATCAGGCACGCGGTGGAGGGAAAAATAAGATCGGGGGTGGTGGTTCCCACCACGATCATGTCGAGCTGCGAGGCCTCGATACCGGCAGCCTCCAACGCACGCACCGCGGCGTGGTAGCCGAGGTCACTGGTGGTTTCGCCTTCAGCGGCAATGTGCCGTTCGCGAATACCGGTGCGCGTCTGGATCCACTCATCGCTGGTGTCGACCAATTTCTCCAGATCCTGGTTGGTCAGCACTTTTTCGGGCAAATAACTACCAGTGCCCGCGATCCTCGAGTAGATCCGCTTGCTCATTGCAATTCCTGAAACGCGGCCGCAACGCGGCCTGGAAGAAAGGGCAAAGGCCGCCGCCCGACCGGGCAGCGGCCTTTACACACATCAATCTTCTTCGACCGCCGAGGTCTTGGTGGTGATCACCTTCTTGCCACGGTAGAAACCGTCAGCGGTGATGTGGTGACGCAGATGCACTTCGCCGGTGGTCGGGTCGGTCGACAGCTGCTTGGCGCTCAGGGCGTCATGCGAACGGCGCTGGCCGCGGCGGGACGGGGTAACACGGGATTTCTGCACAGCCATGGGATTGCTCCAAACTCGGTTCGTTTTGCTTCGTCGTTTCGTCGCACAGGACGCCAGCGCCCAGCACAGTCTTCGCTTTCGCCGCAGCCGCCGACGACAACCGGCTGCTATTGTTTCTTCAACGCCGCCAACGCCGCAAACGGGTTGGCCTTGCTTGTTTCTTCTTCGGTCGGTGCCCAGTCACGGTCAACCGCTTCACCATCGGGCGACAACGGCACCACCGGGACAGCCAGGACCAGTTCGTCCTCGACCACGTCCAGCGGGCGCAGCTCGCCATCCTCGGGCACCAGCAGCGCTTCGTACTCTTCCGGCAACGCAGCTTCTTCAGCTTCGTCGCGGACCAGGCCGAGACGCTGCACCACATGCACCGGCAACAGGAATCGCTGCATGCTGCGCTGACAGATCAGCGGCAGCTCGGTGGTAATGGTCAGTTCCACATAGGATACCCGCACGATCTCGTCGCGTCCGAATTCCAGTGCATAGGTGCACGTTCCTTCGGTATCGGCAACAAGGCCTTGCAGGCGGGTCAGGTCAGCCAGGTTGACCTGGCCTTCGAAGCGCCTGCGCGCTGCGACCATCCGCCAGGCATCCAGCAATTCGGGCACGTTCGCGGACATAAGCCGCTGAATGTTAAGGACCGCGATGGCGGTTGTCAAATACCCGTGTTGCGGGCCCGAGGGAAGGCCGCGGAAAGGCCGCACGACCAACGGTCGTGCGCTACCGGTCGGGTACCATTGTCGCATGAATGCGCTGCTGCTTGCCTCGACCTCCTCCTACCGCCGCGAGCTGCTGGAACGTCTGCGCCTGCCCCTGGAAACCGCCCGCCCGGACGTGGACGAGACCCCTGCCCCCGGCGAACGCCCGGCTGACCTGGCGGTACGCCTGGCCCGGGCCAAGGCCGCCGAGGTGGCGGCGCGCCATCCAGGCCGCTGGGTGATCGGCTCGGACCAGGTGGCCGAGCTGAACGGAGCCCCGCTGGGCAAGCCCGGCACAGTGGAAGCGGCACACGCCCAGCTCGCGGCGATGTCCGGTCAGGCGGTCGCCTTCCACGCGGCGGTGAGCCTGCAGTGCGACGGCCGGGTGCTGGAGGCCTGCGATGTGACAGCGGTGCGGTTCCGCGTCTTGCAGGGCGATGAGATCGCGCGCTACGTGGCCGCTGAGATGCCGCTGGACTGCGCCGGCAGCTTCAAGTGCGAGGGGCTGGGGATCACCCTGTTCGAGGCGATCGAGAACCGTGATCCGACCGCGCTGATCGGCCTGCCATTGATTGCGGTGACGCGGTTGCTGCGCGAAGCGGGATATCGGTTGCCGTAGTGTACGGACGATGCCGGCCCAGGCGGTGTGTCAGCGCACGGTGAAGGCCTGCTCCTGCCAGGTTTCGACGCTGCCGTCGTTGCCGTGCAGGCGCAGCCCCAGCCAGTGCGTTCCGGGGGGCAGTCCCTGGGTATCCACGCGCGCATCGAAGCCCACGTTCGGATGCTGCGGGTCGTTGGATATCTTCCAGAACCCGGTGATGTCATACGGGCGGCCATAGCTCACCTGCCCTGCCGGCTGGCCATCGACCAGCAGCTCGACCCGCGACAGCCCGACGCCGTCCTTGAAGGCCCAGCCACGCACTTCCAGCTCGCCGCTCACGTCGGCACCGAACTGCGGGGTGTCGATCCAGGCCATCGCCGGAGTCACGCAGGCGCCTTCAGCACGCTCAGCCGGCAGCCGGAATAACAGGAAACGCTGGTAACCATGGTCCTGGCTGACCACGCGCGGCGGCGGCAACGGCCCCACCTGTTCGCAGACCTGGTGATACCGCTCCAGCAGCTCGCGGTAACGCTGGTCACTGGGCGACAGCACCAACAGCATCGGGCCACGGCGCTCGCCATCATGCAGCAGACCCCACTCGGCCAGCTGTGCGGTACGACCATGTTTGTCGTTGAGCGGATGCGGCAGCACGGTGATGCGCGGGTCGCGCAGCTGGAAGCCGAGCTCGGCCCCGACCTTGAAGTTGCCGGCCAGCACACGCGTGCCTTCCGGCATCTGTCGAAGTTCATCGCGCACTTCGTCAGCCAGCGGCCGCCAGCCGGCAAAGTTGCGTGGGTAATACTTGTCGCCCGCCAGCTGCTCGCGCAGCGCCGGCGTCGACGCCATCAGGTAATAGCCGAACGCCAGGGTCAGACCGGCCCCGGACAGCCACCAGCCGGTACGGCGGAGCCAGCGCGGCCATCCGTTGAGCACGACCGGCACCGCCACCAGCAGTGCCAGGTAGCCTGGCAGCGGCCAGTGGAAGCTGATCCGCTCCACGTCGGTGAAAAAACCCAGCACGAAGATCGCCACGGTCGACACCGCGCCCACCAGGCCGAAGTAGCGCCATTGCGCGCGGGCACCTCCGCCGGAGCGGGTGCCCGCCAGGGCGACCTTCCACATCGCCACGCACAGAATGGGCGTGACCAGCACCGGCTGGATCACCAGGAACCACAGCCCGCTCCATTGGAAGTTCCAGGGATGGCGGTCCACCATCTGGAACTTCAGGCCAGCGTCGTGATTGTCGGCATTCCAGGCCACCAGGGGCAGCCACGCCAGCACCCCCATTGCCAACGCCACCCACACACGCGGATCACGCAGCATGCGCCGTCCCTGGGGCAGGATCAGCAGGGCAATCAAACCGACCCCGATCACACCGATGAAACGGTAATGACTGAGCGCGCCGATCATCAGCCCGAGTGCAAGCTTCATCGCCGCGGCGGCATCAACGGCGCGCAGCAGGCGTGCGCCGGCATCCAGACACAGCACTGCGGCCAGTGCCATCGGCACATCGGGCACCGCCAGCATGCCCAGGGTGGCAGACAGCGGCATCAGCAAGGTGAGACTGCCGGCCTGCCAGCCGGCCACCGCACCGAACCAGCGCGTGGCAATGCGCGACACCATCCACGGCAGCGCCGCACCGATCGCCAGGAACGGAAGCCGCACCGCCAGCACATGCGCGCCGCCGAGTTCGACGCCCAGACGGGTCAGCCAGGCGGTCAATCCGGGCAGGTCCGAGTAGGCCATGGCCAGATGCTGACCTTCCTGCCAGTAGAACGCTTCGTCCACGAACAAGGGCAGACGCGCTGCAATCACCAGTTTTACCGCGGTGATCAGCGTCCACAACGACAAAAAGATGGTGCGTGCGCGTTGTTCGCCCTGCATTGGCCTATAGAATCAAGATGATCGACGACACGAGACGAACATGGAATCTTCGCCCCACGTGCCCGCCATGCTAACCGATGTAGTGCGACAGGCTCTTCGCAACGCCCAGGACCAGGTCAACAGCCTGGTGCTGGGAAAATCCCATGAGGTGCGACTGGCCTTCGTGGCGCTGCTGTCGGGTGGCCACCTGCTGATCGAGGATCTGCCCGGCCTGGGCAAGACCACCCTCGCCCACGCCATGGCCTCGAGCCTGGGACTCGGTTTCCAGCGCGTGCAGTTCACTTCGGACCTGTTGCCTGCGGACGTGCTTGGCGTTTCGGTGTACGAAGCCGCCAGCCGCCAGTTCCAGTTCCACCCCGGCCCGGTGTTCACCAACGTGCTGCTGGCCGATGAAATCAACCGTGCGCCGCCGCGCACGCAGAGCGCCCTGCTGGAGGCCATGGCCGAACAGCAGGTGACCCTGGATGGCGTAACCCACGCGCTGCCCGACCCGTTCTTCGTGATTGCCACGCAGAACCCGGTCGATCTATCCGGCACCTTCCCGCTGCCCGATTCGCAGCTGGACCGGTTCCTGCTGCGCCTGGCGCTCGGCTACCCCAATCCCGAATCGGAACGCGAACTGCTGCGCGGCACGGACCGACGCCACCTGATCGCACAGACCACGGCCGCACTCACCGAAGCGCAGGTGCGCACGCTGCGCGAAGCCGTGGGCCAGGTACACGCCAGCGAAGCACTCATTACCTATGTGCAGGCCCTGCTGGCGCGCAGCCGCCAGCACACCGGCGTACGCGTCGGGCTTTCGCCGCGCGCGGGCCTGGCGCTGCTGCGTGCGGCCAAGGCCCACGCACTGTTGCTGGGCCGCAGCCACGTGGTGCCCGAAGACGTGCAGACCCTGTTCGTGGCGGTGGCCGGGCACCGGCTGGTACCGGAAGCCGAAGCCGGCAACGGGCCTGCCCTGGCGCGCGGCATCCTGCAGACGGTACCGGTGGACTGACATGCGACGCGGCTGGGGAGACCGCATCATCCAGAAGCTGGCACGGCCACGACGGCAGGAAACCTTGCCGCAGCGGCTGCATCGCCGCCGCATCTACGTGCTGCCCACCCGTTTCGGGCTGTTCGTGGCGGTGCTGCTGATGGCCATGCTGCTGGGCGCGCTGAACTACAACAACAATCCCGCGCTGCTGCTGGCGCTGCTGCTGGCTACCGTTGCGGTGGCCAGCACGTTTGCCGCGCACCTGCAGCTTTCCGGGCTGCGCGTGGACGCGGTGTCAGCCGAGCCGGTCGTCGCCGGCCATCTGCTGCGCCTGCGCCTGAGCCTTTCCCGCCAGGACACCCGTCTGCGCCGCGGCCTGCAGCTGCAGCACGGCGAAGCGGTGGCCTATGGGCATCTGGTGGACAGCGACCAGGTCGAATTGGATCTGGAACTTCCCACCCGGCAGCGCGGCTGGCTGGACCTGGAGCGCATCCGAATTTCCACCACCCAGCCACTGGGGCTGGTGCGTGCCTGGGCATGGGTATGGCCGGATACGCCACTGCTGGTGTACGCCGCACCGGAGCTGCAGGCCCCGGCGCTGCCCGAAGGTGCCGGCGACCCGCTGCACACCCGCGTGCACGCCAGTGGCGACGAGCTGCACCAGCTGCGTCCCTACCGCCCCGGCGACCCCCAGCGCAGCATTGCCTGGAAGCATTCGGCGCGGCGCGACACGCTGCTGGTGCGCGAGTATGAAAAGCCGGTCGGGGTGGATGTGATGCTGGACTGGTGGCAGCTGAAATCACTGTCCACCGAAGCCCGCATTGCGCGCTTGGCGCGCTGGGTCGACCTGGCCGAGCGCGACGGCCGTCGCTACACCCTGAAGCTGCCCGGCCAGCCGGTACTGGGGCCGGGCCAGGGCAGCAGCCATCACCACCTCTGCCAACGCGCACTGGCGCTGATGCCCCATGACTGAGCGCGCTTCCTTCATTCTCACCGCCGACGCCCGGCGCTGGACCCTGCTCAGCGCAGCACTTTCACTGCTGCCGCTGCTGCTGTTGCTGCCCCCGCTGCTGAGCGTGGTGTTTGCTGTCGTGGCGGTTCTCACCGCCCTGCTGTCCGGGCAGCGTGTGCTGCCGGGACCGGTGCGGCTGCTGCTGGTGCTGGGCATGCTGGCGGCCATCTACTGGCAGATGGGAGCACGTCCGGGACGCGATACCGGCTGTGCCCTGCTGACCGCCATGCTGGCGCTCAAATCCAGTGAACTGCGCACGCTGCGCGATGCGCGCAGCCTGCTCGGCTTTGCGCTGTTCGCCCCGTTCTCGGCATTCCTGCTGGATCAGGGCCCCACCACGATGGTGCTGGCAGTGCTGGCGGCGGTGACCGCGCTGATCACCCTGCAGCGCCTGGCCCAGGCCGAAGGCGAGGCACCCAGCCCCGCGCTGGGTGGCCAGCTGCGCGGGGTGGGCCGGCTGGTCGCACTGGGTCTGCCGCTGGCGCTGATTTCCTTCTGGCTGTTCCCGCGCCTGAGCGAGCCGCTGTGGGGCCTGCCCGAACGTGCCGTAGGCAAACCCGGCCTGTCCGACCGGATGGAACCAAGCCAGTGGCTGGACCTGATGGCGGATGACGCGCCGGCGTTGCGGGTGAGCTTCCTGGGCGAGGTCCCGGCTCCGGAACAGCGCTACTGGCGCGGCCCGGTGCTGACCCATTTCGACGGCAAGGTGTGGGTACAGGACCGCTATGCCGACCAGGCTCCTCCGCCGCAGGTAACCCACGGCACGACGCGCTGGGATTACCAGATCGACTATGAGCCGACCGACCGCCGCCAGCTGGTGGCGCTGGACCTGCCGCTGCAGGCCCCGACCGGTACCCGGCTCGATGCCGACTACAGCCTGCGCAGTGACGTTCCACTGGCCGCACTGACCCGCTGGCGGATGCAGTCTTCGCCGGCCGAACGCTATGTACAGCCGCTCAACGACTGGCAGCGCCGACGCCTGCTGTCGGTGCCACCGGACCTCAACCCGCGTGCCGCCGCCCTGGCACGCCAGTGGCGCCGCGACGCCGGCTCCAACGATGCCGCCATCGTCAACCGTGCACTGGAGTGGATCCGCTCGCGTTTCGCCTACACGCTGTCCACGCCGGCCCCCGGACGCAACGCGGTGGACGAATTTCTGTTCGACCAGCAGGCCGGCTTCTGCCAGCACTTCAGTTCATCGTTCGTGGTGCTGATGCGCAACGCCGGGATTCCCGCGCGCGTGGTAACCGGTTTTGCCGGTGGCCAGCGCAATCCCTACGGTGACTACTGGGTGGTCCGGCGCATGGATGCCCACGCCTGGGCCGAAGTGTGGCTGCCGGAACGCGGATGGGTGCGCGTGGACCCAACCGCAGCCGTGGCCCCGGAGCGCATCTACGACACCCTCGAGGACCGGCTGAACGCCGGCGATGCCGGCGTGACCCTGGAGGGCCGCTGGGCCCAACTGGGTCAGATGGCCGACTACCTGCGCCGCGGCTGGAACGACCTGGTGCTGAGCTTTGACGCCACCCGCCAGCAGCAGCTGCTGCGCCCGCTGGGCATCGACAAACTGGAGCCCGCGCAGCTGGTGGCCATTTTCATGGCCTTCGCAGGTGCTGCGCTAGGGTGGATGGCGTGGGTGCTGGCCCGCGGCGAACGCGAACGCGATCCGCTGCTGCGGGCATGGCACCGCGTGGGCCGGCGTTACGCGCGGCATGGCCTGGCCCGGGAACCGGCCGAAACCGCCACGGACTGGGCGCAGCGCGTCCACCAGCAGCGCCCCGATCCGGCGCTTGTTTCGCTCAGCCAGCGTTTCGTCCAGGCGCGCTACGCTGGCACTACGCTCGACCCATCACTTGTGCGTGACCTGCAGCGGCATCGTCCGTCCACCGGAGCATCCTCATGAACACCAAGCTTCTGCTTCCCCTTGCCGCCTCGCTGGCGCTGTCTGCCTGCGCCACCGCGCCGAAACCGCTGCAGGGCACCTTCAGCATGGTCAGCCCGCGCGATTCGGTTGCCACCCAGCAGGTGGGTACACCGGTGCGCTGGGGCGGCCGCATCATTGAAACCACGCCGGGCCAGGGCCAGACCTGCTTCCAGCTGCTCTCGCGTCCGCTCAACGGCACGGGCCGCCCGAACACCACCAGCAACGACGCCAGCGACGGCCGCTTCGTCGCCTGCCGCGCCGGCTTCTACGACCCGGCCGTGTTCGAGGCGGGCCGCGACGTGACCTTCATCGGCAAGATCGCCGGTTACGAGAACACCCGCATCGGCGATTACGACTACAAGCTGCCGAAGCTGGAAGCCGACGTCATCTACCTGTGGCCGGAACAGCGCCAGGTGGACGTGGTGCCGGTCTACCCCTACGGGCCGTGGGGTCCGGGCTGGGGTCCGGGCTGGGGTTACCGCGGTTGGGGTTGGTGGTAACACGCATCGCGGCGCGTCGTGTACCCACCAACGGTGGGTACCTACCCTGGACCGCGATGCCGGCAGGTGCCGACCGTTGGTCGGCACAAAAAAAAACCGCCCTTCCGGGCGGTTTCTTTTTTCTCATTTCCCGGGTGCGCCGAAATGCCCCAGCGGCGCGCCGGCCAGCAGGTGCATGTGGATGTGGAACACGGTCTGCCCGGCATCCTCACGGCAGTTCATGACAATGCGGTAGCCGTCCTGCGCGAAGCCTTCGCGACGCGCGTATTCGGCGGCGGCCAGGGCCAGCTTGCCAATCAGGTGCGCCTGGTCGGCACCCAGGTCATCCAGGGTCGGAATGATGTGGTTCTTTGGAATGAACAACACATGCACCGGAGCCTGCGGCGCGATGTCCTTGAAGCCCAGCACTTCGTCGTCTTCGTAGACGATGGTGGCCGGAATTTCGCGGCGGATGATCTTGGAGAACAGCGTTTCCTGGGTCATGGGTCACCAATGGGATATCAGGTTGCCTCGGTACGGGTACCGAATGCGTGCGAGAGCGTGCCGCGATCAACGTACTCCAGCTCGCCGCCGAGCGGCAGCCCCTGGGCCAGGCGACTGGGACGCACGCTGTTCGCCCGGGCCAGTTGCGCCAGGTAATGCGCGGTCGCCTCGCCTTCCACGGTGGCGCTGGTCGCGATGATCAGCTCCTGCACCTCGCCCTGCTGCAAGCGGGTGCCCAGTGCATCCAGCCCCAGTTCGCGCGGACCAATGCCATCCAGCGGCGAGAGCCGGCCCTGCAGCACGTAGTACACGCCGCGAAAACCGGTGGCACTTTCAATGGCCAGGCGGTCGGCCGGCGATTCCACCACGCACAACTGGGCGCGATCGCGGCTGCTGTTGGCGCAGACCGCACACACCTCGGTTTCACTGAAGTCGCGGCACTGCGTGCAGTGGCCAATGCGTTCGATCGCCTTTGCCAGCACCTCGGCCAGCTTCTGCGCCCCTTCGCGCTCGCGCTCCAGCACGTGGTAAGCCATGCGCTGGGCGGTTTTCTGGCCGACGCCCGGCAGAATGCGGAAGGCGTCGATCAGCTGTTCGAGCAGGGGCAGGCTCACGGTTAGAACGGCAGCTTCATGCCCGGGGGCAGCTGCATGCCGGCCGTGGCCGAACCCATGCGGGTCTTGGACTCGGCATCGATCTTGTTGGAGGCGTCGTTGAAGGCCGCAGCCACCAGGTCTTCCAGCATTTCCGCGTCGCTGAGGATGGACGGGTCGATGCGCACCTTGCGGCATTCCTTGGTGCCCGTCAGGGTGACGTTGACCATGCCGCCGCCGGCGCTGCCGGTGACTTCCAGCTTGGCGAGATCTTCCTGGGCCTTCTGCAGGTTTTCCTGCATCTTCTGGGCCTGCTGCATCAGTTGGGCGATGTTGCCGCGCATGATTTTCTACTCTTCAATGGGACGGATGGAATCGGCCACCACCCTTGCGCCGTGCTGTTGGATCAGCACCTGCACGTTGGGGTCGGCCATGAAGGCGGTTTCGGCCGCCTGCTGACGTTCGCCGCGCTGGCGGTCCGAACGCTGGTGCAGCGTTTCGGCTTCGGCCTCGCCGTGCTCGATCTCGATCCGCGGGGCAATCCCCAGCGGACCGGACAGCGCGTCGGTCAGGGCCGCCAGCGAGCGGTCTGAACACAGGTACTCAAATCCGGGCGATACCGCCAGTTTCAAGACACCGCGTTGAAAACTGATGAAGGCCGCGTGCGCGGCCAGCTGACGGGACGGACCGTTGAGTTCGCTCTGCGCGACCAGCTGCAGCCAGGTGTCGGCCGAATCCAGGGTCACCCCGTCGCCTTGTGCCACGCTGGACGCGGGTTCAGCCACCATCGCAGGCGGTACCTGCACCTGTGCCGGCGCAATGGCGATGCCCTGCGGACGCTCTGGCGGAGCCGC
This sequence comes from Stenotrophomonas sp. 278, assembly GCF_003935715.1. Lineage (GTDB taxonomy): Bacteria > Pseudomonadota > Gammaproteobacteria > Xanthomonadales > Xanthomonadaceae > Stenotrophomonas > Stenotrophomonas maltophilia_AH. The sequence continues at coordinate 242 of NZ_RHPP01000099.1, read as the reverse complement.
CGGGCGCGCCGGCTCTTCCCACGGCGGCACCATGGCTGCGTCGGGACCGGCCATTTCGGCGGCCATGGCTTCGTCGCGACCCCCTGCCTCACCCTGCGCCCACGGCGGCGGGTCGTTGGCCGGAGCCGGCTCAGCAGGCAACGACGGCTTCGGCGCGGCCTGGACCGGCGGTTCAGATGCTTTCGGCGGTTCGGGTGCAGCCACCGGCGCGGGCGCGGCTGCGGGGGGCGCAACAGCGGTAG
>NZ_RHPP01000098.1 GCF_003935715.1 Stenotrophomonas sp. 278 | reverse complement strand
GCTGCGCAGGGCCAGCCCGCGTGGCGCGCGCGCCTCCCACAGCTTCAGGGCCTTGGCGGCGCGGACGTCATCATTGGCCAGCATGGCGATGCGGGTTGCCCGTTCGGCCAGACCGGCATCGTCACGTCCTGCCTCGGCTGCCTCCAGGTACCAGCGCGCGGCTTCGGGCAGCTTGCCGGCCTGCAGCGCGAATTCGCCCGCCATGACCGGGGTCAACGGGGCCGGTTCGGCCGCTGATGCCTTGTCAGCGGAGGGCCGCAGCCGGGCAGAGCCCGGCTCTACGTCGGCCGCGAAGGCTCCGCTGGCGGCCAGGGACAGCAGCAGAACACTGGAGATGCGAATCAATGCAGGCATCGGGGGCGTATGGCCTTAAAATGACGACTTGAATGGCCAGCAGCTTATCGCAAGCAACTGAACAATGACCCTGTGGGTGCTCGGACTGAACCACCAGACCGCGCCAGTGGAGCTGCGCGAACGCGCCTCTTTTGGCGGCGATGCGCTGCCCCGTGCACTGGCGTCACTGCGTGACACCCCCCAGGTCGCCGAGGCCGTCCTGCTGTCCACCTGCAACCGCACCGAGCTGTATGCGGTGGCCGAATCCGGCGATGCGCTGGCGCAGTGGCTGGAAAGCCATGCCGGCCAGCTGCAGGGCTATCTCTACCAGCATGCCGACGCCGATGCGGTGCGCCACCTGTTCCGCGTTGCCACCGGGCTGGACTCGATGGTGCTGGGCGAACCCCAGATCCTGGGCCAGGTGAAAGATGCCTGGGCGGTCGCGCGGGACAACGGCCTGCTGGGCCAACGCCTGGACCGGCTGTTCCAGCAGACCTTCTCGGTAGCCAAGCGCGCCCGCACCGATACCCGGGTCGGGGCCAATCCGATCTCGGTCGCCTCCACTGCGGTCCGCCTGGCGCAGAACTCGTTCGCGCGGCTGGAAGATTCCACCGTGCTGCTGGTCGGTGCCGGCGAAACCATCGAGCTGGCGGCGCGGCACCTGAGCGAAGGGCGCGTGCGCCGCCTGCTGATCGCCAACCGCACCCTGGCCCACGCGCAGGAACTGGCCAGCCGCCACGGCGGCGTGGCCCTGCCGCTGACCGAACTGGAACGCCACCTGGGTGAGGCCGACGTGGTGTTCTCGGCCACGGCCGCGCGCGAACCGGTGATCACCCGCACCCAGGTTGCCGCCGCGCTGAAAACGCGCAAGCACAAGCCGATGCTGCTGTTCGACCTGGCCGTGCCGCGTGACATTGAAGCGACCGTCGGCGAGCTGCAGGACGCCTTCCTGTACACCGTCGACGACCTGGAGCGCGCGGTGGAAGACAACCGCCGCAGCCGCCGTGAGGCCGCCGCCGAGGCCGAGGCGATCATCGAACTGCAGGTCGCGCGCTTCGTTGAAACCCTGCAGGCCAGCGCCCACCAGGCTCCGCTGCGCCAGCTGCGCGCCTACGGCGAGGCGACCCGGACCGAGATGCTGGACAAGGCGCGGCAGCAGCTGGCCAACGGCAAGTCGCCCGAGGAAGTGCTGGAACTGCTCGCACACGGGCTGACCAACCGGCTGCTGCACCCGCCCACCGCCGCCCTGCGTGCCGCTGCGCTGAGCGGCGATACTGAGCTGACCCGCGCCGCCGAGCGCCTGTTCCCGGCCAAGCCGGGGTATCAACACCCTGTTGTGAGGAACGATGACGCCGACCCTGCGCCGTAAGCTGGAAGCCCTGGCCGAGCGCCGCGAGGAACTTGAACGCCTGCTGGCCGACCCCGCGGTGGTCAGCGACAACGAGCGTTTCCGCAACTTCTCGCGCGAATTCGCACAGCTGGAACCGGTGGCGACCGCACTGGCCGAGGAAGCGCGCGCCAAAGCCGACCTGGCCGCCGCTGAGGCGATGCGTGCCGACCCGGACCTGCGCGAACTGGCCGACGAGGAAATCGCCGCCGCGCAGCAGCGCCTGCAGGACCTGGACGGGTCGCTGGCGCTGCTGCTGGTGCCCCGTGACCCGCGCGACGACGGCAACCTGTTCCTGGAAGTACGCGCCGGCACCGGCGGCGATGAAGCGGCGATCTTCGCCGGCGACCTGTTCCGGATGTACGCGCGCTTCGCCGAGCGCCAGGGCTGGAAAGTGGAAGTCGAATCGGACAACCCCGGCGAGCACGGCGGCTACAAGGAGATCGTTGCGCGCGTGGTCGGTCGCGGCGCGTTCTCCAAACTCAAATTCGAATCGGGCACGCATCGCGTGCAGCGCGTACCGGCCACCGAGTCACAGGGCCGCATCCATACCTCGGCCGCGACGGTGGCGATCATTCCGGAAGTCGACGACGTCGACGACGTGGTGATCAACCCCGCCGATCTGAAAGTGGACACCTTCCGCTCCTCCGGGGCCGGCGGCCAGCACGTCAACAAGACCGAGTCGGCGATCCGCATCACCCACGTCCCGACCGGCGTGGTGGTGGAATGCCAGACCGAGCGCAGCCAGCATGCCAATCGCGACAAGGCAATGAAGCGCCTGAAGGCGCAGCTGCTGGACAGCGAGCGCAGCAAACAGGCGGCCGCGCAGGCCGAGAGCCGCCGCCTGCAGGTCGGAAGCGGAGACCGCAGCCAGCGTATCCGCACCTACAGCTTCCCGCAGGGCCGGATCACCGATCACCGGGTGGAAGGCCTGACCCTGTATGACCTGCCCAACATCATGACCGGCGACCTGGACGCACTGGTCAGCCGGCTCAGCCACGAGCACCAGGCCGACGAACTGGCCCGTCTGTCCGAAGGCTGACCGGTGTCGGCCTGGCAGCAGCGTCAACAGTTGCAGCAGGCGCTGGCGCGCCAGCCTGGCGACTTCGTGGCCTGGGTGATGCTGGCCGACCTGGATCTGGAAGCCGGCGACATCGCGGCCGGCGAGCAGGCCGCGAGACGTGCGCTGCAGCTGCGCCCCAACCACCCCGAAGCACTCGCACGCCTGGGCCGGGTGGCCTGGATGGCCGGGGCACACGCCGACGCGGCCAGGCTGCTCGGCACGGCCTCGGCCCTGGCTCCCGAGCATCCGGGCATCGCGCTGTGGCTGGGCCATGCACTGGAGGATGCCAACGACGCCGAGGGGGCGGCGGCCGCCTACCGTCGCGCCCACATGCTGTTGCCGGGCGAACCCTATATCGCCGCGCAGCGTCTGGCCTGGCAGCGCAGGCTGTGCGACTGGCAGGACCTGGATCGCCTGGCCGCACAGGTGCGTGACGCGGTCGCTGCCGGCAACGGCGTGGTGGAGCCATTCGCGTTTTTGAGCGAAGACGCCAGCGCCGCTGAGCAGCTGCGCTGCGCACGCACCCGCGCCGCTGCGGTTGCTGCTGGAGTTCGCCCCCTCCCGACGGCTGCCGTGCGCGAACGCGGTGCGCTGCGCGTGGGCGCGTTGTCGAATGGCTTTGGCGCGCATCCCACAGGGCTGCTGACGGTGGCGTTGTTCGAACAACTGCAGCGCGACCCTCATCTTAAGCTGCATCTGTTCGCACTCAACCGCGATGACGGCAGCCGCATCCGCCAGCGACTGCAGCAGGCCACCACGCTGCACGACATTGCGGGCCTGCGTCACGCCGACACCGCTGCGCGCATCCGCGCCCAAGGCATTGACGTTTTGCTGGACCTGCGTGGCTGGGGCGGCGGCGGCACACCGGAGGCCCTGGCGCTGCGCCCGGCACCGCTGCAGGTGAACTGGCTGGCCTACCCGGGCACGTCGGGTGCCCCCTGGCTGGACGCCGTCATTGGCGATGGCTTCGCGTTGCCGCCGGCGCTGGAACCGCATTACAGCGAGCGCGTGCTGCGTCTGCCGCGTGCGTTCCAGCCCTCGGACAACACCCGCGTGCTGGAACCGGCTCCGGATCGTGCGACCTGCGGGCTGCCCGAACACGGCGTGGTGTTCTGCTGCTTCAACAACAGCTACAAGCTCAACCCGCGCAGTGTGCGACGCGCGTTCGCGATACTGCAGGGGGTGCCGGGCAGTGTACTGTGGCTGTTGTCAGGTCCCGGCCAGGCCGATGCACGTCTGCGTGCGGCGACCGAGGCCGCCGGGCTTGATCCAGCCCGGCTGGTGTTCATGGCCAAGCTGCCGCACCCGCAATACCTGGCACGCTATGCGCTGGCGGACCTGTTCCTGGACACCGACCCCTACAACGCGCACACCACCGCCTCCGACGCGCTATGGGCCGGCTGCCCGGTGTTGACCTGCCCGGGCGAGACCTTCGCGGCGCGGGTCGCCGGCAGCCTGAATCTTCACCTGGGTCTGGAGCGGATGAACGTCGCCGACGACGCAGCGTTCGTGGAGACCGCCCGTAGGCTGGGGAACGATCCGGCCGCGCTGGCAACGTTGCGTGCGGACGTGGCGTTGGCGCGTGAGCGCAGTGGTGTGTTTGATATGGCGGGGTTTGCAGCAGATCTGTCGGCGCTGCTGCAATCGTTCGCGCGTGAGTATGGCTGGCAGGGCATCTGACCGGTAGCGTCGGCCGTGGGCCGGCAGCTGCGTGATGCCCGACGAAGAGCAGCCGGGCAGAGCCCGGCTCTACCGTCCACATCCCGATCATTCGGAACCATGCCCCGCCGTGTACGCTTGAAGCTCCCGTTGGCTGACGAGGCATGCATGAGCAAACTCAAGCGCAAGGAATACGAGGCCCTGATCGAACCGCTTCAACTGGAGCTGGCGCGGATGGCACGCTGGGTCCAGCACAGCGGGCAACGCGTGCTGGTGCTGTTTGAAGGACGCGACACCGCCGGCAAGGGCGGCGCGATCCAGGCCATCGCCGAACACCTCAACCCACGTCAGTGCCGGGTCGTGGCCCTGCCCAAGCCCACCGACCGTGAGAGCGGCCAGTGGTATTTCCAGCGCTACGTCACCCACCTGCCCGCCGCGGGCGAAATCGTGCTGATGGACCGCAGCTGGTACAACCGCGCCGGTGTCGAGCATGTAATGGGATACTGCACCGAGGCGCAGTACCGCGCTTTCCTGGCACAGACGCCGGTGTTCGAGCAGCTGCTGGTCGACGACGGCATCCTGCTGTTCAAGTACTGGCTCACGGTGGACCAGGCGCAGCAGGAAAAGCGCTTCGCCGAACGTCACGTGGACCCGCTCAAGGGCTGGAAGCTTTCGCCGGTGGACCTGAAGTCACGCAGCAAGTACACCGCGTATACCGAAGCGCGCGAGGCGATGCTGCGCGCGACGCATCGGGATGCGGCCCCGTGGACGCTGGTGGATTTCGATGACCAGAAGCGGGGGCGGCTGACGTTGATCCGCAACCTGCTGGACCGGCTGCCCGATACCCACGTGGATGAGCCGATTCCGGAGCTGCCGCCGCTGAAAGGCAAGCTGCACGAAGAGCATTTCGGTGTGCTCAAGCCGATCGAGGCGTTCCCGATCGGGGATTGATGCCATGTGCCGACCAACGGTCGGCACCTACCCTGCGTATTGCACACCGGTAGGCACCGCTGGTCGGTACGCCGCAATCAGCTGCCCTGCGCGATCCGCGCTTCGATATCCGCGGCCGTCACCGGCCCCAGGAATTCCTTGGCGACCTTGCCGTCCGGCGCGATCAGGTAGGTCATCGGCAGACCGCGCGGAATGGCGAAGTCTTCCGGCGGGTTGTAGGTATCGACCAGCACGATCGGATAGGTGACCGGACGTTCTTTCAGGAAGGCCTTCATGTCATCAACCTCGATGTCCTCATAGGCCAGCCCGACCACCTCTATCTCCTCGCGCATTGCATGCAGGGCCGACAGCTCCGGCATTTCCTTGCGGCATGGCGCGCACCAGGTCGCCCAGAAATTCACCACCACCCACTTGCCGCGGTGTGCGGCCAGGTCATAGGTACTGCCGTCCACCGCCGGCAGCACCAGACGCGGTGATTCCACGGTTTTGCGCTCGGTATCGACGGCGGCAGGCTCGGCCGGCTCGGCCGCTGCGGCGGGGGCCGCCGGTGTCGGCGTGGCTTCGGGTGCGGCAGGCTCGGCGGCGGGCTTGCACGCGGCCAGGGTCAGCAGGCCCAAGGCCAGTAACAAGGGTCGAACGGTCATGGGGAATCTCCGTGGGAAGCATAGATGTCGCTGACGCGGCGCTTGAGCAGCTCACGCAGTGGCAGGCGCAGCGCGTCCAGGGCATTGACCGAGGCACAGCCGAGGCTGTCGTCGCGGTACGGCAGCCACGCTTCCTTGACCGGAATGCGCATCTGCGTGGTTTCGTAGAGATCGGCCAGGGTCAGTCGATCCAGGTCGCGCGACAGCAGCCATTCGCCACGCTCATCGCGGCGTACCACCCGGATGGCCTCCAGGTCGCACAGCATGGTCTGCAGCAGCGAGTCGGTCAGCATCGGCTCCAGCCGCAGGATCTCGTCATCGTCCAGGCTGCGGCCGGCCTCGCGGGCCTGCTGGAAACGGCCGATCAGTCGAAGCAGTCCGTACATCTCATAGCCGGTGGGCAGGCGCAGCTCGGCCGGCTGGTAGCGGAAGGCGGCAATCGACGAGGACAGCGATGCACCCAGCAGGACCGACACCCAGCACAGGTAGATCCACAGCAGCAGAATGGGTACGAAGGCGACCGTGCCGTAGAGCTTCTGGTACGACTGGAAGCTGCCCAGGTAGGCCCCCATGCCCCACTTCACCAGTTCCAGCATCACCACGGCCAGCACCGCGCCGGGAATGGCATGCCGCCATTTGACCGTATGGTGGGGCACCACCCGGTACACCAGCATGATGCAGACGAACTCGATCAGGATCGGGGCCAGGGTGAGCGACGCGTTGGCCAGCAGCCGGCCTTCGGTGGTGCCGAACAAGGGCAGCGCGAACACCCGCGCCGAGACCGCCAGCGACGCGGCGGCCAGCATCGCGCCCAGGGTAAGGACCGTCCAGTACACCAGGAAGCGGGTCAGCCGCGGCCGCGCGGAACTGACCCGCCAGATCTGGTTGAAGGTCTGTTCCACGCTGTTGAGGGTGATCAGCAGCGACACCACCAGGGCGATGAAGCCGGCGGCGGTGAGCTGGCCAGCGCTGGCCGAGAACTGGCGCAGATACCCTTCGGCGGCACGCGCCGCGTTGGGCACGAAGTTGGAGAACACATAGTCGCTGAGCGTGTCGCTCCAGCGGTCGAACATCGGAAACGCCGACAGCACGCCGAACACGACGATGGCCAGCGGCACCAGGGCGAACACGGTGGTGTAAGCCAGCGAGGCGGCCGCCTGGAACAGGCGGTCATCCAGGAAGCGACGCCACAGGAAGCGCCCGAAGCTGGCGGTACGCGCGCGGTCGCGCACGCGCTCCATCCACAGATTGACGGTATCCAGAGGTTCCATTGGCAGCAAGCGTACCCGATGCGCGGTGCAGGCAGGCACAAAGGGCCGCATACTGCGGCCTGTCCGAGGCTGATGTGGAAACAAGATGGCGGAGATTCTGGTGCTGTACTACAGCCGTGGCGGTTCGGTGGCGCGGCTTGCGCGCCAGATCGCCCGGGGCGTCGGCGAGGTGCCGGGCATGAGCGCCCGCCTGCGCACGGTACCGCCGGTCGCTGCCGTGACCCAGACCGCCCGCCCCCCGGTGCCTGAAGACGGCGCCCCGTACGTCAGCGTGGAAGATCTGGCCGAATGCAGCGGACTGCTGCTGGGCAGCCCGACCCGGTTCGGCAACATGGCCGCGCCGGTGAAGCACTTCCTGGACGGGCTGGGAGCCGAATGGGTGAACGGCACGCTGGCCGGCAAGCCGGCAGGCGTATTTACCTCGACCGCGTCATTGCACGGGGGCCAGGAATCCACCCTGCTCTCGATGCAGGTCCCGTTGCTGCACCACGGCTGCCTGATTGTCGGCATTCCGTTTACCGAGCCGGCGCTGAGCCATACCACCACCGGCGGCACCCCCTACGGAGCCAGCCACGTGGCCGGAGCCGACGACAACCCGGTGCCGAGCGACGACGAAGCGACCCTGGCACGGGCACTGGGTCGGCGCGTGGCCGACATCGCGCGGCGGTTGGAATGATCGGGCGCGGCCGCGACGCGTTGTTGATCGGCCTGTTGCTGGCCCTCGCCGCGGTGTATGCGGCATGGTTCTGGCAGGACAAGCACTGGCTGGCGACCCAGCTGGTGTTCACCACCCCGCCGCTGCTGCTGGCGCTGGGCGTCGCATGCCGGCGCGGGAACGCGCCGTTCTGGTCCGGGGTGCTGGCGCTGTTCTGGTTCAGCCACGGCGTGATGAGCGCCTGGAGCCATCCGGACACGGCCGCCTGGGCATGGGCCGAGCTGCTGCTGGCGCTGGCGGTCATTGGCGTAGCCAATGCGCCGGGTCTGCGCAAGCGTTTTAAACGGTAGCGCCGGTGCACATCCACGTATCATGTCACCGTCGCGCGATTTCCCGCGCGGATCTGACTGCACTCCCAGGATGCCTGCAATGGAAGAACTACTGATCATCACCACCGGTGGCACGATCGACAAGATCTACTTCGACGACAAGTCGGACTACCAGATCGGCGATCCGCAGATCGGGATGATCCTGCGCGAACTGGGCGTGACCTTCCGCTTCAACGTGATTCCGATCCTGCGCAAGGACTCGCTGCACATCACCGATGAAGACCGCGAGCTGATCCGCGCCACCATCGCCGCGCAGCCCACCCGCCATGTACTGGTGACCCACGGCACCGACTCGATGGTGCAGACCGGCCAGGTGCTGCGCAGCATCGCCGACAAGACCATCGTGATGACCGGTGCGCTGAGCCCTGCCCGCTTCCGTGGCTCGGACGCGGAGTTCAACATCGGCTGCGCGATCGGCGCGGTGCAGTCGCTGCCGAGCGGTGTGTACATCGCCATGAACGGGCGCATCTGGGACCCGCAGCACGTGCGCAAGAACGTGGCCGCGAACCGGTTCGAATCCGCCTGATGGAGTGCGTCTGACGCGCATGGCGCGTCACTACGCCAGGTGTGCGATGTAGGGACACGCCATGCGTGTCCACGGGGTGCCCGAACAGAAACGCCCCGGCCGAGGCCGGGGCGCCGGATCACATCAATACTGCGCGGTCAGGGTCACGCCCGAGAAGGCGCTGTACGCCTTGACCCGGACATGCCAGGTGCCGGCCGCAGGGGCATTGATCGTGCAGGTTTCGTTGTTGCCGCTCAGATAGGGACGGCAGTTGTAGACGGTGTCAGTCGGGGCGCTGCCCGAACGCACGTACAGGTCCGCGTCGCCACTGCCACCGGCAATGGTCACCTTCAGCTGCGAACGCCCGCTCGGCACCGCCACGGTGTAGGCCAGTGACGTGCCGCTGGAGCCGGACAGGCTGGTGACCGGCACGCCATTCTGCAGTTCGCCGGTACCCGGGTTCGGGTTGCCGCCGCCGTTCTGCGCGGCAACCACGGCCGCGTCCGCATTGGCGATACCCGCGCCGCAGCCGCCCGAGCAGGCACCCGGCAACGGCCGCGCGGTGCTCTTGAGGATGCTTTCCACCTGCGCCGGAGTCAGTGCGGTGGTCGCCGCCGCCTGCATCAGCGCGACCACGCCGGCCACGTGCGGGGCCGCCATCGAGGTGCCGTTGTACGAGGCGTACGACGCGCTGCCCGGCACCGTGGTGCCGGTGTTGAGGGTGGACAGGATGCTCGCGCCCGGCGCGGAGATGTCGATGCCGGTGCCGTAGTTGGAGAAGCTGGCGCGCGCGCCGGCCGAGGTCGTGGCTGCCACCGCGATCACGTTCGGGCAGTTGGCCGGCACGGCCGAGGACACGTTGGTATTGCTGTTGCCAGCCGCCACGACCACGGTGGTACCGCGCGACACCGCGCCGTTGATGGCGTTCTGGTAAGTGGTCGAGCAGCTGCCGCTGCCGCCGAGCGACATGTTGATCACTTCGGCAGGATTGGCATTGGCCGGCACGCCGCTGACGGTGCCGCCGGAGGCCCACACAATCGCGTCGGCGATGTCGGAGGTGTAGCCACCACACTTGCCGAGCACGCGCACCGGCACGATCTTGGCGTTGTAGGCGGTACCGGCCACGCCGACGGCGTTGTTGGTCACCGCGGCGATGGTGCCGGCCACGTGAGTGCCATGCCAGCTGGAGTTGGAGGCCGGGTAACCGACACCACACTCATTGGCGGCGTACCAGTCGCCTTCGTCGTTCGGATTGTTGTCGCGGCCACCCCCATCACGGGCCATGGCGGCGTCGCTGATGAAATCGTAACCGGGCAGGATGTTGGCGTTCAGATCCGGGTGGTTGGTGATGCCGGTGTCGATCACCGCCACGACCACGCCGGTGCCGGTGGACTTGTCCCACGCCGGACGCACGTTGATCGACGCGGCGCTGGTGCCGAAGCCCCACTGCTCGGACAGGCGCGGGTCGTTCGGGGTCAGGGTATGCCGCATCAGCTGATCAACCTCGACGTATTCCACGTTCGGGTCGGCGGCCAGGCGGCGCATCAGCAGTTCCGATTCGGCGGCATCGAGCGGACGGTCCGCCTTCACCACAGTCGGGCCAATGGCGAGGGTGCGCAGCTTCTGCAGACCCAGCGCGCGCCCCTGGGCGGACGGCACGGACGCGGCGGCCGCCTTGAGGGAGCTGGCCAGAGCAGTCGGATTGGCCACGTCGGCGGCCCCGTCCCTGTACTTGACGATGAAACGCTGGTGGGTGGGCGCAGAGGCCAGACCGCTCAGCTGCACATCACCGGCGAACGCCGGCGCGGCCAGCAGCAGGGTCGACAAGACCGAACCACCCAGTACCACCAATGCGCGCTGACGCACACGTTGCTGCGAATCATGAGACATCGGATTTCCCTTTGAACTGAAATGCCGTCAATGCGGCGGAAGTCGGTGCAATCCGTTCGCTGTAGGGCGATGGCGCGGATCGAACCGTTGGAAGCGGACCGGCCCCCCTGAATAACCGACCGACCCGGGACGCTAGTGCGTTTTCCCGACTACGAACAACGCTTCAGCGCGATTTCAGTCTTGTGAAATTTCCGAATTGAGACATCCGGGGTCAAAGGTTTGTGAATGTGAACGAACTTCCGTACCGGATTCGAGTCTTCGGTAGGGCAAATCGTGTCCTGCGTCACTGTCTTGCGCGCCAGGTCCGGGACATTGCTTGCGCGTCAAAGGGTTATGTGCGTTTGGATCGATGTATTCGGAATGGTTGCGCCCATGCAAAAAGCCCGCCTGAATGCAGGCGGGCTTTTCGAGGGGTGGAACCAGAGGCGCGGGTTACGCGTCCAGGCGAACCAGCCAGTTGTGACGGTCCGGCAGGCGGCCGTACTGGATGTCGGTCAGTTCCTTGCGCAGCGACATGGTCACTTCGCCGGCCGGGGCGTTGATGTCGCCGACCGAGAAGCCCTCGCCCTTCAGCTGGCCGATCGGGGTCACCACCGCGGCGGTTCCGCAGGCGAACACTTCAACGATCTCGCCCGAGGCCACGCCGTCTTTCCACTCGTCGATGGTCACTTTGCGCTCTTCGACCTTCATGCCACGGTCGCGGGCCAGCTGCAGGATGCTTTCGCGGGTGATGCCTTCCAGAATGCTGCCCGACAGTGCCGGGGTCACCAGGGTGCCGTCCTTGTAGACCAGGAACACGTTCATGCCGCCCAGCTCTTCCAGGTACTTGCCTTCCACCGGGTCCAGGAACAGCACCTGCGAGCAGCCCTGCGCCTGCGCCTTCTGCTGCGGCAGCAGCGACGCGGCGTAGTTGCCGCCGCACTTGGCCGCGCCCGTGCCACCCTTGGCCGCACGTGCGTATTCGGTCGACAGCCAGATCGACACCGGGGCCACGCCCTTGGCGAAGTACGGGCCGGCCGGGCTGGCGATCACGTAGTAACCCGCCTTGTGTGCGCCGCGCACGCCCAGGAAGGCTTCGTCGCCGATCATGAACGGACGGAAGTACAGGCTCGACTCATCGGCCGACGGCACCCAGTCCGCATCCACCGCGATCAGCTGCTTCAGCGATTCCACGAAGATCTCCACCGGCAGTTCCGGCAGCGCCAGGCGCTGCGCCGAACGCTGCAGGCGACGGCCGTTGGCGTCCGGGCGGAAGGTCCAGATCGAACCGTCGGCGTGACGGTAGGCCTTGATGCCTTCAAAGATTTCCTGGCCGTAGTGCAGCACCGCCGCCGCCGGGTCCAGCTGCAGCGGGCCGTAGGCACGCACGTTGGCGTTGTGCCAGCCGGTGTCCTTGTCCCAGCGGACTTCCACCATGTGGTCGGTGAAGTGCAGGCCGAAGCCCGGCTTCTCCAGGATCTGGGCGCGCTGCTCGGCGCTGCGCGGGTGGTCCGAACGGGTGACGGCGAAGCTGGGGTTGGACTGGGACACCGGGAGTTTCCTGTTCTGGGTTCAAGCCGGGCGAGCCCGGCTCTACGGGAGCGGTAGCCGGGCGAGCCCGGTACGGGGACGGCAGCCGGGCAAGCCCGGCTCTACGGAGGTGCGTGCGGCGGTCAAAGCATGCCGGTTTCGAGGCGCGCGGCCTCGGACATCATATGTTTGCCCCACGGCGGGTCGAACACCAGCTCGACGTCGGCCTCGGCGATGGTCGGGATCATTTCCAGCTTGCTGCGCACGTCATCGACCAGGATGTCGCCCATGCCACAGCCCGGCGCGGTCAGGGTCATTTTGACGTCCACCTCGCGCTGGCCGTCGTCCAGGTGCTTGAGGTCCACCTCGTACACCAGGCCCAGATCAACGATGTTGAACGGAATTTCCGGGTCGAAGCAGGTGCGCAGCTGCTGCCACACCAGCTTTTCCACCTCCTCGTCGGAGGCGTCGGCAGGCAGTTCCAGCGGAGCCGGAGCCTCTTTGCCGATGGCATCGCCGTCCTTGCCGGCGATGCGGAACAGATTGCCTTCGACAAACACCGTGTAACTGCCCCCCAGCGCCTGGGTGATGTACCCATAGCTGCCGGCCGGCAGGGTGACCGTTTCGCCCTGCGGGACCATCACGGCCTCGCAATCGCGCTCGAAGTGGACAGGTTCGCTGCTACGGGAATACATGCGTTCGATATGGGGCTGCGGACGGGCCGCTCAAGGTGACCAGTTTAGCCCAGCGGCCGTTCGCGCGCCGTCCCGCACCCAAGCCGGTATCCTGTGGCCATTCACAGGAAGATTGCATGCCGCCCACCTCTGTTTCTGCCCGATCCGTGAACTGGCTCTGGCCCCTGATGCTGCTGATCGCGCTGGTTGCTGCCGTGCTGTTGTGGTGGTTCGTGGCCCTGGCCAGTGGCCGCCAGGCGGGCTGGATGGCCGTGGTCGGCGCTGTCGAACTGGCGTTCATGCTCCGCCTCGGCGCGCTGCGCCGGCCCTGGCTGCGGGTCTGCCTGACCCTGCTGGGTACCGTGCTGGTCGCCGCAGTGGCCAACTGGGCCATCGCCGCCTCCTACGTGGGCAGCTCGCTGGGTCTGGTTCCATGGGAATCAGCGTTGCGGATGGGGCCACATATGGCCTGGACGCTGGTTCAGCTGGCCAACGGGGCGGCCGAGGTGATGTGGCTGGGCGTGGCGCTGGTGGTGGGCTGGTTCGTCGCGCGGTGATCCATCCGTCACGACCAACGGTCGTGACCTACCCCCCGGATCACCCGGTAGGTCACGACCGTTGGTCGTGCCCCCGCCAGATCGATCAGTGACCTCCGTCGAGGGCTTTCAGTTCACTCACCAGCGCACTCGCCGCCCCTGCCCCGTCGCCATACAGCATGCGGGTATTGTCGGCGTAGAACAGCGCATTCTCGATCCCGGCAAACCCGGTGCCCTTGCCGCGCTTGATCACCACCACGTTGCGTGCGTTGACCACGTCCAGAATCGGCATGCCGAAGATCGGGCTGGAGGGATCGGTACGGGCCACCGGGTTGACCACGTCATTGGCCCCGATCACCAGCGCCACATCCGTGGTCGGGAATTCGGGGTTGATGTCGTCCATGTCCGCAATCAGGTCGTACGGCACGCCGGCCTCGGCCAGCAGCACGTTCATGTGCCCGGGCATGCGCCCGGCCACCGGGTGGATCGCGAACTTCACCTTCACCCCACGATCGATCAGACGCTGCGCCAGCTCCCATATCTTGTGCTGGGCCTGCGCTACCGCCAGCCCATAGCCGGGCACGATCACCACGCGCTCGGCAAAGGCCAGCATCGCCGCCACGTCGCTGGCCTCGATCGGCTTCTGCGCGCCGGTGATCTCCTGCCCGGCCCCGCCGCCCCCGAAGTTGGAAAACAGCACCCCGCTGATCGGCCGGTTCATCGCCTTGGCCATCAGGCGGGTCAGCAGGATGCCGGCAGCACCGACCATCATGCCGGCAATGATCAGGGCCTCGTTGCCCAGCACGTAGCCTTCAAAGGCCACCGCCAGCCCGGTGAAGGCGTTGTACAGCGAAATCACCACCGGCATGTCGGCCCCGCCGATCGGCAGGGTCATCAGCACGCCCAGCGCCAACGCCACCACGAAGAAGGCAATGATCGCCACCGGGCTCAGGCTCACCGCTGCCCATACGCCAAGTACCACCATCGCCACGGCCACGGCGAGGTTGAAGGCCTGCTGGCCCGGGAAGGTCACCCGGCGATCAAGCCGCCCGTCCAGCTTGGCCCAGGCAATGATCGAACCGGACAGCGAGACGGCACCGATGGCCGAGCCGATCACCGCCAGCGCCAGCACCGTGGCCGAGGGCTGGCGGGCAGCCAGGTCGGCGATGGCCTGTGCGCTCCAGTGGCTGGTATCGCGATTGACCAGGAACGAAAAGCGCAGCAGTTCCACCGCGCCGATTGCCGCGGCCGAGCCGCCGCCCATGCCGTTGTACAGGGCCACCATCTGCGGCATGTCGGTGATCGCCACCCGCTTGGCCGACCACCACGCCACCCCGGTGCCGATGGCCACCGCCACCAGGATCAACGGTACGTTGTGCAGTTCCGGCAGGAAGAAGGTGGCCACGGTGGCCAGCAGCATGCCTACCCCGGCCCAGCGGATGCCGCTGCGCGCGGTGAGCGGCGAGGCCATGCGCTGCAGGCCGAGCAGGAACAGGGTGGCGGCGACCAGATAGCTGGCCTGCACGCCCCAGTGCAGCAACTGCGCGGTACTCAGGCTCACGGGGACTTCTCCGTGTCAGCGCGCTTGGCGCTGGGCTTGAACATGTCGAGCATGCGCTCGGTGACCACGTAGCCGCCGGCCGCGTTGCCGGCACCGAGCACCACGGCGATGAAGCCGATGATTTTCTCCAGCGGGGTCTGTGCGTGCCCCAGCACCACCATCGCGCCAATCAGCACGATGCCGTGGATGAAGTTGGACCCGGACATCAGCGGGGTATGCAGGATCACCGGCACCCGCGAAATGATCACATGGCCGGCAATGGCAGCCAGCATGAAGATGTACAACGCCACGAACCCGTCGCTCATTGCCGTGTCTCTCCCAGGCGGTAATCCCGTGGCCCATCATAACCATGGGCTTAACGGATCTGGGCGGCGGTCAACCCACCGCCCGCTGGTGCGTTGTCACGGTGTCCCCCACGCGAGCGCTACCCTGTGCTGGTGAGTCCCTCCCTGCCGCCCCAGACCTCCGAGGCCGACACCGCACTACCGGTGTCGCTGGACGCGTTCCTGGCCGGCATCGGGCCGCGCGCCTTCCGCTTCGCCGAGGCCGGCCTGCGCCATCGCGATGATGCGCTGGATGCGGTGCAGGACAGCATGCTGCGCATGCTGGCCTACCGTGGAAAGCCGGCCGCCGAATGGTCGCCCCTGTTCTGGAGCATTCTGCGCCGGCGCGTGGTTGACCTGCAGCGCCGCCGCAGCTTCCGCCTTCGGTTCTGGCGCAGCAGCGACGAGAGCGCCGACGACCACGACATTGACTGGGCCGACGGCGGCCCGGGCCCGGCCCAGGCGCATGAACAGCGCGAGCAGTACACGCGGCTGGTGCAGGCCCTGCGCGCGCTGCCGGCGCGCCAGCGCGAAGCCTTCACCCTGCGCGTGCTGCAGCAGCTGGACGGGGCCACCACCGCCGCCGCCATGGGTTGCAGCGAAGGCGCCGTCAAAACCCATCTTTCGCGCGCCCGACAGGCGCTGCAGGATCATCTGGAGATTGCACTGTGAGCCGTCCATACCCGCCCCTGCCTGACGACACCGCACTGCAGCAGCTGCATGCGCAGGCGCTGGACCGGTTGTCGCCGACCACCCTGGCCCGGC
>NZ_RHPP01000097.1 GCF_003935715.1 Stenotrophomonas sp. 278 | reverse complement strand
CGTCCGGGCCGCCTCGGACAGCCGGCGCCCGCGCAGATGCCGCGCCATCGAGGTGCCCGTGGTCACCTGGAACAGCCGCGACAGGTGGAATGGGGATAGCTCGACCGCCCCCGCTATCTGGGCCAGCGAGGGATTCTCGGCAAAGTGGCTCTCGATGTACCAAAGGGCCTTGCGTGCCGCACCCATGACGCCTGCTCCGTGTCCGTGACTGGTTCGGAGCGTACCGCAGGGACGGGAAGGGCGTTTGCGGGATCTTGCTGCGGCCCTGCCACCGTCTTCACTTGGCCCGGACAGGCAACTTCCTAGTGTTCATCCAGTCGTTCACTTCGAGGATCCGTCCATGGGCATGAGTCTGTTGTTTGCCGCTGTAGGTGCACCCGGGTCCTTCTGGGACTCGCCCAGCAATGTTGCGGCCGTGATCTGGCTGGGGTTCGGCATCGCCGCCATTGCACTGGCCTTCGGGCTGGCGAAGGTGTTCCGCCGGTTCAACGGCGTGGCCTGGATGGTCTTGGGGGCGGGTGTGCTGATCAGCGTGTATGGGGTGACGCTGATGCTGGGCTGACCAGTGCAGCACCACTCAAATGCTCTGCAAGCGCCCTTCGCGCCAAATGCGACATGGGTGCCTGCCTTCCGGAAGCTGTGTTGCTTGCTGCGACGCGAAAGAAGTTTTGTGATCGAAGTCCGCATGAATAGCGCGTTTTCGTCCCGGTTCTGACGTAATGGATTGATTGCGTCAGATCGCTGCGAGGGCGAATCCAGCGATTGAAAATTTCCTGATTCCGCTATCCTCACATCTGTCGCATGGTGTGCCTCGGGTGTCAGAACCCGATGATCGATTTGCATGTTGGACGACTTGTGTCGGGAGGGTGACGAAATACAACACCCTCGCGGAAATACGTCGCACCGTATCGATCATCACGGTTCTGAACCTCCCGGCTCCCTCGCCATCCTGGCGGGGGAGCAGCACAACAGGAGAACCATGATGGACAACGACTGGGCCAACCTGACCGAAGAGCAGCGAGCCTTCCGCCGGCGCTTCTGGCGCGCACCGAAGAGCGTGATGATCAACGCACTTCACCATGAAGGCATGGAGGAGACCTATCCCGGCTGCCCGTCCGTGCCGTGCATGAAAACGCGCGGGCTGTGGATTCGTGATCTCGGCGTCGAGCCGGGGCGGCGGATGTATCTGGGCACTGGAGAGGAACTGATTGTCCTGGCGGGCAATCCTTCGAGAGAGGCACTTTCCAAGGCGGTTGTGCGGTTCCAGGGTACGGGTGATCGCTGGATGCTGATTCCGGCCCGCTGACCTTAGAGAGCCGATGCGTGGGGCGGTGGCGCCGCCGCCCCAATGCCAGGGCACCCAGCAGCTATCAAGTCAGCTGTAGAGCCACGCCCTGCGTGGCTGAAAAACTCGCCGCGTCCCTGTGCCTGAATGGTTGCTACGACCGCCCCATGCGATGGTCGTGCCAGCAATAACAACACCTCTTCGCGAAACTGCGTCGGCGTGACGATTCGCGCACGGCCGATGTTCCCCAACTGCAGAATCCCAGCGCGGTGATCTCCCGTCACCAGGTAGTCCGCGTCCCCTTCGACCGCCATGGCCAAGAGGAAGGCGTCATCTGGATCATCAGCTTCCGCCAGAATTTTCAGTCGTTCCAGAACAACCGCCCGACTTAGATAGTTGATCATGGCACCCACCTTGGCAGGCTGGAGAGCAGCCTGAAACTTCGGATAGCGGCTTGCCCTGCGGATCTCGTCGAGTTGCATTCGAGACGTGACTACCTCAAAGCGCGAGGCACGCCACGCGCGATAGATGACATCCGGGGAGCCTTTGGAAGATATCAGGGCGCTCAACAGGATGTTGCTATCCAGCACAACCCGCATCAGCGATTACGTGCCCAAGCAAGTGCCTCATCTACAGCTTTGGCGACTTCCGCCTCGCTCAAATGCGCATTGGCGGCTTTGGCTTGTTCCGCGCTCAAGTCAAAGATGTAGGCGCGCACCGCCTCCTCAATGAACCATGAGAGATCGGCTTTCCGGCCGCCGCCTTGGCTGGCCAGGAACACGCGCAGTGATTGGTCGATGTCGGCCGAAACAGCAACGTTCCAACGAACGGTACTCATGGTTACTTCCGAAGACAGGTGTATATGCGTGTATACGCCCACGTTTCTAGTCCGGCAATGGCGGCTGTCGCTAGCGCCTCGTTTGCCAGGGTGAGGTTACGAGTCGACGCTGAATTATCAAAACTTATGAACGATTATGAGAGAAATCATAATTATGATTTTCTTCATAATGACCCATAAACCTGCCCGGGGCTCGGGTCGCGTCCAGGCATGTCCCCGTAGAGCCGGGCTTGCCCGGCTGCTTCTCGCCATGCCCAGAGCCTGCCATACTCACGGGTATGGAAAACACCAGGCGCAACGCCCCATGGCAAACCAAAGCACCCTGAACCTCTGGACCCGCCTCTCAGCCGCCGCTCCCGGCCGCTGGCTGTTCTCCCAGCTCCTGTGCTTCAAAGCCCCATATTTCCGCTCGATCGCCCCCAGATTCAAAGAGCTTGCCCCGGGCCATTGCGTCGTCCACGTCCGCAAGCGCCGCGCCGTCCTCAATCACATCGGCACCGTCCACGCCATCGCCATGTGCAACGCCGCCGAACTGGCGGGCGGGGTGATGACCGAGGTGACCATCCCGGGCAGTGTGCGGTGGATTCCTCGCGGGATGACCGTGGAGTACCTCAAGAAGGCCACCACAAGCGTGACGGCGATCGCACGGCCGATGAACCCGGCGTTCGACTGGGCGGTGGCAGGGGAGTACCCGGTTGAGGTTTCCGTTACCGACTCCGGCGGAGAACCCGTATTCAAGGCCATCATCTCGATGTGGGTGTCGCCCAGGAAGCGGTGAACTGGCCGAACACCCGTAGAGCCGGGCTTGCCCGGCTGCTTTGACGATCTGCGAGCGAATAGCAGCCGGGCAAGCCCGGCTCTACGACAGGCGATCATCCGCAGCCATCATGCCGCTGTGACCAACAGCTCCTGCACCGCCGACTGCAACTCCTCCACATGAAATGGCTTGGCAACAAACCGAGCATGCTGGTGGCGCACAGGCACCAGCTGGCCGTATACCGCCGAGGCAAACAGGTAAGGCGTGTTTGCCGCCGCGAGCTTGTCGGCCACTGGAAACACCACGCCGTCGCGCAGTTCTACATCCAGCACCGCCATGTCGAAAGTTCCGGTCTCAAGCTGCCCCAGCGCGTCCGGAACGCTGTAGGCGTGGGTGACATCGTGGCCCAGGTCGGTGATCGCCTGTTCCAGGAATCCCGCCAGATAAAGGTCGTCTTCCACCAGCAGGATCCTGGCGGAAGGGTGGGTAGGTGAAGGGTTGTTCTGCATGGTTCTTGTCCGTGAGTGTTCGGGCTGTTGTCAGCCCAGGCATTCCTTGATCAGCTCCGGCGTATCCATCACCTTGGCCGCACCCGAGCGCTCCAGCACCTGCAGTGCTGCTTCGCGCCGGTCCGGCAGCGCGGCTACGGCCTGTTTGGCGACCACCGTTCTGTACTCCCGCGAATTGGCGTCCAATGCGGTGGCAAGCACACAGGAATCCAGCGCCATGCCGCAAAGCACCAGATGGTTTACGTTGAGCTTGGCGAGCAGGATGGCGAGCGGGGTGGCCAGGAAGGCCGAGTGTTTCGGCTTCAGTACGAAGTAGTGGCCAGCGCCGGGGCCAATATGTTTTACCACCTCGGCAGAACTGCCGCCATTGTGGCGGCAGTCCCGCACCAGCTGCGGGAAATCCCGCTGCCAGTCGCCGAAGTTGTCATTGGCGTAGATCACGGGCAGCTGGCGCTTGTCGAACTCCCGGCGGATGCGTGCGGCCTCCTTGGCCGCATCAATCGCAGCAGGAGCCAGCTCGTCACCCTCCGGGAAGTCGAACAGGCTGAACACATCAATGATCAGCAGCGCGGTTCTGGACGCCATGATGCTTTCCGGCTCAAGCCGCCTGTACGGCCTTTGCGTTGCCACCGCTCTTGGCAAGAAGGGTCAGCTTCTCGTCGGTGGCCTTTTCTTCCTCCAGCGTCTCCAGCAGAAGCGGCAGCGCATCCTTGTAGCCGAGCTGCTTGGCCAGCGCGGCAATGGTGCCGTAAGAGGCAATTTCGTAATGCTCGACCTTCTGCGCACCGCCAATCAGCGCGGCGTCGCGCACCGGACCTTCCTCGATGGAATCAATGACTTCCTTGCCTTCTTCCACCAGCCCCTCCATCGCGGCGCACTTGATGCGCTTGAGGCGGATGCCGAGGATCTCCACCACCTGGTCAATGCGTTCAATCTGCCCCTGGGTTTCTTCCAGATGGGTTTCGAATGCAGTGGCCAGATCCGGGTTGGAGGAAGCACGGGCCAGGCGGGGCAGGGCCTTGGTCAGCTGCTTTTCCGCGCTGTAGATGTCCGAGAGTTCGTGGATGAACAGGTCTTCTGCGGTCTTGATAGCCATGACAGGCACTCCGTATAAAGGAGTAGATAACCTAGCGGGGCCAGCGTGGTGCGGCGGGCTAGACTGAGTGAAAGAAAAATCGAAAGCAGGTGCTGGAGGGATCGCACAGCTTTTACATAAATCGTTCATCGAAGCACGGAAGGTTTCAATCTCCATCCACGGCGAATGCAGCGTGCACCAGCGCCAAGTGACTCAAGCCCTGGGGCGTGTTTCCCAGCCCCTGGTTGGTATACGGATCCCACATTTCGGGCATGAGGCCGACATCGTTCTGGACGCGCTTGAGCACGCTGTTGAACAGACGCTCCGCTTCTTCCGTGTCCCCCAGCAGTCCGTAGGCTTCCACCATCCAGAACGCGCAGCTGATGAAGGTGCCTTCGCAATCACGCATGCCGCTGTAACGCCACAACAGATCACCGCTGTCGTCAGACAGTTCGCGACGGATGGCTTCACGTGTCGATATGAACCGCGCACGCCTGGCTTCAGCCAAGCCGAACCGTGACGCGAGCATCAGGCTGGCGTCCAGGCGATCGCTGCCGGCGTACATCACATACGTCTGGCGCGCCTCGTCCCAGCAATGGGTATCGATCCATTCGAGAATGCGATCCCGCTCCCTCTGCCAGCGGGGTAGCCGCGCCGTGGTGAGGTGACCGGCCTCCGCCAGTTCGCAGGCACGGCGGAGCGCCATCCAGCATTCCACCTTGGACATGGTGTAGTGCTGCAGATCTTCCAGCTCCCAGAAGCCGCTGTCCTTGCGCATCCAGCTGTCCGCGCACTCGTCGGCCAGCTCGAACAGCAGCCGGGCGGTGGTGGGGTCGAGGATGTGCCCGCGCGCCAGCATGCGACTGGCCATCTCCAGCACGTCACCGTAGACGCAGGTCTGCAGCTGATCGGTAGCGGTATTGCCGATGCGCACCGGCTGGCTGTTGCGGTAGCCGGGTACGTCGATGAAACGTTCCTCGTCCACGCGCTCGCCCCGGAGGGTGAAGCAGGGGGCCAGACCCGGCCTGTGTTTGCCGATGGTGGTCATGAGCCAGCTGAAGCCCGCCTTGGCGTCGGGCAGGGCACCCACGCGCAGGAAGGTTTTGATGACATACGCCGCATCGCGTACCCAGGCAAACCGGTAATCCCAGTTCTTGTCACCGCCGATGCGCTCGGGCAGGGATGCGCTCACTGCAGCAGCGATCGCACCGGTGGGCGAGAACCACAGGAACTTCAAGGCCAGAGCAGAACGGATCACCTCGGCGCGACGGCTGGCGGCGCAGTGCAGGTCGTCCACCCATTGGTGCCATTCCCGGTCCGAGCGGTCGATGCGCGTATCGATCTCCTCCAGAGGCGGCACCGGCAGGACCTCGTCCTGGGAGGCCAGCAGCGCCACCACCTCCCGGTCGCCCACGCGCAGGGTGAGCTGACCACGCACCTCGCGATCGTCGCAGTGGGTGATTTTCGTGTGCACCGGATAGCGCAGCATGGTCATCACCGGGCCGGCGTGATGTACGCAGCCGTTGGGCGTATCACTCATCCATGGCGAGCAGGTGCCGGCACGCGTGCCCGGTTTGTAGACCAGCTCGAAGGTGACCACACCTTCCAATCCCTCAACCCGTCGGGCCAGCTCCGACCACGGCAGACGGCCGGCGGGGCCGCTATTGAGGGATTCTGTGACCAGTGCGGTGCCGGTGGCCGTGCGCACCCGTGTTTCCAGCACGTTGCTGCCGGGCCGGTAGTGCCGCTCAACGGCGTCCAGGTCACGCGCCTGCAGGACGAAGCGGCCGCCGGCGGGCGCATCCAACAGGCGGTCCAGCAGCGGAGGCGCGTCCATGCAGGGGGCGCACCACCAGTCGATACTGCCGTCAAGGGCGATGAGCGCGCTGGAGCGCCCATCGCCAATAGCCGCATATGAATGGATGGGGGCAAACCCCTCCTCGTCGCGCAGGATCTGTACCGCTGGCGCGGCCTCCAGGTGCGGCGTCATCACCGGTTTACAGCGTGACCGCGCCACCGGACACCGTGAGCAGTGCCCCAGAGGTATAGCTGGCGCTGTCGGCGGCCAGCATCACATAGGCCGACGCGAGCTCTGCGGGCTGGCCCGGGCGTCCGAACGGGGTCTGACTGCCAAACTCCTTCACTTCCTCGGCTGCCATACCCGCCGGAATGAACGGGGTCCAGATCGGGCCGGGCAGCACCGCGTTGACCCGGATGCCCTTTTCCGCCAGCAGGCCGGCCAGGCCGATGGTGAGGTTGGCGACTGCGCCCTTGGTGGCGGAGTAGGGCAGGATGTTGGGCGTCGGCTTCTTGGAGTTGACGGAGGCGGTATTGATCACCGAACCGCCGTCCTGCAGGTGCGGAACGCAGAGACGGGTCAGGTTGAACACCGCATGCACGTTGGTATCAAACGTCTTGCGCCAATCGTCCAGGGTGATGTCGTCGAACGACTCGTAGTAGCGCTGGTAGGCGGCATTGTTGACCAGGATATCCAGCCCCCCCAGCTCGGTGGTCACCTTCTCGATCAGGGCTTTCGCCTCGGCGTCGTCGCTGATGTCACAAGGGCACAGCACGGCCTTCTGGCCTGCTTCCTCGATCAGCGATGCAATGTTCTTGGCGTCGTTCTCCTCTCCCTTGAGGAAGGCGATGGCCACATCCGCGCCTTCTCGGGCATAAGCAATGGCCACGGCTGCGCCGATGCCACTGTCACCCCCGGTAATCAGCGTTTTTTTGCCCTTCAGCAAGCCGTGGCCGACATAACTATTCTCGCCATGATCCGGGCGTGGATCCATCTTGTCGGTCTTGCCCGGGAAGGACTGCTGCTGGGCTTTGAAGGGCGGCTTCGGGTAGTTGGGAACGGGCATCGTCTGGGCCTCTGTGGTGAAAGTGAATCCAGTCTGCGCGGCCGCAGGTAAACACTGCGGCCCGATGGTGTGGATGCACCGTGCAGAGAGCGGTGGCGCTTGGCCGTGCTATCGCCTGGCTCGGCCCGCGTGCCCGCTACGTGACGCCCATTGCGTGATCAGTGCGGCACTGCCAACCGCGATGGCATCTTCCACTGCACCGGTGCTGGTCTGCCCGTAGCGTGCAATGGCGCGCATGCGCAGGTTGAAGGTGAAGTAGGCCATTCCCACCGCCGTGGCGGCACCCAGCACCGCACCCAGTTTGCGCTGGTGGTAGGGGGCCAGTGCCGCGCCAGCAATCACGCCGGTGCCCACGCGTGCCACCATTCCGGCCGGGACGATGCGATCAGGCGCGGACTTCATCTTGTCGCCTGCCAGTTCACCTCCGGCCAGCGCCAGCATGGCAGCCGAGGCCAGCTTGTTGCCCAGCAGACGGGGCGCGCCATTGTCGGCAGGGAGGTTGCCGCTGCGCGCCGCATTGGTGACCGCCGCAAGCGGTGTCATGGCGCGCATGCCGGCAACCGCACCCATCAGGATCGAGTGAATCAGAGCCATGTCATTCTCCGTAAAGTCGAGGGCAGTGCCTCAGGGCTTGGGCGGACGTTCGTAGTCATCGGGTTCTGCGGTGTGCTCGGCATCCGGCATGTCCTTTTCCTTCCACTTCGCCTCGTCGTTTCGAAGTTTGTCCGGGGTATGCGCTTTCTTCTGGTCGTCGACATCCGCGGTGGGATTAAAAGGAAGTTTCTCGTTCATGTTTGTGGTCCGCGTACTGGGCTTGAATCGCATGCTGCGCTTCCTGCCATGAGTGCGGGGTGTGGATGGAGTGCACAAATCGACCACACGATGGTCACCGTCACCGGACGTGCAGAGGACTATTCCTAGGGAAACGCCACAGCGAGGCCCTATCAATGCGCGCACTGACCTACCACGGCAGCAAAGATGTCCGCGTGGACACCGTTCCCGATCCCACCCTGGCCGCTCCGGACGACTTGATTCTGCGGGTTACAGCAACTGCGATATGTGGCTCCGATCTTCATCTGTATCGCGGCAAGATTCCCGACCTGCATACCGGTGACGTCCTGGGCCACGAATTCATGGGCATCGTTGAAGAGGTCGGCAGTGGGGTTACCGATCTTCGCCCCGGCGACCGCGTGGTGGTGCCGTTCGTGATTGCCTGCGGTGAATGTTTCCATTGCCGCCTGGCGGAGCATGCCGCGTGCGAGACCACCAATACCGGCAAAGGTGCTGCGGTGAACCAAAAGGGCATCCGCCCGCCGGCGGCCCTGTTCGGGTACAGCCATCTATACGGTGGGGTATCCGGCGGCCAGGCTGAATACGTCCGGGTTCCGAAGGCCAATGTCGGACCCCTGAGGGTTCCCGACGCGCTGCCCGACGAGCAGGTGCTGTTCCTTTCGGACATCCTGCCCACCGGCTACCAGGCTGCGATCAATGCCGGTGTCAAACCAGGTTCGACCGTAGCGATTTTCGGGGCAGGACCGGTGGGGCTGATGAGCGCGGCATGCTGCCGCCTGCTTGGGGCAGAGACCATCTTCATGGTGGACCACCTGCCTTACCGGCTGGCCTTTGCCGCGCAGACCTACGGCGTCACGCCCGTGGACTTCAGCAAGATCGATGACCCGGCGGAGTACATCGTCACCCAGACCAATGGACGTGGCGTGGACGCCTCCATCGAAGCGGTGGGGTTTGAGGCCGAAGGTAGCGCCCTGGAGTCCGCGCTCACCACGCTCAAGGTCGAGGGAAGCAGTGGCGTGGCCATCCGTCAATGCATCGCCGCCACGCGCCGCTGCGGTACGGTGAGCATTCCAGGTGTGTATGCGGGCTTCCTGCACGGATTCCTGCTGGGTGATGCCTTCGATAAAGGGCTCACATTCAAGATGGGCCAGACTCACGTCCAGGGGCTGATGCCTGAACTGCTGGACTACATAGGCGAGGGGGCACTGGACCCCGGCGTGATCATCACCCATCGATTGCCGCTGGAAGAGGCAGTGCGTGGCTATGAGATTTTTGACCGGAAAGAAGAGGATTGCCGCAAGGTAATTCTCACGCCTTGAGAGGGACCCGACCATGTCAGACCTGTTCGATCTGGGAATGCCTTGGTTTGAGTTCATCATCCGCGCCACGGCGGTGTATCTCGTCGTGTTCCTGCTGACCCGCATGAGCGGCAAGCGCTCCGTCGGTCAGCACACACCCTTCGACATGCTGGTGATCGTGCTGTTGGGCACAGCGGTGCAGAATTCGCTGATCGGCGAGGACACCTCCCTGCTGGGCGGCCTCATCCTGGCGGCGACGTTGCTGCTGCTCAACTGGCTCATGGGCTTTGCGACCGCTCGCAGCAGAAAGCTCCACGCCCTGACCGAAGGCACTCCGGTGATGCTCGCGCGGGAAGGAAAGGTGTTCTGGGACCAGTTGCGCCGTTGCAATGTCTCACCGGAAGATCTTGACGTTGCCATGCGTAGCTCCGGCTGCAAAGGGCACCACCAGATTTCCCTGGCGGTGCTTGAAACCTCCGGCGAGATCACCATCCTCAAGCAGGACGCACCGTAAACGCGTTCATTGCAGGAGTTATCAGGTGCACGCGGTGGTAACACCGCGGATGAATCACCAGCGTATGGTGGAGATATCAAGCAAGGAGTGAGGAAAATGCCGATCCGTGCCGTCGCGTACGTAAGTACCGCGTGCAGCGAAATCGCAGAGCATGATGCACTTGGGATCGGTTCTGGAAAGCTGGATGCGTTGGTGGACGATGCTGCCCGCTTCAACCGTCAGGCGGGAGTTACGGGCGTCCTTTTGTTTGATGGGACCAGGTTCTTCCAGTACATGGAGGGCCCGGAAGACGGCCTTGGCATCGCGTATGGTCGCGTACTGGCCGCCAGCAGCCATCATGATGTGATCGAGCTGCAGCAGGGGTTGGTCGGCCGCCGGTTGCTTCCTTTCTGGCCGATGCGCTGGCTGCACGCCGACTGCAGCCAGGTCAGGGCCTTGGCTACAGCCGACTGGGCGGCATTCAAGGTGCGGCGCGAATCCTCCACGTCCCGCCTCACCGGAATGGATATCGTAAGTGCGGTCGTCGAACCGCACCTGCTCGCGGGCTAGGTTGGTGAGAGGCCGTCACTTCCTGCCCTGCAGCATGCCGGCAGGTTTGAGCAGCTTCGGGTCAGTGGGCAGTCCTTCGGCAAGCGCCTGCGTCTGCGCGGGAATGTTGTAGGCCACCCAGTGTACGAACGGTTTTACATTGGCGGCATCCGGGTCTTCCATCAGCAACACATACGACCTGGCGTTCTTCACCGGCTCCCAGGCCAGCGGGGGCGAGACGTCGTCGTGGTACGCACTGAACCGCGTCGGCAGCGGCTGCCCGGTAACAAAGGCAGGCGAGGTGGGCCTGAGCCCGGCAACCTTGCCGAGGCGCTGCAGCGCCAGTGGCACGCCGGACCCGGCGCTTACCTGTGCGAGAAGCACATCATCGGGCACCTGCGTGAGGGCAGCACCCGACGTGCTGCCTTCGCCGTAGCTCACCCGGTAGATGACGCCGTTGGCATCGTCGCCTACCAGCAGGGCACCGCCCTTCGTCACCGCCAGGCCTACCGGGCGCGCGATGTGGGCCTTTCCGTTATCGACCAGAAACCCGGAAACAAACGGTTCAATGTCCGCCGGCCTGCCATCCTGGAACCGGATGCGCACGACTTCATAGCCTGAAGCAGGCTTCCGGTTCCATGACCCCCTCATGGTGACGAAGGCATCACCACGGTACTCCTGGGGAAACTGGCCTCCAGAGTAGAAGGCCAGCTGCATGGGGGCGGCGTGCGCTGTATAGCCCAGCACCATGGGCTCGCTCATGGCGGCCCATTGCTTCTTGCTGATCTGACCGGGCGGCGTGCTCTGGGGATTTTCTCCGCCCTTGCCCCAGATATGCGGCCACCCGTACTGCTTGCCCTTGGCGATGCGATTCAGCTCCTCTGGCTGCTGTTCGTTACCGAGGTAATCGATGCCGTGATCCATGCCCCAAAGCTCGCCAGTGGCCGGATCCCACGCGAAACCGATGGTGTTGCGCAGCCCACTGGCGAAAATGCTTCGTGTCTTTCCGTCCGGGGAGGCACGCAGAAGCGTGGCGTGTTCGGGGTTGGTCTCGTTGCATGCGTTGCATGAGGAACCAACACTGATGTAAAGCATCCCATCGGGTCCGAACGCCAGCGTCCGGTTGGGATGCTGGCCACCGTCCGGCAGGTCGTTGATGATGCGCTCTTCCTTGCCCAGCGTGCCGTCAGGCTGGATGGGCGCGCGATAGACATCATTCACCGTCGCCACGTAGAGCATTCCGTTGGCGATGGCCAAGCCGTGCGCGCCCGGTCGCGTGAAGACGGTTCTGGGATCGGCGTCCAGGGTCCCGTCCTCGTTCTGGTCCTCCAGCAGCAGGACATCGCCCTGATCCCGACGCGAGACATAAATCTTTCCATCCGAAGCCACCGCGATGATGCGCGGGTTCTGCAGCCCCTCGGCCAACGGGCGGATCTGGAAACCTGCAGGCACCTGCAACGCTTGAATCCGTTGCGGAGAGGCAGACACTTTGGCCGGTTTGAACGTGTGAACAGCACTCTGGACATCGGTGCCGTCGCCCTGCTGGGCTGCAGCAGTGGACGTGGCCAGCAGGAGCAGCAGCATGGACGAACGCGTCATCATCTTGACCTGGTAGGGACTGAGGTGCCCAGCATCCTGCTGCGGCTATCAAGGGATCGCGAATGTCCTGCATGCGAACCGTCGCGGGACGCATTGCCTTTATTGACGCAGCGTGCATTCGCTATTTCTTCACGGCGACGTCGCCCGGTCCATATGCGCGGAGCGCTACGGTCGAGGCTCGAACCACCACCGGAGCACCACATGGCAGAGCTGAAAGAGAATCTTCTGGACTGGCTGCGCGACGCGCACGCGATGGAGCAGCAGGCCGAAACCATGCTGAAAGGACAGGCATCGCGCATCGAGCACTACCCGGTACTCAAAGCGCGCATCGAAGAGCACATCCAGGAAACCATTGGTCAGCGCGAGCTGCTTGAAGGGTGCATCAAGCGCCTGGGCGGATCGCCTTCCACCCTCAAGGACATGATGGGGAAGATGGCCGCTTTCGGGCAGGCAGTGGGTGGCATGACCGCCTCGGACGAGATCGTCAAGGGCGCGATGGCCGGTTACGTCTTCGAACACTTCGAAATTGCGTCCTACACCGCCCTTATTGCAGCAGCCAAGACGGCGGGTGATGCGGAGACGGTGCGGGCCTGTGAACTGATCCTCGCGCAGGAAGAGGCGATGGCCGACTGGTTGGCCGCACATCTTCCCGAGATTACTGAAGAATTCATGGTGCGCGACGCAACGCCAGGCGTCGAAGCCAAGAAGTGATGCATTGCGGCGATCCACGACGAACCGGTCGTGGATCGCTGCCGTTGTCCAATTCAGCATGTGGAGGAAACGACGATGTCTGACGACAAGAGCAAGAGCGGCAGCCCTGACCGGGACCGGATCAATGTCAATGAAGACTATGAACTCCAGTACTGGACGAAAGCACTGGGCGTTTCCGCAGAGCGGCTGCGCGAAGCGGTAAAGGCCGCGGGGCCGACCGCCGCAGCCGTTCGTGAGCACCTGGGCAAGTAAGAAAGACAATTCGAACGGTTTGGGCTAAAAAACACGCAAAAGCAAGGGCGAGCCCGCAGGCTCGCCCTTCTTCTTCACCGCCGACCCTCATTCCTGCTGGCGATTCTGCTGGTCGCGCTGCTGGCGCTGATCCTGGCGCTCCTGCTGGTTCTGCTGGTTCTGCTGGTTCTGGCGGTTCTGATCGTTGTTCTGATCCTGTTGATTCTGCTGGTTCTGGTTCTGCTGGTTGCGGTTGTTGTCGTTGTTCTGGGCCATGTCGGTGTCTCCGAAGTAGACAGGACCAATTCCCGTCCGTGATCCAACCTTGCGCCCTGACGGTGTACGCCGGCGTGCAACACACGTGCGGATGCCGTGAGCAACAGCACCTGGTTTCTGCACCTCGATTTCAACCTGCAAGGTCCAGTCTGGCCCCTCAGCGCGTTGAACGAATGTCCCCCAAGCAACCCAAACGGCAGCCACAGGAGAATCCATGTTCTTTCACCACAAAAAGCTGATGTACACCGTCCGAGTCGAGCGTTCGGATCCAGCCCTCGCCACCCTCATGCTCGAGCAGTTTGGCGGCCCGCAAGGCGAACTCGCCGCGGCCATGCGCTATTTCACCCAGGGCCTTGGCGAGGTTGATCCCGGCCGCAAGGATCTGCTGATGGATATCGCCACCGAAGAAATCAGCCACCTTGAAATCATCGGGACCATCATTGCCATGCTGAACCAAGGGCCTCGCGCCGTGCAGTCGGAGGGCATGCTGGAAGCCGAAGACATGCGTCAGCTGGGTGGCAACAGTACCAGCCACACCGAGCAGATCCTGTACGGCGGTGGCCCGGCGCTGGTGAACTCCAGTGGCGTTCCCTGGACCGCTGCCTACATCGACTCCATCGGCGATCCTACGGCCGACCTGCGATCCAACATCGCGGCAGAGGCCCGCGCCAAACTGGTGTATGAGCGGCTCATCAACGTCACCGATGACCCGGGTATCAAGGACGCCCTGCGGTTTCTGATGACGCGCGAAGTGGCGCACCTGAAGTCTTTTGAGAAGGCGTTGCACAGCATCAAGCCCAATTTTCCGCCGGGCAAGCTCCCGGGGGACCCCGCGTTCACCGACCTCTACATGGACATGTCGCAGGGCGACGGCAACGATCCGCAGGGCAGTTGGAACAGCGGCGAACTGTGGGAGCGCGTCACCGACCGCGATGCGCAGTCGGCCCTGGACGGCGGTGACGGCAGCTGCTCGGTGGGCCTCAGCACGCGCGAACAAACGGCGGTGGAAGCCATGACCCTGCGCACGCTCTCCGACCCGGAGGCGCGCCCCGCAACCGGCGCGGAGCTGAATGCCGGCCCCGGTGCCGGGGCGGTGGATGTGGCGCCGCGTGAACCCTGATATTCACTGAACCGGGCTGCTGTTCGCGGTAGTCCGGTCCTGCTCTCGAGGAGACGACCATGCAGCACCGCACCCCATCCCTCATACCGGACCTGACCCCGGCTCCGGACCACCGCGACGACGATGACCTGACCGGCCATCAAGAGGACGAGGAAAGCGCGCGCCGCGAACAGGAAGAGCGCGAAGAGCGCGAGCGTCGCATCGAACGCGACGCGCGGTAACCTGCCTGCGGAGGCCTGCCATGAAGCCTGTCGCTGCGGAGGATCTTTACCAACACACCAGGATTCTGTCCATGCACGGTCATGCGGGCAGTGACCGGCTGGTTATCTGCGCCTCGCGTGCGCAAATCGTACGGTGCCTTTCTCAGTGCGTGGGCCATCAGTCACGGCCCCGAATTCCGCGCAGCCATGGTGTCGGCACCCGTGGCGGACATGGCATCGCATGCGGGGACGTCCGACTCCGGCTATTACGTGACACCTTTTGCGATGGGCGGCAGCGCGGATGAGTGTCGCGCCCGCTACGACGCCTTGTCCCCTATGGAGTATGTGTCCAACGCCTACGGACCGGTACTGCTGCTCAACGGCGACCAGGATCAGCGCTGTCCGCTGGGGCAGGCCGAGCAGCTGTTCACCCGATTGCTGAGGCTGGGCTGCCAGCCCGCCACACTGGTGATCTACCCGGGTGGAACCCACTCGATGGCGGCGACCGGGCGGCCGTCGCACAGGGCGGATTACCACGGGCGGATAGTCGATTTCTTTCGAGGTGCTTTCGACGGAGTTGATCGATGCTCGTTATACTGACGTTCTGCGTCAGAAGGATGCTCCACAATCCAAACCACTGGCGGCTCCTCACAGTCAAACGGGGTGATTGATGCCTGACAGACCCTTTGCCGATGCGTCAGCCACTGCAGCGGCCAGCGGTTGCATCGAGGTTCGCGGCGCACGCGAGCACAACCTCAAGGATGTGGACGTATCCATTCCACGTAACGCACTGGTGGTGTTCTCGGGAGTTTCCGGTTCCGGAAAATCATCGCTGGCCTTCGGCACCGTGTTCGCGGAAGCGCAGCGGCGTTACTTCGAGTCGGTGGCTCCCTATGCCCGGCGCCTTATCGACCAGGCAGGCGTGCCGGACGTAGATGCGATTGAAGGCCTGCCGCCGGCCGTCGCCCTGCAGCAGCAGCGCGGTGCCAGCAATGCGCGCTCATCCGTGGGCAGCGTGACCACGCTGTCTAGCCTGGTGCGCATGATGTACTCGCGTGCGGGGGCATACCCGGCCAACCAGCCCATGCTGTACGCCGAGGACTTCTCACCCAATACACCGCAGGGCAGCTGCAGCACCTGCCACGGGCTTGGGTACGTGTACGAGGTCACCGAAGCCCTCATGGTCCCGGATCCGTCGCTGAGCATCCGCGAACGCGCCATCGCCTCGTGGCCGCCGGCGTGGCATGGGCAGAACCTGCGCGACATCCTGGTCACGCTGGGCTACGACATCGACGTGCCGTGGAAGAAGCTGCCAAAGAAGGACAGGGAATGGATCCTGTTCACCGAGGAAACACCGACCGTGCCGGTCTACGCCGGATTCACTCCCGCCGAGACGCGTGCCGCCCTCAAGCGGAAACTGGAGCCCAGCTACATGGGCACCTATACCGGTGCGCGCCGCTATGTGCTGCACACCTTTGCCAACAGCCAAAGCGCGCTGATGAAAAAGCGTGTGTCCCGTTACATGGAGGGCAAGCTGTGCCCGGCCTGTCGCGGAAAGCGACTGAAGCCAGAGGCGCTTTCGGTCACCTTTGCGGGCGTTGATATCGGCCAGTTCATGCAGCTGTCACTGGATCAACTGGCTGAACTCCTCGAACCCATCGCGCAGGGTGATTTCAGTGCGCACCGCGAAGGTGCGCGTGCAGCACGACGCGCCACGCGTCAGGACCGTGCGCAGCGGGCGGCAAG
>NZ_RHPP01000096.1 GCF_003935715.1 Stenotrophomonas sp. 278 | reverse complement strand
GCGCATGGGCAGCGTGCTGCCGGCCCCGGCCGGCGACCGTCGCTCGCTGCTGGAGCATGTGCGCGCCAGTGGCGAACATCTGCTGCGGCATGGCAAGAACCCCTTGTTGTACGACGCGGTGCGCCGTGCCTTCCTGGCGCGCCTGCGCCGCCGCGCGCCTACCGCCGCCGCGCTCAGCGGCGACGCCCAGGTGCACGCCATCGCCACGCTGCTGCAGTGGCCCGTTTCCCGCGTACAGACCGCATTGCAGGTGCCGGCGTCCCAGGACACCAAGGCCCTGCGTGAACGCATCCGCCTGCTGATCCAGATGAGAAACCTGCTATGACCGAGCCGAACACTCCGCCGCCGCTGTCCCCGCCTGCGCTGTCCGGCCAGAACCTGGTCGAGCGCGTGGATGCCATCCGTGAAGCCGTGGGCCGCGCCTTCATCGGCCAGGCCGAGGTACTCGACCAGATCCTGATCGCGCTGCTGGCCGGCGGCCATGTGCTGATCGAGGGCGTGCCTGGCCTCGGCAAGACCCTGCTGGTGCGC
Organism: Stenotrophomonas sp. 278; assembly: GCF_003935715.1. Lineage (GTDB taxonomy): Bacteria > Pseudomonadota > Gammaproteobacteria > Xanthomonadales > Xanthomonadaceae > Stenotrophomonas > Stenotrophomonas maltophilia_AH. The sequence continues at coordinate 16,250 of NZ_RHPP01000096.1, read as the reverse complement.
GCCCTGGCGCAGGCCCTGGAGCTGGATTACGGCCGCGTGCAGTTCACCCCGGACCTGATGCCCAGCGACGTCAGCGGCCATGCGGTGTATGACCCGAAGTCGGAAAGCTTCAAGATCCGCCGCGGTCCGGTGTTCACCAACCTGCTGCTGGCCGACGAGATCAACCGCGCCCCGGCCAAGACCCAGTCGGCGCTGCTGGAAGTGATGCAGGAAGGCCAGGTCACCATCGAAGGCAAGTCGTTCGCGCTGACCCCGCCGTTCCTCGCCCTGGCCACCCAGAACCCGGTCGAGCAGGAAGGTACCTACCCGCTGCCCGAGGCTCAGCTTGACCGTTTCCTGCTGAAGGTGCTGATCGACTACCCGCAGCTGGACGATGAGAAGCGCATGGTGGATGCGATCACCACCGGCCGCAGCGCGTCGGACTTCGATCTGTCGCAGGTGCCGCGCGTGCTCAACGCCGCCGAGGTGGTGGCGCTGCAGCAGGCCACCGCCGCGATCACCGTGGACCCGGAAGTGATCGACTACGCAGTGCGCATTGTCGCCGCCACCCGCCGCTTCCCGGGGATCGCGCTCGGGGCCGGCCCGCGTGGCAGCATCGCCCTGGTGCGTGCAGCGCGAGCACAGGCGGTGCTGTCCGGCCGCGACTTTGTCACCCCCGACGACGTGCGCGAAGTGGCCCGCCCCGCCCTGCGCCACCGCATCGCGCTGGCTCCGGAACTGCAGATTGAAGGCCAGTCGGCCGACGACGCATTGGCCGCCCTGCTGGCCAAGGTCGAAGCGCCGCGCAAATGAGGCCAGCGCCGCTACTGCTGGCGCTGCTGACCGCCTGGGGCCTGTTCGGCCTGGCGGTGGCATTCGGCTGGGTGCCGGTATGGGCCTGGTGGGCCACCGCCGGTGGCATTGCGCTGCTGGCGCTGGTCGATGCACTGCGCCTGCGTGCGCAGCCTTCGCCCACAGTCCAGCGCGAACTGCCTGAAGCACTGGCGCTGAACGTGGAGCGCAAGGTCACCGTGCGCCTGGAATCCAGCCTCCGCCAGCGCGTGGAGCTGTTCGACCTGGTGCCGGGGGAATGGTCGCTGCAGGGCCTGCCGCGCACGCTGGCACTGAAGCCACTGGTGGCCAGCAGTGTGGAGTACCGGTTGACGCCGACCGCACGTGGGCGTTTCAGCTTCGAGGGCGTGCATCTGCGGCTGCACGCGCCGTGGCGGTTGTGGCGGCAGCGCCGCGTGCTGCCGCCGGCACTGACCGTCCGCGTGTATCCCAACTTTGCCCCGCTCACACGGTTTGCCTTGTTCAGTGCCGAACAGGCCTCGCGCCTGGTCGGTGCCCACCTCAAGCGTCGTCGCGGCGAAGGCACCGACTTCCACCAGATGCGCGAGTACCGGCTGGGCGACAGCCTGCGTCAGATCGACTGGAAGGCCACCTCGCGCGCGCGCAAACTGATTTCGCGCGAGTACCAGGACGAGAAGAACCAGCAGCTGGTGCTGATGATCGACACCGGTCGCCGCATGATGGCCAGCGAAGGTGGTCTTTCGCACTTCGACCATGTGCTCAACGCCTCGCTGGTGGTGTCGTACCTGGCATTGCGCCAGGGCGACGGCGTCGGCCTGTTCGCCACCGGCGGTGATACCCGCTGGGTGGCTCCGCAGCGCGGCATGGGCGCGATCGACGCGCTGCTGCGCGCCAGCTACGACCTGCAGGCGCAACCGGTGGCCACCGACTATCTCGCCGCCGCCACCGAACTCAGCCTGCGTCAGCGCCGGCGTTCACTGGTGATGCTGGTCACCAATGTGCGTGACGAGGACATCGAAGACCTGCTGGTCGCGGTGCGTCTGCTGCAGCGCCAGCATCTGGTGTGCGTGGCCAGCCTGCGCGAGCGCGAGCTGGACACCGCGCTGGAAGCCGAGGTGGAGACGCTGCAGGATGCGGCCCAGGCCGGTGCGATCGCGCGTTACCTGCAGCAGCGCAGTGACGCGCATGAAGCGCTGCGCAGCCACAAAGTGATGGTGCTGGACGTGACCGCTGATGCATTGCCCGGTGCGCTGGTGGAGCGGTATCTCGCGGTGAAGCGCGACGGGTTGTTGTAACCACGTACCGACCAACGGTCGGTACCTACCGGATAAACGCGTAGAGCCACGCCCTGCGTGGCTTCGACCCTGCTGGACCGCGCGCAGCCACGCAGGGCGTGGCTCTACGGCATCCGCGGCGGTTGACGATTACACCTTGCTCAAATCCCGCACCGCGCCCTTGTCGGCACTGGTCGCCAGCAACGCATACGCCTTCAACGCCCCGGTCACCTTGCGCGGCCGCTCGGCACGCGGCTTCCAGCCCAACGCATCCTGTTCAACGCGCCGCGCAGCCAACGTCCCCGCATCCACCAGCAGATCGATCCGCCGCGCCGGAATATCAATCCGGATCCGGTCGCCATCGCGCACCAGCCCGATTGCGCCGCCGGCAGCGGCCTCCGGCGAGGCGTGCCCTATCGACAGCCCGGACGTGCCACCCGAGAACCGACCGTCGGTCAGCAACGCGCAGGCTTTGCCCAGCCCCTTCGACTTCAGATAACTGGTCGGATACAGCATTTCCTGCATGCCGGGACCACCGCGCGGCCCTTCGTAGCGGATCACCACCACGTCACCCGCCACCACCTCATCGGCCAGAATGCCCTGCACGGCGGCGTCCTGGCTTTCAAACACGCGCGCATTGCCTTCGAACACATGGATGGACTCGTCCACGCCGGCGGTCTTCACCACGCAGCCATCTTCAGCCAGATTGCCGCGCAGCACCGCCAACCCACCTTCTGCCGAATAAGCATGCGCGACGGCGCGGATGCACCCTTCAGCACGGTCCACGTCCAGCGTCGGCCAGCGCGTGGCCTGGCTGAAGGCGACCTGGGTGGGAATGCCGGCCGGCCCGGCGCGGAAGAACTCCTGCACCTTGGCGTCGTCGCTCACGGCCACGTCCCAGCGCGCAATCGCCTCGGCCAGGGTGCGGCTGTGCACGGTGGGCACCTGTTCGTGCAGCAGCCCGCCGCGCGCCAGTTCGCCCAGGATGCCGTAGACGCCACCGGCGCGGTGCACGTCTTCCATGTGGTACTTCGGCGTGTTCGGAGCCACCTTGCACAGCTGCGGCACGCGGCGCGACAGCGCATCGATGGCGTGCAGGTCGAAATCGACCTCGGCTTCCTGTGCGGCGGCCAGCAGGTGCAGGATGGTGTTGGTGGACCCGCCCATGGCGATATCCAGGGTCATCGCGTTCTCGAACGCGTCGCGGGTAGCAATGCCACGTGGCAATGCGCTCGGGTCTTCGCCGCCATACCAGCGGTGACACAGCTCCACCACCAGCCGCCCTGCGCGGCGGAACAGCTGCTCGCGGTCGGCATGCGTGGCCAGGGTGGAACCATTGCCCGGCAGCGAAAGGCCCAGCGCTTCGGTCAGGCAGTTCATCGAATTGGCGGTGAACATGCCCGAGCACGAGCCGCAGGTCGGACAGGCACTGCGTTCGTATTCAGCCACTTTCTCGTCAGGCGCACTGGCGTCGGCGGCGATCACCATCGCGTCCACCAGGTCCAGCTTGTGCTCGGCCAGTTTGGTTTTGCCGGCTTCCATCGGCCCCCCGGAGACGAACACCACCGGTATGTTCAGGCGCAGCGCGGCCATCAGCATGCCCGGGGTGATCTTGTCGCAGTTGGAAATGCACACCAGCGCGTCGGCGCAGTGTGCGTTGACCATGTACTCCACCGAGTCGGCGATGATCTCGCGGCTGGGCAGCGAATACAGCATGCCGTCATGGCCCATGGCGATGCCGTCATCCACCGCGATGGTGTTGAACTCCTTGGCCACGCCGCCGACCTGCTCGATCTCGCGCGCCACCAGCTGGCCCAGGTCCTTGAGGTGCACGTGGCCGGGCACGAACTGCGTGAACGAGTTGGCGATGGCGATGATCGGCTTGTGGAAGTCGGCGTCGGTCATGCCGGTGGCGCGCCACAGGGCGCGGGCCCCGGCCATGTTGCGGCCGGCGGTGGAGGTGCGGGAGCGGTATTCAGGCATGGGGCTGGCAGCGATCTGGCGGGCCGTACGGCGGGGGTTTTTCCCGATTCTGCCGAAAAAAAAGGGTTGCGTTTGCAACTGCCGGTGCGGCGAATCCTGAAATGCCGTTCACGTTCCCGGCTTTGCCGATTTTGGTTGCAGCCTCCGATCAGGCATCATTGGGGGGTTAACCGAAAAGGGGGGCATGACGCCATGAAACGTTCCAGGACCACCGCGCTGCTGCTGATGAGCGCCGCGCCGCTGCTGTTCACCGCCTGCTCCAAGGACGAAGCCGTGCAGGTGCAGGAAGGGCTGTACACCTCCGTGCAGGCCTGTACCGACGCCACCGGCGACCCGTCGGCGTGCCGCACCGCCTTCGCCGAAGCGCAGAAGCAGTCGGCCGATGCCGCCCCGAAGTACGCCTCGCGTGCCGAATGCGAAGCTGACTACAACGCCGAACAGTGCGTCGAGCAGAAAACCAGCACCGGCCACTCGTTCATCGGGCCGATGATGATGGGCTTCTTCATGTCGCAGATGCTCAGCAACCGCGGTGCTGGCCTGGCACAGGCCCCTGCGGCCAGCCCGGCCTACCAGGACAAGGCCCAGGGCTGGGCGCGTCCGGCTCCCGGTGGTACCGGCGGCATGAACACCGCCAGCGGCATCGGCGCGGGCAAGGCCGGCCTGGCTCCGGTCACCAGCACCCCGAACCGTGCCGTTACCGCCAGCCGTGGTGGGTTTGGCAGCACCAGCAGCAGCCGCAGCAGTTTCGGCGGCTGATCGATGCAGCGCGTGCGTATTGCCGAGCGCAGCCAATGGCGCGCCCGGGCCGAGGAATCGGGTTTCAGGTTCCACACCATCGATGGCCTGCCGTACTGGGATGAAACCGCGTATTACGCCTTCACCCTGCGCCAGATCGAGCAGGACATCGAAGACCCCAGTGCCGAGCTGCATGCGATGGCACTGGACCTGGTTGACGAGGTGGTGCGCAGCGAACAGCTGATGGACCAGCTGGCCATCCCGCCGGCGTTCCGCGACTGGATCGCGGGCAGCTGGCAGCGACGCGAGCCGCACCTCTATGGGCGGCTGGACTTCGCCTATGACGGTTCCGGCCCGGCCAAGCTCTATGAGCTCAATTACGACACACCGACCTCGCTGTTCGAGGCGTCGTTCTTCCAGTGGCAATGGCTGGAAGACCAGCGCAACCAGAACCGCCTGCCGGCGCATGCCGACCAGTTCAATGCCATCCACGAGGCGCTGGTGGAGCGCTTCGGCGAGCTGTCAGCGCAGCTGCCGCCACCGCTGTATTTCAGCGCCGTAGGCAGCTCCGAGGAAGATCAGGGCACCGTCGCCTACCTGCGCGACTGTGCAGCCCAGGCCGGGCTGCGCGGCGAGGCGATTTCGATTGAAGACATCGGCCTGTCTGAAGATGGCCGCTTCACCGCGCTGGATGACACCGTCATCGGCAGTCTGTTCAAGCTATACCCGCTGGAAGACCTGATGAACGAATCGTTCGGGCAGGCGCTGCCGGCCTCGGGCGTGCAGCTGCTGGAACCGGCGTGGAAGGCGGTGCTGAGCAACAAGGGCGTGCTGCCTTTGCTGTGGCAGCGCCATCGCGGTCATCCGAACCTGCTGGAAGCGCACTTCGACGACGGTAGCGCGCTACCCGCGGGCTGGGTCCGCAAGCCGCTGTTCTCGCGCGAGGGGGCCAACATCGCCCTGCATCTGGCCGACGGCAGCTGGCAGGAAAGCGAAGGTCCATACACCGGTCCCGCGATCCGCCAGGCCGCACATCCGCTCACCGCGTTCGACGGTGGCTACCCGCTGATCGGCAGCTGGGTCGTGGGCGACCATGCCTGCGGCATGGGTATCCGCGAAGACAACAGCCGGATCACCCGCGACAGCGCCCGCTTCGTGCCGCACGCGATCATCGACGAAGCGCCTACCCGTATTTTCGTCTGAGATGGCGATACGCCGGAATCGCTCATTGCGTCCGGCCCCGGTGGCCGGACGACACCTGGACGACGGCCACCGGCTGACCCGCTACGCCGACCGCGTGGCGGTGCGCTGCCACCGCTGCGATGCGCCCGGCTGGGTGCTGGCGGACTGGCGTCCGTATCAATGGACGGCGCGTTTTCGCTGCGGAAGTTGTGGTGCTGCTCTCGATAGCGCCGCCGGCGATTGGGTGGGACCGGTGCATTACAGCGGCCGTCGCCCGTGTGGCTACTGTGGTTACCAGTGGGTGTGTGCGTGTGTGCCGGGTAAGCCCGGTCAGCCTGTTCCCACTGTTGTGTCGGGGCTGTGCCCTCACTGCGGGCGAAGCAGCGAGGTCAGCGTCAGTGGCCAACGCGTGCGCGATGGCGAGGCCAACGATCCGCACTTTGGCCTGCCGCTGCTGCTGGTGGAACCTACCCGTGCCGGGGTGCTGTGGGCGTACAACGCAGCGCATCTGGAGGCGCTGCAGGAGTACGTGGTATCGCCACTGCGCGAGCGCGCCGGGGTCAGCAACGGCTCGATGTTTTCGCGGCTACCCGGGTGGATGAAGCTGGGGCGCAACCGCGCGATGATGCGCAAGGCGATTGAGCGCCTGCTGGTGAAGGCCCGTCACGACCAACGGTCGTGACCTACCGGCGACACGGTCGTAGAGCCACGCACTGCGTGGCTGCGCGGTGCCGGATCCACCTGTAGAGCCGCGCCATGCGCGGCTGCGTGTGGTCCAACAGGGTCGAAGCCACGCAGGGCGTGGCTCTACGTCAGCCGATGACGCGCTTGAACGGCGGCAACGCATCGATGATGCGCTTGCCATAGCGCCGGCTCAGCAACCGCGAATCCAGAATGATCACCCGGCCGGTGTCGGTCGAGGTGCGGATCAGGCGGCCGGCGAACTGGGTCAGCGTGCGCAGCGCGTGCGGAATCGCGATCAGGTTGAACGCATTCAAGCCGCGGCTTTCCATCCACTCGCTCAAGGTGGAGGTCTGCGGATCGGTCGGCACCGCGAAGGGCACCTGGGTGATCACCACCGTGGTGCAGGCCTCACCGGGCAGGTCGAGACCTTCGCCGAACGAATTCAGTCCGAACAGCACCGAGCCCTCGCCCGCCGCCGTGCGGCGCAGATGCTCGTCGATCATCTTCTGTTTGGCGGTCTCGCCCTGCACCAGCACCTGTTTGCGCTGCGCCGCCGGCATCAGCTCGGCCACCTTCTCCATCTTCCAGCGCGAGGTGAACAGCACGATGCTGCCCTTGCTCCAGTCCAGCTCGCTGACCAGGTACTTCGCCACTTCCTTGGGGTGGCGCTCGCGGTCATCCGGCGTCACCGGGAATGCGGGGACGATCAGCTCGGCCTGGTTGGGAAGGTCGAACGGCGAGGCCAGCGACACCATCTCGGCCTCCTGCGGAATACCGTTGTCGATCGCCAGGGTCTGGAAGTCGCCGCCGCCGGTCAGCGTGGCCGAGGTCATCACCACGGAATCCACTTCGTCCCACAGCAGCTTGCGCAGCACGTTGGCAGCCGACACCGGCGAGCCGTGCAGGATCAGGTCGCCGTCGCGCGAGAGGGTGATCCAGCGCGCGGTGGGCGGCTGGCCGTCCTTGTCCTCGCGCCGCCAGGTGGTCCACAGGTTGTGTTGCTGCTCCACCATCTCCAGCGCCATGCCCAGGTTGCGCTGCAGGCGCTCCCGCGCGGCATCCTCGGGCTTGCCCTTGGCGACCTGCGCGGTGGCGGCGTGGGCCCAGTTGAACAGCGAGCGGGTGTCGTCGGCCAGCGCCTCGATGTCGGCCATCCAGATGTCCGGCAGGCGACCATTGGGCGCACGCCACATCGGCTCCTGCGCGGTCGGGTCCGGCTGCCAGCTGCGGTTGATGACATCGTGGAACGCACGCAGCTGCTTGCTGACCTTGGCCGCGATCTCGATGGCCTCGTTCGGCAGCAGGTTGCCCAGCTTGTCCTTGTCCACCGCGCGGTAAGCGGCGGCAATGAGCACCTGCAGACGGCCGGTGCGCTTGGCCATTTCATCCAGGGCCAAACTGGCTGCACCCTGGTCGATGGCCACGTTGCCGATGTGGTGGCCTTCGTCCAGCACCAGCAGCATGTCCGAGGGCGGTGCGATCAGCGGCTGGCCGTTGTCACTTTCGCCAATGGACAGCGCCGACAGCAGCAGGGCGTGGTTGGTGACCACGATCTGCGCGTCGCGCACGGTGTTGCGCGCACGCAGCACCGCGCACTGCGAGGAATAGGCGCACTTGCGCCCGGCGCAGCCGGAGGCCGGGGTAGTGATGCGTGAGCGCAATGACGGGCTGATGGTTTCCGGTGCGTTGTCGAGGTCGCCGTTCCAGCGCCCTTCGACGAACTCCTTGCTCAGCTTCTGCGCCAGGTCCATTTCGATGGGAGCCAGCGGGCGATCAAACAGCGGTTGCTCGTCCTCGAACATGCCCTCCTGTGCGCCCTCGCCGTGTGCTTCGGCGGCGTTGCGGGTGCACAGGTAACGGGTGCGTCCCTTGGCCAGCGCCACGGTGGCGTCCAGACCGGTGGCCTTGAGGAAGTTGGGAATGTCGCGTTCCACCAGCTGCGACTGCAGGGCCACGGTGCCGGTGCTGATCACCAGCTTCTTCTTGGTGGCCAGTGCGATCGGCACGCCGGCGGTGAGGTAGCCCAGGCTCTTGCCGACGCCGGTGGGGGCTTCGACCACGCCCACGCCACCGCTGTGCGACAGCGCGCGCGAGACCACGCCGATCATCTGGCTCTGCGAACGCCGGGTGCTGAAGCCGGGGGTGTTGGCCTGCAGCTTGGCGTAGGCGTCACGGATGACGGTCTTGAGTTCGTCGTTCAGCGCGCGCGGGGCTTCAACTTTTTCGGTCACGCCGGCGGGGTCCTGCCATGATTCATGGCCGGCATTTTCTCATGTCCCGACGGCCCGGGGCCGTCGGGATTTGCCGCGATGGTTCAGGTGCGTGACGGAGGCGCGGTCGGCGGCGTGCGGTTGCGCAGCGACCGGGTCATCGCCCAGACCAGCAGCACCACGGCAAGCGCCAGCATCAGACTGAGGCCGAAATTGAGGAAGCCCATGATCAGGCTCATTCCCTGCAGCGAGTTGTACTTGCCCTGGATCACCAGCAGCTGCGGCACGATGTTGGCGACCATGCTGAGCAGGCTGACCAGTCCCAACAGCGCCAGTCCCCACAGCGCGACGGTGCGGATCTGGCTGCGCGGGCTGCCCAGTACCCAGACCACCGACACCGCAATGGCAATGAAAATCGGCAGCTGCATGACCGCCGAGCTCAGCACCGGAATCAGCAGATCGGCAAGGGAGCCGTTCATTCCTCACCCGCCAGCGCGTTCTTTGCCCGCAGCTCGGCATACACCGGGTCGGTGTCCGGGCGCACTTCGTGCCACTGCTGGAAGCTGGAAGCGGCCTGCTCGACCAGCATGCCCAGGCCGTCCACGATGTTGCGGCAGCTGGCCGCGCGCGCCCAGGCCAGGAAGGCCACGGCGGCGTCGCCGTAGTTCAGGTCCACCGCGGTGGTCAGGGTGTTGACCAGCGACAGCGGTAGTTCGAACTTCGCATCGCGGTCGCGGCCGGCCGAGGTGGCGTTGACGATCAGCTCGAAGTCACCCAGGTCACGCAGATCGTCCCAGTAGCGGCTGAGCGCGCGGCCGGGCTCGCCGATGGCGTCGACCAGTTCATCGGCGCGTTCCGGGGTGCGGTTGACCACCACCAGTTCGCGGATGCCCGCATCCAGCAGGGCCGGAGCCACGCTGCGTGCCGAACCACCGGCTCCCAGCAGCAGCACGCGGCGGCCGCGCAGGTCCAGCTCGTGGCGGTCGGTCAGGTCGCGGACCAGGCCGACGCCGTCGGTGGTGTCACCGTGCCAGTAGTCGCCCTTTCGCAGCAGCGTGTTGACCGAACCGGCCAGCTTGGCGCGCGAGGTGAAGGTCTTGCACAGCGCGAACGCGGTTTCCTTCAGCGGCGCGGTCACATTGGCCCCTGCTCCGCCTGTGGCGGCGAAGCTTTCCAGCGCGGCCGCGAAGCCTTCAGGCGAGGATTCGATGGCGGTGTAGTCCAGCTCGATGCCTTCCTGGCGCGCAAAGGCCGCGTGGATGTGCGGCGACAGCGAATGGGCGATGGGCTGACCGAATACGGCGTAACGGGGGCTCATGGGTGTTCTAGACTCCGGAACTGGATTGACCTGTAAACCCGGATGGAAGACGGCATGCGACCTCCCACACTGCGGCTCACGCTGAGCCTGAGTTTACTCTTCGCGCCTGCAGCGATGGCGCTTTCCGAGTTTGGCATCGAGGGCATGGGCGTGGTGTCCACGAAGGCCAACGAGAGCCAGGCCACGATCAGCCCGGACGGCCAGCGCATCGTCTGGGCGAGTGATCGCCCCGGCGGCAGTGGCGGCTGGGACCTGTGGCAGGCACGGCTGGTCGAGGGGCGCTGGCAGGATCCACAGCCGCTGGGCATCAACAGTGCACGCGATGAACGCGATCCGGCCTACAGCCCGGATGGGCGCTGGCTGTACTTCGCCTCCGACCGCAGTGGCGGACGCGGGGGGTTCGACCTGTACCGGGCGGCGGTGGCCGCTGATGGCAGCGTGGGAACGCCTGAGCCGCTGGCGGCGCTCAATACCCGTGATGACGAGCGCAGCCCGGCGTTGCGGCCGGATGGGTTGATGCTGCTGTTCGCGCGCAACGGGAAGCAGGGCCAGGGTGGGTTCGATCTATACCGGGCTGCGGTGCAGGCGGACGGGTTCGGGGCGGCGCAGGCATTGCCGGAACCGTTGAACACGACGGCGGATGAGCTGGGGGCGACATGGTTGGACAACCGTGGCGCGCTGGCATTTACCCGGGCGGCGGAGGGCACGTCGCAGGTGTGGGTGGTGGGCTGCGATTACGCCGAGGCGGCCGTGCCGCTGGCGTTGTCGTTCAACACGGCGGACGGGCAGACCGGTTCACCGGTGGTGGATTGGAACAAGCCAGGGGAGCTGGTGGTGAGCGGGCAGGCGCGGTCGCCGCGTGCGGGTGGGTTGGACCTGTATCGGTTGAAGAAGCCGGTGGTTGATGGGGGGGCGTGCGGGCCGTGATCCCCGCGCTGACGGGCATGGCCCGTCACTACGCATCCTGTAGCGACGGGCCATGCCCGTCGAACGTAACGCCCGATGCCCGTAGCGACGGGCCATGCCCGTCGACCGGGAAACCCTCACCGCCCGCGCAACAACTCCGCACGCTGCTGTTCGTACTGCGCCTCGGTGATCTGGCCCTCGTCCTTGCGGTGATTCAACGCGGCCAGCTCGGCCTGCACCGCCGGGGGCAGGTTGGCCTCACGGGCCAGCGCCGCCGCGGCCGAAGGCTGCTCCGGCGGACGCTTGGCCGCACGCAGCACGCTGCGGATGATCAGGCCGATCACCACCGCGAACACCGTTACCCCGGTGCCCCAGGTCAGCCACTGCACCCATCCCATCGTCTGCTGCATCGTCGTGGTCTCTTCTCAGTCAACGCCTATTGTCAGCGCTCGCGCAGCCAGCGCGCCACCTGCGGCGCGAAATAGGTCAGCACGCCATCGGCTCCGGCCCGCTTGAAGCACATCAGCGACTCCAGCACGCACGCGCGCTCGTCCAGCCAGCCGTTGCCCACCGCCGCCTTCAGCATCGCGTACTCGCCGCTCACCTGGTAGGCGAAGGTCGGCACACCGAACTGCTGCTTCACCCGCCGCACCAGGTCCAGGTACGGCATGCCCGGCTTGACCATCACCATGTCCGCGCCCTCCTCCAGGTCCAGCGCGATCTCACGCATGGCTTCATCGCCATTGGCCGGGTCCATCTGGTAGGTCTTCTTGTCCGCCTTGCCGAGACTGGCCGAGCTGCCCACGGCGTCGCGGAACGGGCCGTAGAACGCCGAAGCGTACTTGGCCGAATAGGCCATGATGCGCACATTGATGTGGCCGCTGACGTCGAGCGCGCGGCGGATCGCACCGATGCGGCCGTCCATCATGTCCGAGGGGGAGACGATGTCCACGCCGGCTTCGGCATGCGAGATCGACTGCTTGATCAGCGCCTGCACGGTGATGTCGTTGAGCACATAGCCCTTGTCATCGATGATGCCGTCCTGGCCGTGGGTGGTGTACGGGTCCAGTGCCACGTCGGTCATCACCCCCAGTTCCGGGAAACGTGACTTCAGCGCACGCACCGCCCGCTGGGCCAGCCCGTTCTCATCCCACGCGGCCGCTGCGTCGAGCGACTTGCCCGCCGGGTCGATCACCGGGAACAGGTCGATCACCGGAATGCCCAGTTCCAACGCCTCTTCGGCCACCTTCAGCAGCTCGTCGATGGACAGGCGCTCCACGCCTGGCATCGATGCCACCGGGGCGCGCCCGGACAGTTCGTGCACGAACACCGGGTAGATCAGGTCGTCGGTGGTCAGCGTGTTCTCGCGCATCAGCCGGCGCGAGAACTCGTCGTGGCGCATGCGGCGGGGGCGGTAATCTGGGTGTGCCATGGGAAACTCCGGAACGGAATACGGGGGTGCGCAGGATTACTGCAGCAGGTAACGGTGCGGCTGCAGCGGCGCGGGCAGCGGTTGCACGCCCAGGCTGTCGAGCAGGTCGATTTCAATGGTGCGAACCATCGCGTCCAGCGGCAGGTCGTTGGGCGCCAGCCCGAACGGCTCTTCCATTTCCTCGCCCAGCTGGTCCAGCCCGAAGAAGGCATACGCCAGCACCGCCGACACCACCGGCGTGGCCCAGCCCAGCGAGCTGGCCAGGCCGAACGGCAGCAGCACGCAGAACATCCACGCGCAGCGATGCAGCAGCAGGGTGTAGGCGAACGGCAGCGGCGTGGTCAGGATCCGTTCGCAGCCGGCCTGGATGCTGGACAGCGCGTGCACGCGGGTTTCGAACTGTGCGAACAGGATCGAATCCAGCTGGCCTGCGCGGAGCGCGGCCGCGGCTTCAGCGGTGATCATCGCCAGCAGCTGGTCGGGCGTGTTCTGGCGCAGCGCCAGGCGCGCATGGTCGTCTTCGTCCACCCACGGCAGCGCCGCCAGGGCGGCGTCACGGCCGCGCAGCTTGGCACCCAGCGCGTGGGCGAAGCCGATGCCCAGTCGCACCATGCGGCGGGCGCGGGCGGGGTCGGTTTCCAGCACGGTGCCGCACAGCCGGGCCAGGCTGCGCGATTCGTAGACCAGCTGGCCCCACAGCTTGCGCCCTTCCCACCAGCGCTCGAAGCAGGCGCTGTTGCGGAAGCTGAGGAAGATGGAAAGCACCAGGCCCAGCAGGGTGAACGGGGCGACCGAGACGCGCTCGATGCCCGGCGGGTGCCACAGCTCGGCAAACGCGGCCACGGCGATGGCCAGGATCAGGATGGCCAGCACCTTGGGCGCGACCGCCGGAACAATGGAGCCGCGCAGGATGTACAGCAGCTGCCAGCCGTGGGGACGGGGGCGAATGATCATGGGCGGCCATTCTACGCCTGTGGCTGCGGCGCTTTGACGCCTGCGACGCAGGGTCGCAGCCGCAGGGGCCGCGCCCGCATGGGTCGTGGCCGGTAGGTCACGACCGTTGGTCGTGACAGGCGATCAAATGACCCCACCCCCCAACGACAACCGCACGATCCCCACCACCACCACCACCGCATTGAGCAGCAGACCGGTCCAGGCCCGGCCGCGCTTGCTTGGATGCGTGAACAGGATGCCCAGTGCACCGATCACCGCGCCCACGGCGGCGAACGGAATCAGGAACCAGTTGCCCCACCCCAGCAGCGGGATCAGCGCCAGGATCATCCACAACACCGCAAACACACCCCACAGCAGACTGATCAGGCCCATGACACGTTCTCTCCAGAATTGCTGCGCGCACCTTAATGCTTCATCCGCCACGCGCGCGTGAGGGGCGGATTCGCCGCTTGGGTTTCACCTGGCCGGTGGTAGGTTGTCGGCAGGACGTTGGCCCTGATTCAGTGGCCAGCGCGGATGATCCAGACGCGGGCCGTACCGGCCCACCAACGGGGGTGAGCCCATGAACTTTCGAACCTTGACCGTGCTGGGCGTGCTGCTGGCCGTGGCCGGTTGCGCCAGCACCTCGCGGGTCATGCTGGGCCAGGCCCGGCCGCCCACCGATCCGGCACTGGTGCAGATCTACTCCACCCCGCCGCCGGGCTCGATGGAAATCGCCCAGCTCGAATCCTCCAGCGCGGTGGGCTTTGGTACCCAGGGCCAGACCGACGCCGCCGTGACCCGACTGAAGAAGGAAGCCGCCGCACTCGGTGCCAATGGCGTGATCCTGATGGGCGTGGGCTCCAGCGGCTCGCCGGTCGGCATGTCGGTCGGTGCCGGCAGCTACGGTTCGCACGTGGGCGGTGGCGTCGGCATCGGCATCCCGACCACGCAGAAGCGCGCGGCCGGGGTGGCGATCTGGGTGCCGAATCCGCCGCCGGCGGATCGGTTGCCCGTACAGACCATTACCCCCGAACGGTGATGGCAAGTCACGACCGTTGGTCGTGACCCACGCGGCGGCTCACCGCCCCTTGTGCTTCGGAATGAACACCTCATTCACCGCCTGCGCCAGCTGGTCCGGCGGCAGCAGCCCCTGATCCAGCAGGAAGTTGTTGAACGCCAGGCGGTCGAACTTCGGCCCCAGCGCCAGCTCGGTCTGCATGCGCAGTTCCATGATGCGGGTGTAGCCGTAGAAGTAGCTGCCGGCCTGGCCCGGCATGCGCACCATGTAGCGGTCCAGTTCCTGGGTCGCCATGGCCTTGGACAGCCCGACCTCGTCAATCAGCAGGCGCTCGGCATTGGCACGGTCGATCAGGCCCAGGTTGAGCATCGGGTCGAGCATCGCGCGCGCCGCGCGCAGCAGGCGGAACTGCAGTGCGATCAGCTGCCCGTCCAGCGGCTCATACGGCACCATCTCCGCTTCGGCATACAGCGCCCAGCCTTCCACGTTGACCGAATTGAACGCGAACATGGTGCGGGCCAGCGAGATGCCACGCTCCACCATCGCGGTGAACTGCAGTTCGTGGCCGGGACGGCCTTCGTGCGCGCTCAGCGTCCATGCCGCCGAACCGAAGTTGAAGTCGTCGTACTGTGCGGCACCGTCGCCGGCGGCCGGGTTGCCCAGCGGCAGCACGAAGGTACCCTGCTGGCCGGTGTTGCCCACCAGCGGAGCCGGCAGGAAGTGCGGGGCCGGCGAGGCAGCGCTTTCCGCTTCCGAACCCAGGCGCATCTGCATCGGGCGCTGCGGCACGTCCACGATCTTCTGGGCGCGGATGATCGGGTCGATCTGGTCGATCACACCGCGGTAGTGGTGTTCCAACTGGTCGTTGGCGATCTTGTCGTTCTTCAGCGCACGGATCACCGCCACCACGTCGGTGGGGTCGGCCACCTTCAGACCCTTGGCCTTCACCACCAGCGGGGCCAGCTGGCGCATCGCCGAGCGGGTCTCCATGAATTCCAGCTGGGCACGCTGCATCAGCAGCTTGGGATCGATGTCGATGCCCACGCGCTTGAGCTGGAAGGCGTACAGCGGTTCCGGCAGCTGCGCGTCGGCGCGCGCCTTCGGCAGCACCTCGGCACGGGTCCAGTCACGGTATTCGCGCAGCTGGGTGGCGATGGTCTTCAGCGCGTCGTCGGCACCGGCGATCTTGTACTTGCCGAACAGCTTCTCGATGCCGGCGATGTAGGTATCCACGTTCTCCAGCGACTGCTCGACTTCGATCTTCGTCGGCTGCAGCAGCCCCTTGTTGGCCAGCGCCTCTTCATAGCGCTGGCGCGACAGCGTGGTCACCGCGGTGCTGCCCGGAGCCAGCCCGGCATAGGCCTTCAGGCGGTCCAGCGCCTTGGCACGGCGCGCTTCCGGCACCTGGTCGGAGAGCAGCAGGTTGATCCCGCTGAAGACCAGCTGCGGGGTGTCGGTCCACGGCAGCAGGTACTTTTCGTTGAGTTCGCTGCCTTCGATGTTCTGGGTGGCCGCAGCGATCATGATCGCCAGGTCCTGGCGCACGTTCGGGTCACGCTCGGTGGCCAGCTTGGACTGCAGTTCGCTGCGCGCCTTGGCCATCGCGGCACGGTACCGTGCGGCGTTGCCCGGGCCGAAGTCGGCCACCTTGTCGTCGTAGCCCGGCACGCCGAAGAAGCCGGTTTCTTCCGGCTGGAACGGGCCCTGTGCGTCCAGCAGGATCTGCGCCAGCTCGTTGCTGCGGGTCACCCACGCCGGGCTGGCCGGTGCCTTGCTGGCG
>NZ_RHPP01000095.1 GCF_003935715.1 Stenotrophomonas sp. 278 | reverse complement strand
GGTGGTCGACGCGGTTGCGGGCCAGGTCGAACAGCACGCCGGCGTCGCGTTCGGGCGACAGCAGGCCCACGCGCAGCTGCGTGTCCGGGTGGTGTTCGTGTTCGAACCACAGGTCGAACTGCTGCGCGCCGCCATCGCGCGAGCACAGGAACGCCGCCAGGTCGGTGGTCAGGCGGCGCAGCGGGAACAGCAGCGCCTGGGTGGATTCGATCTCGTATTCGAATTCGATGCGCGCATCGAAACGGTCCGGTGGCTGGAAGTACGACAGCGGTGCGGCATGCAGTCCGCGCAGGGCATCCAGATGGGTCAGGACCTGCGGTGGAAAGCGCCGCGCCAGGCTTTCGCGGGGCAGGGCGAAGGCCGCGCCCAGCGTGCGCAGGCCGGAGCGGGCCAGTACCGTGACCGCCTCTGCAGGCAGGCCACTGCGCTCGATCGGAATGTCGGCCAGGGCCGCTTCCAGCGTGGTCGCATCGACACCGAGGCGGGCATGCACGCCGCTCAGCACCCAGGCTGCGTGGGGGTTGGGTGCCGCTACCAGACGGTGGCGGAAGCCCAGTTCCTGCAGGCCCTCGCGCAGGCGCTGTTCAATCGCCGGCCAGTCGCCGAACAGGGCGCGACTGGCCCCGATCTCCAGCGCCAGCGCATGCGGAAAGGCCAGGCTGACCTGCGAGCTGATGCCATACAGCCAGCTGGCCAGCAGCTGGCGGGTGTCCTGTTCGGCGCGGGGGTCGTATTCCACGGTGCGCAGGTCGCGGGTCAGCACCTGCGCGGCCGAGAGCAGCATGCCCCGGCGCAGTCCCTGCTGGCGTGCGGCCGGGCTGACCGCGTGCAGCACCCGGCGCTGCATCGGGCCGGTGACCAGTACCAGCGGCGCGCGCGGGTCGGGCTGTTGACGCAGGGCGGCGTCCAGCGCCAGTTGTGGCAGCAGCAGGCAGGCCCAGTGCACGGCGCGCCCTCACTGCACCCGGGCCAGCGGCAACGGCTGTGCCGGTGCCTGGCCGCCGCGGCACTTGAGCACCCGCACCTGGCCATCGTCCAGTTGCAGGCGCAGCGGCGCAGGGGAGGGGTTGCGGCTCCAGCGCGCATCGCGGAACGCGATGCCCAGGCACTGGCCGCTTTCGGCGGCGACCTGCAGGCGGCGCAGGGCGCGGTCGTCGGTGGTCTGCGGCCAGCACAGCACCGCCGCGCAGGCCGCCGAACGCAGGCATTGTTCAGCCGCCCACAGCGCCTCGCGAGGGGACGCGTGCACCACCTGCAGCTGGCCCAGCGCCAGCCCGGCCCGACCCCAGGCCGGGGCATGCGGCAGATAGGGCGGGGCGATCAGCACCACGGTCTGCTGTTGCTGGCTCAGCCGGGCCAGGGTCGGCCACACCAGTGCCAGTTCGCCCTGGCCGGGCGCGGCCAGCAGCACTTCTGACAGCGAGGCCGGTGGCCAGCCACCGCCGGGCAGGCGTGCATCCAGTTCCGGGTGCCCGGTCGGATGGGCCGGGGTTTCCGAAGGTACCGCCCGCGGTTGCCCGCGCCAGACCTGGCGGCTGGCCAGCAGGTCTTCCAGCGCCCGCACGGCGGCCATCAGGGGGCCTCCCGGTGGGGCGAGGGAAGCTGGGCGAGGGTAGAGGGCCGGAACATGGGTCGGAGTGTCGGAAAAGCAAAGATCAAGAGCTGAGACCGACATGCTACCGGGAATTAGCAAAAATACTAATAGTCCGAGATGGACGCGCACGGCGCGTCCCTACGTGCCCTACCCACCAAACGTCGTGTTGACAGACGTGAACGCGCTCGACCACTCTTCACCCCCTGTGGGCGCAATGGCATTGCGACAGGCGGAGGGGCCTGATCGTGCCGCGTTCCGCAGCCTGCGCTGCACCCTTCTGCGGCAAGACTCCCCGGATTTTCTGCGTCAGAAAAGGTGTTTCGCCCGCTTATGAAAACGATTACAAAGCCGCTCGTCCTGACCACTGCCATTGCCTTGTCGCTGGCCGCCACCGCCATCGCCGCACCGACCGCCGGCGCGGACGCCTTCACCGTGCTGCGTCTGGAACAGGTGCCTGCCACGCTTGACGCCGCCACGGTGGGCGCGCAGCTGCAGGCGCTGGACGTGGATGCGCTGACCGTGGAAGACGTCGATCGTGCCGAGGCCGACCGGCTGGCGGCCATGGCCGATGCACTGGGCTACACCGCGCGCTTCATCACCGTGGACCCGGCCGCGGCCGGATCGCGCGGTCGCGTCGTGCTCTCGCGCCTGCCGGTGGAAGCCGCTTCCGGCGTGGAAGCACCGGGCGTCAGCTATCTGCGCCTGAACGACGGCCGCCATGTCGTGGCCCTGTATGCGCCGGCACCGAAGGCCGATCCTGCGCTGGCCGTCAACATCGCCGCGCAGACCCGCATGGGCGCACCGGCCCTGCTGCTGGGTGCCGTGGACACCGCGCGCGCTGAAGCAACCGGCTACGTGCCGCTGGAGGAGGCCGCCGGCTACCGGCAGGGCTTCAGCGCGGCGCGTGCCCAGGCGGTGAAGCTGAAGCTCAGCGCCAACAGCAAGCCGCTGCCGGCTCAGCTGTTGACCCTCGATTACACGGCCCCGGTGGGCGGCGACGCGCCGTGGATGGATATGGCGCTCAACGCTGATGCCCGCGCCCGCCTGCTGGTGGCGCAGATGACCGTGGACGAGAAATTCCAGATGCTGCACAGCTACTTCGGGCTGGGCAAGGACGGCGGTCCGCTGCCGGAAGGCGCGGTCGGTTCAGCCGGCTTCGTGCCCGGCGTGCCGCGCCTGGGCATTCCGGCGCAGCAGTCGGCCGACGCCGGCGTGGGTGTGACCAACCCGGGCGGCATCCGCAAGGGTGACATCGCCACCGCGATGCCGTCGGGCCCATCCACGGCCTCCAGCTGGAATCCGCAGATCGCCTACACCGGTGGGGCCACCATGGGCCGCGAAGCCTGGCAGCAGCGCTTCAACATCCTGCTGGCCGGCAGCGTCAACCTGCAGCGCGACCCGCGCAACGGGCGCAACTTCGAATACGCCGGTGAAGACCCGCTGCTGGCCGGTCGTCTGGTCGGCGAATCGATCCGTGGCGTGCAGCGCCAGCATGTGATCTCCACCATGAAGCACTTCGCGCTGAATGACATGGAGACCTCGCGCAACTTCCACAGCGCCGAGATCGGCGAGCAGGCGATGCGTGAATCGGACCTGCTGGCGTTTGAAATCGCGCTGGAAGAGGGCAAGCCCGGTTCGGTGATGTGCTCGTACAACAAGATCAACGGCACCTACGGCTGCGAGCACGATTACCTGATGAACCAGGTGCTCAAGCAGGAATGGAAATTCCCCGGTTACGTGATGTCCGACTGGGGCGGCGTGCACAGCGGCTCGAAGGCGGCGCTGGCCGGACTGGACCAGCAGTCGGCGGGCGAGGTGTTCGACAAGGCGGTGTACTTCGATCAACCGCTGCGCCTGGCCGTGGCCGGTGGCGTGGTGCCGCAGGCGCGCCTGGACGACATGGTGGCGCGCATCCTGCGCACGATGTTCGCGCATGGCAACTTCGACCTGCCGCCGGAGCATGTGCCGATCGACGTGCAGGCCGGCTTCGACGCCGCGCAGCGCACGGTGGAAGAAGGCAGCGTGCTGCTGCGCAATGAACACAACGTACTGCCGCTGGCTGCCGACGTGAAGCGCATCGTGGTGATCGGCGGGCATGCCGACAAGGGCGTGATCGGTGGGGGTGGTTCGTCGCACGTGGGCTACACCGCCCGTGGCACCAATGCGGTGCCGGGAGTGCTGCCGACCACCTGGCCGGGCCCGGTGATCTTCCACCCGTCCTCGCCGCTGGAGGCGCTGCGCGCCGAGCTGCCCGACGCGACCATCGACTATGTGGATGGCACGAATGTGGCCGCAGCGGCCCGTGCGGCTGCCGCAGCCGATGTGGCGATCGTGTTCGCCACCCAGTGGTCGGCCGAATCGGTCGACCTGCCGCACATGAAACTGCCCGACAACCAGGATGCGCTGATTGCCGGCGTGGCCAAGGCCAACCCGAAGACGGTGGTGGTGCTGGAAACCAACGGCCCGGTGGAACTGCCGTGGCTGCAGCAGGTGCCGGCGCTGCTGCAGGCGTGGTACCCGGGCATCCGTGGCGGCGAAGGCATTGCCGCGCTGCTCACCGGCAAGGTCAATCCGTCCGGCCGCCTGCCGGTGACCTGGCCGGTGGATGCCGGCCAGCTGCCGCGTCCGGAGGTGAACGGGCTGGGCTTCAACCCGAAGCACAAGCCGGATGACACCATCAACTACGACATCGAAGGGGCCAACGTCGGCTACAAGTGGTTTGCCGCCAAGGGCCTGGTGCCGCAGTTCGCTTTCGGTCATGGCCTGTCCTACACGCAGTTCGCCTACGACAACCTGAGCGTGGTGGCCGACGGCCAGCGCCTGAGGGCCACCGTGGACGTGCGCAACACCGGCAAGGTGGCCGGTGCGGACGTGGCACAGTTGTATCTGAAGTTGCCGGAAGGCAGTGCCACCCCGATCCGCCTGGTCGGCTTCCAGAAAGTGATGCTGCAGCCGGGCGAGACCCGTCGCATCCAGATCGAGGCCGAGCCGAAGACGCTGGCCAGTTTCGATACCGCCGACAAACAGTGGAAGATCGCCGCCGGGCAGTACGAGGTACAGCTGTCGCGCTCGGCCAGCGAGCCGCTGCAGCGGGTGCCGGTGCAGCTGGAGGCGACCGTGGTGCATTGACGTAGAGCCGGGCTCTGCCCGGCTGTGCGACACCGCGCGAAAAGCAGCCGGGCAAGCCCGGCTCTACGCGCCCGACATCAATCGGCGACGTTGGACCCCGAAACGCTCGGATAGTCGGTGTACCCCTCAGCCCCGCCGCCATACAGCGTGTCGGGGTTGAAGTCGGACAGCGGCACGCCGAAACGCAGGCGCTCCACCAGGTCCGGGTTGGCGATGAAGGCGCGCCCGAACGCGATCACGTCGGCATAGCCGCTGGCAAGGGCGGCCTCGGCGCTGTCCTTGTCATAGCCGTTGTTGGCGATCCACGGGCCGCGGAACTTCGCCCGCAGCGCGGCATAGTCAAAGGCGATGTTGTCGCGCGGGCCGCCGGTGGCACCTTCGATCACATGCACAAAGGCCAGGCCGTCAATCGCATCCAGCCGCTCCACCGCACGTTCGAACAGCGGCTGCGGGTTGGAATCGTGCGCATCACCGGCCGGCGTGGTCGGTGACAGGCGCACGCCGGTGCGTTCGGCACCGATTTCCGAGGCCACCGCACGCACCACTTCCTCCAGCAGCCGCGTGCGGTTCTCGATGCTGCCACCGTATTCGTCGGTGCGCAGGTTGCTGCCGTCGCGCAGGAACTGGTCGATGAGATAACCGTTCGCCGCATGCACTTCCACGCCGTCAAAGCCGGCGCTGATGGCGTTGCGCGCGGCCTGGCGGTACTCCTGGATCAGGCCGGGGATCTCGTCCAGCGCCAGCGCGCGGGGCGCGGACACGTCTTCAAACCCGTTGGCGGTGAACGTTTTGGCTTTGGCCTGCACCGCGCTGGGGGCTACCGGCACTTCGCCTTCCGGCAGCAGGCTGGTGTGCGAGATGCGGCCGACGTGCCACAGCTGCAGGATGATGCGGCCGCCCTCGCTGTGCACCGCGTCGGTGACCTTGCGCCAGGCGTCAATCTGCGCCTGGCTGTAGATGCCGGGGGTGTCCAGGTAGCCCTGGCCGAGCGGGCTGATCTGGGTAGCCTCGGCGATGATCAGCCCGGCACTGGCGCGCTGCTGGTAGTACTGCACCGCCAGTGGATTGGGCACACGGCCCTCGATGGCGCGGTTGCGGGTCAGCGGGGCCATCGCGATGCGGTTACGCAGGTCGATGGAACCCAGCCGGGTGGGGGAGAACAGCAAGCCGTCGGTCGGTGCAGTCATGTGCAGGGCCTTGTGGGAGGAATGGCAGTACGACCTGCAGCATACGGCTGCGTGCGTTGCAGCGGTGGGAAGGTTCGTTGCGGTCGGCAGGTGCGTTGCATGCACCTTGTGTAACGCATCGCAGGCGTAGGGTAGGAATGCTTTCCCCCCTGATTCCTGTGGAGACAGACGCAATGATTGATTATCAGCTCAAGGGCAAGGTCGCCATCGTCACTGGCGGCGTGTCCGGCATCGGCCTGGCCGTGGCCGAACTGTTCGCCGACTCCGGTGCGGCGGTGGCGGTGTGGGACCTGAAGGAAGACGCGGTGAAGAAAACCGCCGAGGCGCTGGCCGCACGTGGCGTGAAGACGATCGGCATCGCCCTGGATGTCACCGATGAAGCGGCCGTTGACGCGGCGGTCAAGCAGACCGTGCAGGAACTGGGCGGCCTGGACATAGCTGTCAACAACGCCGGTATCGGCGGACCGTCAGCGCCCAGTGGCGACTATCCGGTCGACGGCTGGAAGCGCGTGATCGACGTGAACCTCAACAGCGTGTTCCTGTGCCAGCGCGCGCAGATCCAGGCGCTGCGCCAGGCCGGCAAGGGCGGCAGCATCATCAACATGGCGTCGATTCTGGGCCAGGTCGGCTTTGACAATTCGGCGGCCTATGTCGCTGCCAAACACGGTGTGGTCGGTCTGACCCAGACCGCAGCGTGGGAGCATGCCGCCGACAACATCCGCGTGAATGCGGTCGGCCCGGGTTTCATTGCCACCCCGCTGCTGGACAAGATGGAGCCGACCGCACGCAAGGCGCTGGAGGCCAAGCATGCGCTCAACCGGCTGGGGCGTGCCGAGGAAGTGGCGGCGCTGGTGGCCTGGCTGGCCAGTGCAGATGCGTCGTTTGCCACCGGCACCTACTACGCCATCGACGGCGGCTACCTGGCGCACTGACAACCGGTCACGGCCGCATTCACATCGTTTCACAGCACTGCCACGCGCTTCGCGCAACGCTTCGCCCATCACCGAGGAGACGCGGATGGGCTGGGAGCAGGATCTGTCGCTGTTGCTGCGGGTGGCCGCGGCCATGCTGTTCGGCGGCGTGCTGGGCATCGAGCGCGAGCTCAGCAAGCACGCCGCCGGGCTGCGCACGCACATGCTGATTGCCGGCGCGGCGGCACTGATCGTCGGCCTGGGTGACAGCATCGCCGAGCATTTCCAGCAGGAACGCTACCGGGACCTGCTGCAGGTCGACCCGGTACGTCTGATCGAGGCGGTGGTGGCCTGCGTCGGTTTCGTGGCGGCGGGCACCATTCTGCGCGGCACCCGCGAGGACCAGGTCAGTGGGCTGACCACCGCCAGTTCGCTGGTGATGGCGGCCGCCATCGGCATTGCCGTGGGCATTGGTGAGTATGTGATCGCGCTGGGCGTGAGTGTGCTCTGCGTGGTGGTGCTGGCCGTGTTCCGCCGGATTTCCGACAAGCTGGAGAAGTTATGAACGCCACCGCCGCCGGACAGCCGGACTTCGTCATCCAGTGCCTGGACCATGTCGTGCTGCGGGTCAGCGACCTCCCGCGCGCGCTGCATTTCTACCGCGATGTGCTGGGCTGCACGGTGGCGCGCGAACGGCCGACGCTGGGCATGGTGCATCTGCACGCGGGTCGTTCGATGATCGACCTGGTCGACGTCCGCGGCAGGCTGGGGGTGCCCGGCGGCGCTGCTGCAGGTGTGCAGGGCCGCAACATGGCGCATCTGTGCCTGCGCATCGAGCCGTTCAACGAAGCGCACCTGCGCGAACACCTGCAGATGCACGGTATCGCCGTGGATGCCCCGGCCAGCAGCAATTTTGGAGCCGAGGGCGATGGGTTGTCGCTGTACGTGCAGGATCCCGATGGCAATGGCGTGGAGCTGAAGGGGCCGTGCAGCGACTGCGGACGCTGAGGCACCGGGCTGCGGCCGATGTGCCGACCAACGGTCGGCACCTACCTTTTGGTCTAATGCGCGGAGTGTGCTGCGGGGCAGGGTGCGCCGGTATGCTGTCAGCGGACTGTTGCCCGGTGTTGCTGCCCCATGATCATTTCCGCCGCTTCGGACTACCGCGCTGCCGCGCAGCGTCGCCTGCCGCCGTTCCTGTTCCACTACATCGACGGCGGTGCCTACGCCGAGCAGACCCTGCGCCGCAACGTGTCCGACCTGTCCGATGTGGCGCTGCGCCAGCGCGTGCTGCGCGACATGTCCGAGCTGAGCCTGGAAACCGAGCTGTTTGGTGAGCGGCTGGCGATGCCGGTGGCATTGGCTCCGGTGGGCCTGACCGGCATGTTCGCCCGGCGCGGCGAAGTGCAGGCTGCGCGTGCGGCGGCCAGCCGGGGCATTCCGTTTACGTTGTCGACGGTGTCGGTGTGCCCGATCGAGGAAGTGGCCCCGAAGATTCCCCGGCCGATGTGGTTCCAGCTGTATGTGCTGAAGGACCGCGGCTTCATGCGCAACGCGCTGGAGCGGGCGCAGGCGGCCGGTGTCACCACGCTGGTGTTCACCGTGGACATGCCGGTTCCCGGAGCCCGTTATCGTGACGCGCATTCGGGGATGAGCGGGCAGAACGGGCCGCTGCGGCGCATGCTGCAGGCCGTCACCCATCCGCGCTGGGCCTGGGACGTGGGGTTGTTCGGTCGGCCCCACGACCTGGGCAATGTGTCGGCCTATCGCGGCGCGCCCACCGGCCTGGCGGACTACATCGGCTGGCTCGGGGCCAACTTCGACCCGTCCATTTCCTGGAAGGACCTGGAGTGGATCCGCGAGTTCTGGACCGGGCCGATGGTGATCAAAGGCATCCTGGACCCGGATGATGCCCGTGATGCGGTGCGCTTCGGTGCCGATGGCATCGTGGTCTCCAACCACGGCGGCCGTCAGCTGGACGGGGTGCTGTCCACTGCGCGCGCGCTGCCGGCCATTGCCGATGCCGTGCAAGGTGAGCTGAAGCTGCTGGTGGATTCGGGCGTGCGCAGCGGGTTGGACGTGGTGCGCATGCTGGCATTGGGGGCAGATACGGTGCTGCTGGGGCGTGCGTTCGTGTATGCGCTGGCCACCGGCGGAGAGGCCGCGGTGGCCAATCTGCTGGATCTGGTTGCAAAGGAAATGCGGGTTGCGATGACCCTGACCGGCGCGCGGACGGTTGCTGATATCGGGCGTGAGGCATTGGCCATTGACGGTGGATCGAACGGCCGTGGATGGCGTTGACGCGCATGGCGCGTCACTACGTCCTGGGTCGAACGACCTGTAGTGACGCGCCATGCGCGTCAACGCGGTGCCGGATCGATCGCGGTGGCTGAGGGTATGCGCTATTCGCACCGCACGGCGGTAATTACATTGTCCTTGTCGATGAACACACGCAGGCGGTCGTCGCGGCGGTCCTTGCTGACCACCGTCGCCGGGCCGATGGGATTGATCAGGCCGGCACCGCTTTCGCGGAACAGCTTGCGCATGGTCTCTTCCGCAGCGGGCTGGCCTACCGCCCATTGCAGGGGGGCGTCGTGGCATTGACCACTGCCGCGGACCTCCGGTCCGGGACTGCTGACACAGCCGGACAGCAGGGTGGCCGCAACGGCCAGGACGGGAACTGCAATGCGGGTATGCCGGGACATCGGTCGCTCCTGCGGTAGCCTGTGGCGACCATACCACCGTGCCGGGAGCGCGGGGTGACGGGGGCACGGGACGTTGGGCGAACCGGGATGACGGGGATGACCGGACGTTGTGGCGACCGGGATGACGGGGGTGGCCGGACGTTGTGGCATCACGTGTGAATTGGGGTTGGTAGCGTCGGTCGATAGACGACGGCCGATAACGGTGCACCGTTCGTTAACGCATGACCTTGAACGTGGTCGCGCGTTACTTCGTCATCGGTCATGCGTTCCCGTGCCGATCATTGTTATCGGCCGTCGTCTGTCGACCGACGCTACCAACCCAAGCCCCCAGCACCCAATCGCACCTACAGCACCCGATCGCAGCCCGGCCATGCCGCCCGGTACAATGCCGGCCAAAGCCCCCCGTACCGGGCCGGGCGTTGGAACTGCTTTCCGGTGTCTGTCCTTCGTGTCTTCCTGCTGGCGCTGCCGCTGTGTCTGGCCGCCTGTACCACTGCGCCACCGCCGAAGCCGGCTCCCAATCCCGATGCCCTGTGGGGTGTGATCCAGCGCGACTGCGTGGGCACGGATACCCCGCGCGGTTCGTGCCTGGCGGTCTCAACGGCACCGGAGCGCCGCGATGTGCTTGTCAAGGACACTCACGGCGACTACCAGTTCCTGCTGATGCCGCTGGACAAGGTGTCGGGCATCGAAAGCCCCGATCTGCTGCAGGCCGGCACGCCGAACTACTTTGCCGCCGCCTGGCAGGCGCGTGCCTACACCGAACGCGCGCTGGGCCAGCCGCTGCCGCGTGACGTGGCCAGCCTGGCGCTGAATTCCGCGCACGGCCGTTCGCAGAACCAGCTGCACATCCATGTCGACTGCCTGCGCGCGGACATCCGCGACCAGCTGCAGGCCATGCAGCCGGCCATCGGCCCGACGTGGCAGCCGCTGCCACAGCCGCTGCGCGGACATGTGTACCAGGCACGCCGGCTGGATGGCGAAACGCTGACCGCCGATCCCATCCGCCTGCTCGCCGACGACCTGGCCGCGCCCGGCGAGATGGGGCGCTGGTCGCTGGTGGTGGTGGGGCAGGGCGACGACGCGCGCGCACCGGGCTTTGTGCTGCTGGCAACCCAGGCCGATGCCGACGCCGGCCACCAGGCCAGTGGCGAAGAGCTGCAGGACCATGCCTGCGCGGTGCTGACCGGAGCCTCGCAGGCGCTTGACGGGGTGCGTTGACGCGCATGGCGCGTCACTACAGGTCGCCTGACCAACCAAACCCGGGCGACCCAGGATCGTAGTGACACGCCACGCGTGTCAACGGCATGACCCTGTGCACGGAAACACGCCATGCGTGTCAACGCCATGCCCATGCGCTCGACGCGCCATGCGTGTCATGATGGGTCCGAGAGGGCACCACAAGGACGTATCCCGATGACGGCACAACGCCGACGCTTTTCCAATGGCCTGCTGCTGTTGGCCTTGATCGCCGGCAGCGCCCAAGCCCAGCCTTCGGCTCCCGTGCAGGATGCCGCCGGTAACCGACTGGAGCCGCTGACCGAACAGGCTGCACCGCCTGGCGCGACCGCCGCCGATGCGGATTCCTCGGCGTGGTACTGCAGCGCCGACCGTGCCTGGTGCGTGCGCACCGTCCGTGACGAAGCCGGAGCCCAGCTGGAACTTGCCCAGCATGTGACCGGCGAGCGTGACGTCCGTCTGCGCTACGTGCCAATGCCCTCCGAGGACGAGGCCGACAGCGAGCAACCCTGGCCCTTCATTGTGCGGCTGGGACCGGGCATCGGTGCGCCGCAGCGCCCCGCCGATGCTGAACAGGCGCAACTGCAGAACGTGCTGGTGGGAGCCATACGCGACTGGCGCACCTCGTACTCCGGCGGCGGGGCCAGTTCGTCCGAACTGATGCTGGTACGCCTATACCACGAGAACGACGGCATCCAGATCGACACGGTGGCGAGCCTGCCGATGGCGGGCAACGCGCTGATTCGGGCCTGCTTCAGCGAGGCGGACGTTACCGCACGGGCTGACGCCTGCCACGATGAATACCGCTTTGCCGCGCAGATCGGGTTGGATCCGGCGGGCCAGGGCATGCCGGTGCTGCGGTTCCAGACCCGGGCCACCCGCTTTCCAGCCGGCGTCTCGCGCTTTGGCGATTCGCTGGAAAAGGGTCCATTGACCGCCACGGATCTGCGCACGGAAACCGACCGCAGCTGTACCTACCAGCGGCGGCTGCGCTGGCAGCAGGGCCGCTACGTACCCGACACCCCGCTGCCTGACTGCAGCGAATTCACCGGGTTATAGCTCCCTGTGACCACCGGCATGGCGGAAATCGTCAAAAAGCCACGTTATAGTGGTGGATCAATGTGGTGCCCGCTTTCGCGCCCGGGCTGTCTGGCGCGTCGTACCTGACCAATTCCATGACTGCTGAAACGACTACTCCGCCGGCCGCTCCGGCACAGGCTTCCGGTCCGCTGTTCTACCGCCAGCCGCTGCCGCTGCAATCGGACAAGCACGCCAACTGGCGTCTGCGCCCGGGTTCGCTGGCATTCGCCGCTGAAACCAATGCCATCCCGGCGGTGATCGGCGAATTCGGCATGGCCGCCCAGCACTTCCCCATCCTGTTCACCGGGCAGGACGCCTCGCCGATCGTGGCCGTGGGCCTGTCGCGCAGCAACCTGTTCGTGAATGATGGCAAGTGGGCCGACGACACCTATGCGCCGGCTTACCTGCGCCGTTACCCGTTCGTGTTCATGCAGTCCGATGACGACGGCAATTTCCTGCTGGCCCTGGACGCCGGTTCGGACCAGGTCAACCAGGGCGAGAGCGACGAAGGCGAACCGCTGTTCGTGGACGGCAAGGCCACCGAACTGGTCGACAACGCCATGAAGTTCTGCGCTGACTTCACCCGCGAGTACGAGCAGACCCGTCAGTTCAGTGCCGCGCTGCTGGCCCAGGACCTGCTGGTGGAACGCAGCATCGATGTCACCCTGAGCAACGGTGAGAAGATGTCGGTGAACGGTTTCCACGTGGTTGATGTGGAGAAGTTCGCCAAGCTGCCCGACGACATCGTGCTGGCCTGGCACCGCAACGGCTGGCTGGCGCTGGTGCATCACCACCTGACCTCGCTGAACCGTTTCAACGCACTGGTGAAGCGCCAGAGCGAGCAGGCCAAGGCGGCCTGATCACGACGGTGATGTGATATGGAAACGGCGACCTCCGGGTCGCCGTTTTTGTATCACCCCCAGCTCTGCACCAGCTCCAGCACCTGCGGTTCACGTGGTTTCTGCAGCAGATCAGGCAGCAGCGCGTCGTAGGCGGCGCGGTAATCCGTGGACTGATGGTCCAGGAAGTCCTGCACCGACGCCTCATCCCAGCGCTCATACAGCGTGAACACGGTTGGATCGTGGGCGTCACGATGCAGGTCGCAGGAAATGAAGGCCGGTTCCTCGGACATCCGGTCGATCAACGCATGCACGGCGTCGAGCCAGTCCTGGGTGCGCTCGGGTTTGACCTGCAGGCGGACGTAGAAGACCAGTGGTGAATCGGGGGATGACATGGTGACGCTCCATAGGGGCACGGTATGCATTATGGAGGATGGTCGATGTGGTCGTGGCTCACGTCACATGGAAGTGGGAGGTGGTAGGGTCGGACGATAGTCGACCACCGACCATGTGGCAGGACCGGTAACGCATGACCATCGAACGGAGAAGCGCCTTCGTTCAGTGGTCATGCCCCAATGAAGTACCCGCCGTTATCGGCGGTCGACTGTCGTGCGACCCTACCAGCGTCCCCAGCGTCCGGGCGGCGTCGATTACACCGGCATCCCGGGACACAGGTCGGGCATCCCCATTACGGCGTGCCCGTTTCCCCCGCCACCGGATGCGCCGTGCTGGCGGTCGGGTGCGGCGGCGTCGGCAGTGACAGCTCCGGGTTGCCCTGCTGCGCCTGCAGTGCCTGGATGCGCTGGTTGAGCTGTTCCAGCTGGGTGTTGCTGCTGCGCAGGTCGGTGCTCAGCGACACCGCCTGCTGCTTGGCCTGCTGGATTGCACTACTGACCTGCTGGGCCTGCTGGCGCTGCAGGTCCGCTTCCTGCTGCAGGCTGCGCAGGCGTTGTTCGTTGTAGGCGACCAGGCTTTCGGTGTAACGCTTGCCGGCTTCCAGGCGGATGGTGTCGATGTTCACCTGGGCCAGGTCGCGGGTCTGCTTTACGAACGTCTCATACACGTTCTCCGCGGTTTCCACCGAGTCGGTCTTGATCACCCGCCAGAACTCCTTGCCCTGGAACAGTGACACGTAATAATGCAGCGTGCTGGCATTGAACAGCAGGCTGGCCCCGTAGGTGCCGTTGTAGGTGGTGCGCAGCTCAGTGAGCTGCTGCCCGTCCATCAGCTGGCGCAGCTCATCCACGGTGTTGCGCACGACCGGGGCGCTGCGGTCGAGGTCCGGGGCGTCGTTCTTGCCGCGACGCGCGTGGGCATCGGGAGCTAGGCTCAGCGACGCGAGCAGCGCCATGGCCAGCAGGGTGCGGCTGACGGAAACGAAGGAGGTGGTGGTCATGATCGGGGCTTCCATCAGTAGGTTCAGTAGACAAGCTGCGCGGGATTGCATTGGGTGGCCTGCAGGTGCACGTCGGTACGGCCGAGTTCGATCCCCAGCACGTGGGCGAGGGTGGTGGTGAGCAGGGTGCCGACGCCGTTGAGCAGCGGCTTGAGCACGCCTTCCAGTACCGGGCGCAGCAGGGTGCAGAGCAGGCCACTGCAGACCACCGCATTGGTGCTGGGGTCGGTGACGCTTCCGCTGCCCTGGTAGCTGTCCAGCACGCCAGCCGGTGCGGTCTGCATGTACGCGGCCAGGTTGCCTTTGACGCAGGCGTTGTAGGCCAGCAGCGCGCTGACCAGGCCGCTGCAGCGGTTGATCACCAGCCCGCCCAGCAGCGTACCGAGCAGGCCATCCAGCAGCCCCAGGCCCTGGCCGGTGACGGTGGCGCGGTAGCCTTCCCACACCGAGCCGTCCCTGTAGCAGGTGCCCAGCCCCAGCACGCAGGCATACGGCACGCCGTTCTCCACCTGCCAGTCGCCAAATGCGGAGATGCCTTGCGCCGGGTTGCCGTTACGCAACAGCGCAATGGTGCGGTCCACGTCGTACAGGCCGTTGCCCGGGTTGGAGGCTTTCAGGAACTGGTCGGCCAGCTGGTCGGCGGTGCTGGCGGTGTTCATGCCCTTGGCCGCCGGATTGAGCATGCCGCCCAGCACCCGCAGCAGCTGCTGCACCAGGTCGCTCACCGCAGTGCCGATCTGCGCCGGATTGATCCAGGTGGATCTCGTTTCGCCCGCGGCCAGGGTCAGGTTCTCGCTGTGGCTGAGCGCGTTGATCTGGATGTGGTCGTTGATCAGCGGTGCGCCCAGCAGGGTGAGCAGCTGCTCGTTCTGCAGGGAGGCATCGCAGACATTGCGCGTGGAGAAGCGGTCGGCCTCGGCGACCTTGCCGACGCAGGCGCGCAGCACCGACGAATCCACCTGCACGGTGGCGGTGGCCGGTACCGCGCTGCACCGCAGACTGGTGACCGTGGCCATGGCGTTGGTGACATCGGCATGAATCGGCAGGCGCAGGCGGATGCCCAGCGCGGTGAGCACCTTGCCCAGCCCCAGCGCCAGGTTGTTGCTGTCAATGTCAAGGAAGAGCCGCACCTGCGCGTTGTAGGCGCGGGTGCCGACCCCACCGATCGCGATGGAGGGAGGTTCAATGATGGCCGCTTTGGCCTGCACGCCCAGCACGTTGAGCTGGCTGACCTCCACCGCGCGCCCGCTGTTGGCAATGCTGATGCCGGTGGTCAGCAGGTCCAGCGCGTTCACCTGCGCCTCCAGCGCCGCGGTGGCCGGACCGTCGGGCGCGACAATGCGGCCGAACAGGCCGCTGGTGGCGTCATTAGTGCCCAGCTGGATCGCCAGCCGGTCGATATCCAGTCTGGCCGCCAGTGCATCGCGCAGCGCGTCCAGGTCGGCATGGGCGACACCGCTCTGGGACAGCACCGTGGCGGTGGCGTCGACCAGTTCACCCAGCGACACCTTGTGCGCGGCCAGCAGCGCATTGAAGCCGCCGATGCTGATGTCCGCCTCGACAGGAATCTCCAGTGCCTTGAGCAGGCCATGCGGGGTGACCTTGGCCTGGGCCAGGCCGTCATAGCCGAGCAGGGTGGTCTGGTCCAGGTCCACGCCGACCAGCTTGAGCACGCTGCCCAGCGGCGTGTTGCCGTTCACCCGCAGCAGCTGGGAGCCGACGCTCAGCACCGCAAACGGCGGTGCACGCGTGGCCACCGCCTGTGCACGCACGGTAGGCAGATTCTGGTTCTGCCCAAGGAACGGCACCACCGAACGTTCGGCGACCACCTTCACCGCGTTGGCCGGTGCTGCAGCACTTACCGTGGCGAAGTTGTCTTCGCTGGCATGGGCGGGGTTCCAGTTGCCGCACTGGACGCGAATGACGCCGGAAAAGCGGTTGGCATTCACTGCGTTGGCACGTGCTGCCGCGTTGTCGGCGCGGTCGGCGCTGCACAGGTCCAGCCGCTGCGCCCCGGCCAGCGCGGCCAGGTCGGCGGTTTTCTGCACATCGCGCTTGGCCCAGTAGAGGTAACCGATCTCGATCAGCCCAAGCATGCCGACGAGACCGACCATGACCAGCATCATGGTGACCGACATGCCGCCGCGCTGGTCGCGGCGGGGGACGGATGGCGGCTGGCACGCAGCGCTCATGGATTATTCCCCGCCCTCACTGGCGACATCCCTGCGCACGCTTTGCTCGAGGTATTCGGGAATGGGGTGGTCGAAGCTGTTGAGGTAGCGCGCGTAGCTGCGGCTGGCCTGGTCGCCCAGCACGGTGTGCGGCTTGCCGGCATGCTCGCCGCTGGCCTGCAGTTGCAACAATGCGCGGGTGGTATCGCCCAGCTGCGGACGCGGCGGCAGCGCCAGGGCCACCGGTGCGGGCGCTGCTGCAACCGGTGCCGCGACCGGAGCCGGGCGCGCGGGCGGCGTAGTCGGAGTCGGTTGCTCGCCCAGCATCTGTCCGGTCAGCGGACGCTGCTGGGCGGTGGCCGGTGCGGTGCCCAGCAGCGCCAGCAGCAGGGCGGCGTGCAGGTGGGCGAGGGTGCGGATGGCATCACTCATGGGGTGCTCTCCTGGGAAGTCGGGGTGCCGCCGAAGCGTTCCAGCATCGAAGGGGCGAGCCGTGGCTCGCTGCGCGCTGTTGCTGGTGCCGACGCTGCTGCCTTGCTGGCGGTGCCGCGGCGCGGCGGTGGCGGTACGGTGG
>NZ_RHPP01000094.1 GCF_003935715.1 Stenotrophomonas sp. 278 | reverse complement strand
TTCCTGCAGGCGTCTTCACAAGATACCTGCGCATACTTTCAAAGAACCTGGGAGTCGGCCTCAGCGCCTTCCTCCGTGTGCCCCGACGTTTCCGTCGTTGCGAGCCGCCCATTATAGCCGGCTTTTCCGCTTCGTCAACACCCTTTTTCGAGGGCCACCTCACCGAAGTGGACGTTGTTGCCGATGCTGCTTCGTCGTTGCGACCCGGAGGTCATTTCGTCGAAGCGAGCCGCCTATTATGTCAGGCTTTTCGTTTCCGTCAACACCTTTTTTCGAAGGTTGTTGGCGTCGTTTTGGTCTGGTGTTCACCGGAGTGAAGACCGCGCCGCAGCGAGGGAGCGAATACTAAAGACTTCTGGAAATACGTCAAGCGTTTTTTTCGCGGCGCACGCGCGTTGCGCGTGCGCCGCCAGACTTGCCACCATGGCCGCACCAGCGGGTCATGGATGCAGATAGATGTCGGTGAGTGCGAAGCGGTCGTTGTTGCGCGATGTGTCCCTGCCTGCGGTCGTCGCCGGCTTCATCACTGTGTTGGTGGGCTTCGCCAGCTCCGCAGTGATCGTGTTCCAGGCCGCGCAGGCGGTAGGTGCCACACAGACGCAGATTGCGTCATGGATGTGGGCGTTGGGACTGGGCATGGGTGTGACGTGTATTGGTCTCTCGCTGCGCTACCGGATGCCGGTTGTGACAGCGTGGTCCACGCCAGGTGCGGCCATGCTGGTGGTCGGTGCCGGAAGCGTCAGCTACAGCGATGCAATTGGCGCGTTTGTACTGGCTGCTGCGCTGGGCATGGTCGCCGGGTTCTCGGGGGTATTCGCCAAGCTGATGCAGCGCGTGCCGATGGCACTGGCCGCCGGGATGCTGGCCGGGGTGCTGCTGCGCTTCGGGCTGGATGTCTTCGTTTCGATGGGCACCCAGCTGGGGATGGCGCTGGCGATGTTCTTCACCTGGCTGGTCGGCCGTCGCCTGTTTCCCCGCTATGCGGTGATCGCCACCCTGCTGGTCGGCGTCGCCGTGGCTGCTTCACAGGGCCTGCTGCACACCGGCGAGGTCCACCTGCAACTGGCTGTACCGGTGTTCACCGTCCCTACGCTGTCGTGGCCTGCGGTGTTCGGCATCGCCCTGCCCCTGTTTGTGGTCACCATGGCATCACAGAACATTCCCGGCGTGGCGGTGATCCGTGCCTCGGGCTACGACACCCCGGTGTCGCCGGTGATCGGATGGATTGGTGTGGTCAACACGGTGTTGGCTCCGTTTGGTGCCTACGGTCTCAACCTGGCGGCGATCACCGCCGCGATCTGCATGGGCCGCGAGGCACATGAGGATCCGGCACGACGCTATACCGCCGCGGTGGCCGCCGGTGCCTTCTATATCGTGGTGGGTCTGTTCGGCGCGACCGTAGCCGCTGTGTTCGCCGCCTTCCCGCGCGAACTGGTGGCCTGCGTCGCCGGTATCGCCCTGTTCGGCACCATTGCCAACAGTCTGGCGATGGCGCTGCGTGAAGAGAGTGACCGCGAAGCGGCACTGGTGACCTTCCTGGTGACCGCTTCGGGTATGTCGCTGGCCGGCATCGGCTCGGCCTTCTGGGGGCTGGTCGCCGGGGCGATCTGCCTGCTGGTGCTGCGGGTCAGGCACCCGCCAGCACCCTGATCGCACCCAGCACCACCATGCCCAGCATCGCTGGGCAGGTCCGACAGCGCCGCGTACGGGTTGCCGGTTGCGTCGATAGCGCGGGGGTCGAGCGGGTCGCGCTCACTGCTCATAGCGGAGCAACGCTGAAGGTCTGCTGCAGCACATGCTGCGCGCCGGGCGCGAGGATGACCACGTCCGGGCCGGCATTGGCCGCTTCCAGGCAGACGTAGTCGCGCCAGCCCTGGCCGACGTCAGCCATCTTCGCCGCGCCCGCCTCGCCCGGGTTCCAGGCGACCAGGGTGCGGCTGCCCTGGGTGGTGATGGCGATGCTGCGCTTCAGGCCCGGGTCCTTCAGCACATAGCGGCCGCCGGCCTGGGTGTAGATGCGGTCGCTGCGGCCGGGGTCGCGCGGATCGCGCAGCGACCAGTCACCCTGCTGGGCGCGCGGCGTGGCGTAGTTCTCGAACTTGTCCAGGTAGGTCAGGCCGTCCAGGCCGGAAACGCTGACCTGGGTGGCGTCGCTGACCTTGAAGTAGTTGTGCAGGGCCTGCGTGAAACTGATCGTCCGTGAGCCGGTGTTGCGGGTGATGAGCTGCTGCTCCAGGGTTCTGCCGATCCGCAACTGCATGCTCAACTGCAGATCCAGCGAATCCAGTGCTGGGGGAGCCAGGGTCAGCACGACCGTGCCGTCGGCCTCGCGCCGGGCCTGTTGCAGGGTCCAGGGCAGGTCACGGACGAAGCCGTGCGAGGGCAGATCGGTGCCCTGGCCCTGGCGGCCGAAGTACGGCCAGCACACAGGAGTGCCACCGCGGATCGGGGTCGGCAGCGCCTGTGCGCTGGGCGACAGCCACATGACGTCCTGGCCTCCCTTGGGCACATAGGACAGCAGCTGCCCGCCGAAGACCGAAATCGCCGCGGTGGCGTGAGGCGTTTCAACCTTCCAGGCCGGGAACCCCTGCACACTGCCCACGCTCAGGCCCTCCAGTTTCGGCAGCGCAGTGGCGGGACCGGCCGGCGACTGCAGATAACGGGCACGGTTGGGCGGCAGGGCGAACACAGTGGATTCGGGCATGGCAGGGGTCGCAGCAGGGAGAGGAGGCGCAGCGCGCAGGGCGGTAAGGATGCGTTGACCGGCGCGCCCATCCGCGGGAGCCAGGCCCAGCCTTTGCTGTTCGACCTGGATGGCGCGGCGGCTGGCGGTGCCGATCATGCCGTCGGCTGCACCGATGTCATGACCGCGGGCGAGAAGCAGGGTCTGCAGTTCGCGACGCTCGGTGCGGCCGATGCCGGGATCGTCGGTGGGCCAGGCGGCGACGGTGCCGCCACCACCACGCAGTCGATCGGCCAGGGTGGCGATGGCCAGCGCATAGCTTTCAGCGGCGTTGTAGGCGTAGATCGCGTCGTAGTTGCGGAACACCAGCCAGGCCGGGCCCTTGGGGCCGGTGGGCAACAACAGCGCGGCATTGGCGTCGGCAGGCAACCCCGCCGGAGCCAGCGTACCGCCGCCGACCGGGACGATGCCCAGCGCGCGCCAGTCGGCCAGCGGCTTGCGCTGGGTGCGGCCGGCCAAGGCGGCGTTGAAGCCGGCCGGTATCGTGACTTCCATGCCCCACGGCTGACCGGTGCGCCAGCCGGCCTTCTTGAGGTAATTGGCCGTAGAGGCAAGCGCGTCGGGAATGCTGGCGACCAGATCACGACGGCCATCGCCATCGCCATCGACCGCGATGCGTGCATAGGTGGACGGCATGAACTGGGTGTGGCCGAATGCGCCGGCCCAGGAGCCGGTGAGGCCATCGGCGCTGAGCTCGCCAGCATCCAGCAACTTCAGCAGGGACAGCAGCTCGCCACGGAAGAACGGCTGGCGGCGGCCGTTGCAGGCCAGCGTGGCCAGCGACTGCAGCAACGGGCGTTTGCCGAACACCCGACCGTAATCGCTCTCCACGCCCCAGACCGCGACGATGGTGGCCGGATCGACGCCGTACTGGGTGGACACCGTGGCCAGTAGATCCCGGTGCTGTGCCAGACGGGCACGGCCGTCGTCGACCCGCTGGCTGTCTACCAGCGCGGCCAGGTAGTCCCACAGCGGCGTGGTGAATTCCGGCTGCGCATCCAGCAGCGGCAACACACTCAGGTCCGGACTGAGCCCGGCAGTGAGACGGGTGAAGCCCTCGGCACTGACGCCCTGCTTGAGCGCCTGGGCCTGGATGCCGGCCAGACAGCGGTCGAAGGCGGCATCGGCCGCTGCCGCGCCACTGGTCAGAGACAGCCCTGCCAGCAGCCAGGCGGTGGTGCACTTCATTGGCAGAAGTCCTTGCAGCCAAGTGAAGCTGCATCATAGCGGCTGTGCAGCGGCACGGCCGATCCGACGATCACACGCGCTGCAGCAGCCGCAACCCGAACGCAGGGGCCTGCGCGTCCCAGCGGTGGATGACCTGCAGCCCTGCCTCGGCGGCCAGCGCGGCAAAGCTGGCCTCGGTGTACTTGTGACTGTACTCCACGCGCATGGCTTCGCCGGCGGCGAATTCGAAGGTCTGCCCGCCCACGTGCACCTGCTGGTCGCGCAGGCTGAGCAGGTCGGTTTCGATGCGCAGCCTTTCCACGCTGTAGCGGGCGCGGTGGGCGAAGCCTTCGAGGTCGAAGTCACTGCCGATCTCGCGATTGAGCCGGCGCAACAGGTTCAGGGTGAACTCGGCGGTGACTCCGGCAGCATCGTTGTATGCCGCTTCGATCAGCGCTGGGTCCTTGTGCAGGTCGATGCCGATCAGGGCCATTCCGCCTTCGCCCATGGTCTGGCGCATGGCGCGCAGCAGGGCAACCGCTTCGGTGCCGGCAAAATTGCCCAAGGTGGAACCGGGGAAGAACACCAGTCGCCGCGCCGGTTCGCGCTCCGGCTCCGGCAACTGCACCGGGTGGGTGAAGTCGGCACACACCGGCAGCATTTCAATCTCCGGCAGCGCCGGGGCCAGCCGCGCTACACTGTCGAGCAGGGCCGCGCGCGAGATTTCGATTGGCGTATAGGCGACCGGGTCGACCAATGCCTGCAGCAGGATTTCGGTCTTGCGGCCGCTGCCGCTGCCGAGTTCGACCACATGCAGATGCGGTCCAACCACCGCGGCAATGTCGGCGGCGCGCTGCTGCAGCAGGCCCAGTTCGGTGCGCGTGGGGTAGTACTCGGGCTGTCGGGTGATCTGCTCGAACAGGGCCGAGCCGCGTGCGTCGTAGAAGTACTTGGACGGCAGCTGGCGTGGATGCTGCCACAGCCCCTGCAGGATGTCGGCGGTGATCCGGGCGCGGTCGGGCTGCAGGTCGGTGAGCGCGTCGAGCGCGTCGCTGACGGTGCTCATGCCAGCCCCCGGGCCAGGCGCAGGCCAGCGAACTGCCAGCGCGCAGACGGCGCGAAGAAGTTGCGGTAGCTGGCCCGCACGTGCCCGGCCGGGGTCGCGCAGCTGCCACCGCGCAGGATCCACTGCCCGCACATGAACTTCCCGTTGTACTCACCGAGGTTGCCGGCGAACGGCTGGAAGCCCGGGTACGCCCCATAGGCGCTGCTGGTCCACTCCCATACGTCGCCGAACAGCTGCAGCGGCTGCGCGGCGTCGGCAATGTCGCCGGCGAACGCGCGCGGATGCAGATGCTCGTCGTCGGCAAAGTTGCCCTGCACTGGACGGGTCTGCGCGAGCGCCTCCCATTCGAACTCGGTAGGCAGCCGGGCACCGGCCCAGCGGGCGTAGGCATCGGCCTCGAAGTAGCTGAGGTGACAGACCGGAGCATCAGGATCGATGGCGCGCCAGCCGCCCAACGTGAACTCGCGCTCCAGCCCATCGTCCCAGTACAGCGGATGCTGCCAGCTCTCGTCCTGGACCAGGCTCCAACCTTCGCTCATCCAGTGCGCCGCCTGGCGATAGCCGCCATCCAGAATGAAGGCCCGGTACTCGGCGTTGGTGACCGGACGATTGGCGATCACATGCGCGGGAACAAGCACGCGGTGCACGGGCGACTCATTGTCATAGGCGAACGCCGGGTGTACCGGCCACGCGGGCGACCCGACCTCGACGATGTGCTCTTCCGCCGGCAGCCAGCGCATCGGAACCACTGCACCGGTGCTGCGCTTGAGGTCGTCGCGGTAGGCGGGCTGCAGCGGATTGGACCAGAGCGCGTGCTTGATGTCGGTAAGCAGCAGCTCCTGGTGCTGCTGTTCGTGGTGAAGGCCCAGCAGGAGCTGGTTGAGCGCCTGGCTGTCGAGCGCATCGCGCTGCAGCAGATCAATGACCTGGTCGTCGACGCGCCGGCGATAGTCGCGGACCTCGTCCAGCGACGGACGCGACAGCAGGCCGCGCTGTGGGCGCGCATGCGCAGGGCCGATGCTCTGGTAATAGCTGTTGAACAGATAGTGCCAGTCGGCGTTGAACGGGGCATGGCCCGGCTGGCTGCCAAGCACGAAGCGTTCGAAGAACCAGCTGGTGTGCGCCAGATGCCACTTGGTAGGGCTGGCGTCGGCCATGCTCTGGACCATGGCATCTTCAGCGCTGAGCGGGGCAGCCAGCGCCAGACTGCGGGCGCGGACGGCGCGGTAATGATCGGCCAGCGCGCTGGCGGCCTGCGGTGTTGCGGCGACAGTGTTCATCACCTCAGGATCAGACAGCGACGGTGAGCGCACCGTCATGGTGGCCCTCACGTTGTGTTACAGCGGCGAGGTGAATGGGCGGATCGGGTATCGATCAGGGCAGCGCGTCCAGGTACAACCAGCGCCCGTCGAGCCGTTCGAAGCGGCTGTGCTCCTGCATTTTCACCGCGCTGCCGCCGCCGACCTTGTAGCGGGCGGTGAAACGGACCTGGGCGTGATCGGCATCGGGCTGGGTGTGTTCGTGCACGGTAAGCCCGAGCCAGCGGGTGCGTTGGCTGGGCGCTTCGTCGAAGCCGAGCGTTTCCGGACGGGTCTGAGGATGCCAGCTGGCCAGCAGATAGTCGGCGCGCTCCTGCACATAGGCGGTGTAGCGCGACCGCATCAGGGTCTCGGCATCCGGGGCGATGGCCCCGTCGTGGTACTGGCCGCAACAGGCGGCGTAGGCCAGCGGGCGACCGCAGGGGCAGGTATCGGCGGGGGTTTTGCTCATGCGGCCATTGTGCCCGGAACGGCGTATGCTGGCGCGCCTTTCCCTGCGAAGTGCCTGCCGTGCTGGAGCTGGTTCCCCCCGAATTATGGTGGTTGGTGGCGATTGCGTTCATCGCCGGGCTGGTGGACGCGGCGGTCGGCGGCGGGGGGCTGGTGCAGCTGCCGGGACTGTTCACGGTGCTGCCGCAGCACACACCGGCGATGCTGTTTGGCACCAACAAGTTCAGCTCGATGTTCGGCACGGCGGCGGCGGCATGGCGTTATGCGCGCAATGTGCGCTTTCCCTGGCAGCCGGTGCTGTTCGCGGCGGGAACGGCGTTCGTGTTTTCGTTTGCGGGGGCGACGGCGGTCAGCCTGTTACCCAAGGATGCGGTGCGCCCGCTGGTGCTGGTGCTGCTGATCGCGATGCTGGGCTACACGCTGTGGAAGAAGGATTTTGGCGCGCTGCACCGGCCGCGCGAGATTGGCCGCAGGGAGTTGTGGACGGCACTGGCGATCGGCGCGGCAATCGGCTTCTACGACGGCTTCTTCGGACCGGGCACGGGCAGCTTCCTGATCTTCCTGTTCGTGCGCTTCTTCGGGTTGGATTTCCTGCGCGCGTCGGCGGCCTCGAAGGTGGTGAACCTGGCGACCAACGTGGCCGCGATTTCGTTCTTCGTCCCCACCGGCAACATCCTGTGGCTGTTCGCGCTGCCGATGGCGGCCGCCAACATCACCGGCTCCGTGGTCGGCACACGGCTGGCCCTGCGCGGTGGCACGCCGTTCATCCGCAAGCTGTTCGTCGGCCTGGTGGTGGTGCTGATCGCGCGGATGGGCTGGGATACGTTCGCCGGGTGATTCCGAGATACCTGGCTGGGATTGCAGGATCTACGTAGAGCCGGGCTCTGCCCGGCTGCTGTTGGCTTTGGGCGAACAACCTTCGGTTCACAGCATCCCTGGCTTGGCAGATCGGGATGGGCGTTCCGGAGGACGGCGCAAGTACGTCCGTGTAGCCTCGATCGCCGCTTGCACGTGTGCGCAATCCTGCGCACACGGCAAGACCGGGGTTGGGCGTCCTGCCCAACCCGTCGGGCGCATGCGCCCGACCCTTGGGGCTCACGCCCCCTCCTGCCCACCCCGACCCGCCCAAACACGGGAACCGGTGCCCACCGGCTGTTCGCCTGAGACCAACAGCAGCCGGGCAAGCCCGGCTCTACGGGAAGGGCCGCGACACAGTTGCTACATGGACGTACTTGCGGCGTGTCCCGGAACGGGGTTGCCCGTAGGCCCCCAGCACGTACAAACCGAAGCGCCGCCGTTCGCGATCAAGCCTCGACTTCAGCAGCTTCAGCCTGCCGCGAACGCTCCGGCAGCTTCAAGCGCTTGCCTTCCTCGTCGTACTCGATCAGCAGTACGCCCGAATCATGGCGGCCGCTGATTTCGACGAAGCAGGCACCGCCGATGAAGGGCTCAAGCGTCATCACCGACTTCAACGGCGTGGCCACCACCATCTGGAAACCGAAGTTGTCGAAGATGTTCATCGCCAGCGCGGTGAACTCGTTGTCGGCCTTGTCGAAGGCTTCGTCGAGGACCACGGCCGCATAGCTGGGCAGCTGGCTTTCCGCGCCGCCGAGCTGGTAGCGCAGCGCCGCCGCAAGACACGTGGTGGCCAGCTTCTGGCGCTGACCGCCCGACTTGCCCGCGCCGCTGCGGTAGATTTCCACCTGCTGACGCGTGGCCGCGTCCAGCTCGACGCCGATGAACTCCACATGCAGGCGAACGTCCAGCACGTTCTCGCGCCAGCGCTTGTCCTCGCCCTCCTGCGAACCCAACCGCTTCACCAGTTCACGCAGCACCGCGAACTGGGCTTCGGCCACTTCGCGCTGTTCGGTCTGATGGTGCGAGAGCACGTCGCGCAGCTGCTGGTGGAATTCCAGCACTTCCGGCAGACGGCGGTCGCTCAGTTCGATGGTCAGCAGCGTGCCGCGGTTGAATGGCACCTGCTCCAGGCTGGCGTTCACTTCGTCGAGGCGCTGGCCGATCGACTTCCGCGCTTCGGCGCTGTGTCGCTGCAAGGCGAGCAGGTTGTTCTTGCTCTGGTTCTGCAGCAGATCGAAGAAACGCTCTTCATGCTGTGGCAGGCCATCACGTTCCAAGCGGGCCAGACGGGCCAGGAAGTCCTCGGCCGACGCCACCGAGACGGTGAAGTCACCCGACTCTTCCGGCCAGCCCTGCACGAAACGGCGGAAACAGCCCAGCAGCAGGTTTTCGACCTTGTTCACGTCCTGCTGCGACGACGACAGCTGCTCGTTGAGCGCGTTGCTGATCTGACGCATGTTCGCTTCGAGCGTTTCCAGGCTCAGCGGCCCCATCGCGTCGACGCGCTGCTGCAGACCGGCTTCCTGGGTGCTGCCCAGTGCCGGCAGCACCAGTGCCCGGCTCTGCTGGCGCGCGCGATCCAGGCGGTCGCGTTCCTTCACCAGCTGGCCGCGCTCGACACGGGTGTCTTCATAGGTGCGGCGGGCCTGCTCGATATCGGCGCGGGTGGCGTCGATCTGCTGCGCCAGCCGGGCCAGGTCGCCATTGCCTTCGCGCAGCTCGCGCAGATTGGCCTCGACGTCGGCCAGGCGCTGCAGCGGTGAAGCCACGTCGATCTCATCCCAGCCCAGGTTGACCAGCTGGTTGCAGGCAAGCCGACGATCGTTGTCGCTCTCGCGCTGCGATCGCAGCTGGGCGATGTCGGCGTCGCAGCCGGCGATGCGTTTGGCTAGTTCCTGGCCTTCCTTCTGGTAGACCGCCAGCTTGTCGCGGTTGTTGAAGCCCAGCAGCCAGCGGCGACGGTCATTGACCGCGCTGCGGTCGTCCTTCTCGAAGCGGTCGCCCGGATGCTTGACCTGGCCTTCGCGGGTGATGCCACGCTCGACATTGCGCAGCTCGCGCGCATCCACGCACTCGTAGTCGAAACGCTTGCCCAGCTCGCGGCGCAGCCACGGCTCGAAGCTGCTGTCGCGCAGGTCCAGCTTGTGCAGCAGCGAACGTGCCGATGGCGAACGGGCCAGCGCCTCGTCGTTGCGGCGCACACGGTAGAAGGTGAAGCGCATGCCGAGATGGGTGCGGTTCACCCATTCGGCCACGTCGTTGTAATGGCGGTCGTCGACCAGCAGCGACTGCGCGAAGGCGAACAGCACGCGCTCGATCGCGCCCTGCCAGACGGCCTGGTCCTGGCGGACCTGGATCAGCTCGCCAACGAACGGCAGCGCCGCTTCCGGCACACCGGTTTCCTCGGCCAGCCGTGCACGCAGCTTCTGCAGCGGCGCGGGAATGCTGGACGGATTGTGCTCCATCGCTTCCAGCTCGCTGCGCACTTCGGCGAAGCGGCGCTCGTCGTCGCGCTTGCCGCCCAGGCGTTCACTGATCGCATCATCCAGCGCCGCCGAGGCGCGCTGACGGTCCTGCAGCTCGCCTTGGGCTTTGTCGATCAGTTCGGCAAACGCCTGTGCGGTGTCCGGCAGCGTTGCCTGCAGCTTCTGCGCGGACTGGCGCGCCTGCTCGCGCTTGGCCTGGCGGCGGTCACGCTCGGCCTCGGCACGGCCCTGCTCGCGCTCCAGCTCTTCGATCCGCTCACCGCCCTGCTGGCGGCGCTGCAGTTCGAGCTCGCCCAGACGCTCGGTATGGTTGTCCAGCGCAGCGCGACGCTGGGCTTCTTCACCGAGCAGGCCACGGTCGCGGACTTCCAGCTCGTGCAGGCGCGCCTCCAGCAGCTGCTGGCGGCGGTTTTCGCGGAAGCTGTCGATGCCCAGCTTCAGCAGTTCCTCGTCGCCACGGCGACGATGCATGGCCTTGAGCTCGTTGTAGTACTCGCGCGCCGGCAGCAGGGTTTCGACCTGGCGCCGCGCGGTGACCACCGCCTGGTGCGCACCGTCGAGCTCGGCGAAGTCGTTCACCAGGCGCTCGGCGGCGTTGAAGGTGTTCGGCGTGTCCAGCATGAAGTCACGCAGGAACACGTTCAGGTCACCCAGGTTCTTCGCCGACTGGGTCTTGTGCAGCAGGCGCAGGGCCATTTCGTTGTCGATGCCGAGCAGGTGGCGGAAGCGCTCCGCGTAGCCGGCGAAACTGTCGAAATGGTGCACATCGGCCAGGCGCTGCTTGAGCTTGCGCAGGTCCAGGTCGAAGCCGCCCAGGTCCTTGGCGATGTCGAACGGGCGCTCGGCCACCAGGTAGTGCTTGCGCACATCTGCTGCGGCGGCACCGTTGCCAGAGATCCAGAACAGGCGCACCAGGCTGACCACGCGGCCATCGCCGCTGCGGTATTCCAGCACCAGCGCGGTCCAGGTCGCGCCCTTGCGCAGGTACTGGGTGGCGATCTCGCCGGTGCCCTTGTCCTGCTGGTCGGCCCACGCGCCGCGCACGTATGAAACGAGGTTGCGGTCGCGACCACTGCGCTCGGCTTCGCGGGCGGCGGCATTGAAGTCGACGATGGCTGGCGGCACCAGTACCGCCGACATCGCATCGAGCAGGGTCGACTTGCCGGAGCCGGAGCGGCCCACGAACAGGAAGCCCTTTTCGGCAATCGGCACTTCGGTCAGGCCGTTGAAGGTTCCCCAGTTGTGCACCTGCAGACGGCGCATGCGGAACTGCTGCAGGCGCGGGTCGGGCAGGCCATCGGTGAACAGGGCGGGCGTGTGCTTGGAAATGGCCATGTGAACCTCTCTCAGGCCTCGGCGGCCGGGGTGTCGCGCAGCTGGCGGTACACCGTGGACAG
This sequence comes from Stenotrophomonas sp. 278, assembly GCF_003935715.1. Lineage (GTDB taxonomy): Bacteria > Pseudomonadota > Gammaproteobacteria > Xanthomonadales > Xanthomonadaceae > Stenotrophomonas > Stenotrophomonas maltophilia_AH. The sequence continues at coordinate 5,343 of NZ_RHPP01000094.1, read as the reverse complement.
CGCGGAGACGTCTTCAGCGGAGAACAGCAGCTTCAGCGCCGGCGACACTTCATGTCGGTCTTCCTGGCCGGCCAGGCGGGTCAGGATGTGGGTGTCTTTCATCTTCTGCACGGCCGCAGCAACGCGGCGGTTGAAGCCGGCGCGGTCGGTGGACAGGTTCTTCTCATAGATGGCCAGGGCTTCGGCCATCTCGGCATCGGCGACCACCGCACGGTTGCCGCGTGCGTCCGCCTCGGCGAGCTGCTGACGCAGGTACAGCAGCAGCACCGAATCAATGAAGGTCAGCGGCGAGGTGCGCAGCAGCACGGGCGCATCGACGTCTTCGGTATCCGCCTGGCGGGTGAAGGCGACGCCACTGTCACGGTCCAGCACCAGTTCCAGGAACAGGTCCGACAGCGCCGAGCGGATCGCCGCTTCGCTGCGGATCAGCGCCGGCCACAGTTTGGCGTGGCGCAGCTGGTCGATGCTGGGCCCGATCAGCAGCTGACACAGCGCGCGGCGTGCGTCCAGCGGCAGCCGGCCGGTGTCGCCCAGGTAGTACACGTCGTTGCCACGCTTGGGCAGCGGCGTTACGACCACGGGCTCTGCGTCGTACAGATCATCCACGGTCGCTTCGTTGTCAGCGCCCGTATCGATGGAATCTTCATGCCAGTTCATGGCGTTTCTCCTGGGTGAACCAAACCAGCGGGATGCGGGCACGTCGCCACTCTCCATCGCCGCCACGCCAATGTGCGGTTTCCTGTTCGCCGTCCACCACCACGCCGTGGCGGGTGCCCAGCGACAGGTAGCCGATCACGCTGCCCAGCCCCTGCGGCGCTTCGCGCTGCGACAGGGCCTGGGCGATGCTCAGTTTCGGCTGCGCGCCGAGCAGTTCGTGCAGATCGCGGCGCAGCGTGCGGAAGTCGATTTCCGAGGACGCGACCAGATCGCCCACGCTTTCCAGGCTGATCGCCGCCGCGTCGTTACGCAGCACGCTGCCGTCCACCTGGGCGGTACGCGGGTCGTGCAGTTTCCACTGCGACCACGAACGCAGCCGGCTGGTGGTCAGCTGCAGGTCGCGGCCAATCGGGCGTTGCGCGGCGAATTCATCGCGCAGCGCCAGCGCCTCGGACTGGGCCTGCTTGAGCAGCTGGTTGAGCCGGCGCTGCTCCAGATAGCCGCGGCTCTGCACGAAGCCACGCAGGCTGCGCGCGAAGTTCTGCAGCACATCGTGCACCTGGCCGCCGCGCTCGAGCATGGTGCCGGTGAAGCCGCGCAGGAAGGCGCGTTCGTTGCGGTCCAGCCGGCGGGCAAAGCCGCGCGCCAGCACCGTTTCCAGCGCGGCGTCGAGCTGGGCGCTCTGCTCGGCGTCGTTGAGCAGCCGCCAGAACGCCTGGAAGCTGCGTCCTGCATCGCTCTCGCCGATCACGTCAACGCCCTCGAACAGCTGCGACAGCACGTCGCCGCGCTCGCTTTCGTCGTCGATGATGCGTTCGCGGAATTCGCGGTTGAGGCGTTCGAAGTCGTCGCGGACACGGCGGAAGTCTTCGGTCAGGTCGTCGGCGAGGCCGATGATCTGCCGTGCGCGCTCCAGCGCGCGCTTGCCATCCAGCGCCGCCACGCGGCCCTCACCGACACGGGCGATTTCCGCGTCGATGCGGTCGCGTTCGTCGCGCAGCGCCGACAGACGCGCATCCGGATCCGCTTCGGTCTGCGCCGCCAGCTGCGAAAGCTGCTCGATCACCAGCGCCAGGCGGCTTTCGGTGGCCGCCACGCGGCTCTGTTCAAGGCTGTCGGCAAAACGGATCGCCTGCAGCGCCTGGGTGGAGAGTTCGTACTGTTCCTGGTCGGCACCCTCGGGCAGGCGGCGCTCCAGCCAGCCCTGGGCCAGCCAGTGCGCGATATAGGCCTGGGCGGTGCGTGGCAGCTCGCGCGAGAGTTCCTCGCCATTGAGCTGGTCCAGCGCACGTTGCAGGCGCTCATGCAGCACCGCCGAAGACAAGGTGCGCTCGCCATCCATCAACAGGCTTTGCAGCAGGCCGATGATTTCCGGAGCGTTGGCGGCCGCCAGCAGCTTCCACTGGGGCTGGTCGCGCAGATGACGATAACGGGTGATGCGTTCGCGATGCTTCATGCAGCGGAAGTTCCACGCAGATCACGGCGTGGCTCCAGGCCACGCCGTCGGGTCAATGCAGGATCGGGTGCCCGCACGCGGGCAGCGACCGGGCTCAGCGCTTGCCGCCCACTTCGATGAAGCGCAGGAATTCGGCGCGGGTGCGCGCATCCTCGCGGAAGCTGCCGAGCATCTTGGAGGTGACCATGCTGACGCCGCGCTTGTGGATCCCCCGGGTGGTCATGCACTCGTGCGCGCCCTCCACCACTACGCCCACGCCGATCGGCTGCAGCACGTCCTGGATGCACTGGGCGATCTGCGCGGTCATCTTTTCCTGCACCTGGAAGCGGCGCGCGTAGGCTTCGACCACACGGGCCAGCTTGCTGATGCCCACCACCTTGCCGTCGGGCAGGTAGCCGACGTGCACGCGGCCGATGATCGGGGCCATGTGGTGTTCGCAGTGGCTTTCGTACTCGATGTCGCGCAGCACGATCAGCTCGTCATACCCGGCCACCTCTTCAAAGGTGCGCTCCAGGTACGCGCGCGGATCGTCCTTGTAGCCGCTGAACCAGTCGCCATAGGCTTCAGCGACGCGCCGCGGGGTATCCAGCAGCCCTTCACGGGTGGGGTCTTCGCCGGCCCAGCGCAGCAGAGTGCGCACCGCCGATTCAGCTTCGGCCTGGGAGACCGGATTCGCGTCGTTGTCTTTCTTGCTCATTGCCTACAGCACCCGGAAGGGGGGCGAGCATCGTACCCGACCGACCCCTCGGGCGTCCCCACCCCCGTTGGGGTCCGGTTGGGCTGCAGGTATTGATAGCAAGCGAATTAGTAGTATCCTATCGATATTCCCAAGCGACCCCTCCCATGAAGCGCACCCTCGACGAACGCACCCAGCTGCAGATGCAGCTCAGCTCCGGCCTGCTCCATTCAGGCCGGCAGTGGCAGCGTCTGGCCGACCAAGCGCTGGGCAGCTACGGCATTTCCGCCGCCTGCACCATGCCGCTGCTGATGATCGGGCGTGCCGGCGGTGGCATCCGCCAGGTCACCCTGGCCCAGCAGCTGGGCATGGAGGGCCCGTCGCTGGTGCGCCTGCTCGACAAGCTGTCGGCCAGCGACCTGGTCCGCCGCGAATGCGACGCCAGCGACCGCCGCGCCAACCTGCTGTGGCTGACCGACAAGGGTGAAGCCCTGGTCAGCGAGCTGGAGACCCAGCTGATCGGCCTGCGCCAGCAGGTGTTCGGTGAGCTCAGCACCGATGAGCTGCGCACCGTGTTGAAGCTGTGGCAGCTGCTGGCCGACGCCGCCGAACGCGTGACGTAAGCCGCAGGACCCCTTGTTGTGTGGCCCGGTGCCGCCCTGCGGCGTCGGGCCTGTCCCATTCCTCCGAAAGAATCGTTGCCCGATGACCGGTGAATTCAGTCTCCACGGTGTGTTCGTCCCGACCCTGCTGGCCTTGATGCTGCTGGCCTACCTGCTCAAGAGCGGGTTGCGCGTGGTCCTGCAGCGCACCGGAGCCTACCGCCACATCTGGCATCCGCCCCTGTTCAACCTGGCCGTGTACGTGATCGTGCTTGGCGGGTTGTTTTCCCTGATGCGTTGGATGCAAACGTGAACAAGATCCTCAAGCACACCGTGCCGGTCGTGGTGACCGTCGCCGCCGTCATTGCCGCCCTGCTGGTGCTGCGCACCCTGTGGACCTACTACATGGACGAACCGTGGACCCGCGACGCACATGTAAGCGCCGACGTGGTGCAGGTCGCGCCGGACGTGTCCGGCCTGGTGGAAGCGGTGAAGGTGGCCGACAACCAGGCGGTGAAGCGCGGCGACGTGCTGTTTGTGGTCGACCGCGAGCGCTACCGCATCGCGCTGGAACAGGCCCGCGCCACCCTCGGCGAGCGCCGCGCCAGCTATGAGCAGTTGCGCCGCGAGACCGCGCGCGACCGCAGCCTGCAGGACCTGGTTGCCGCCGAGGACGCCGAAGTGCGCCGCGCCAAACTGCAGGCCGCACAGGCCGGCATGGCCACCGCACAGGCGGCGGTGGACCTGGCCGAACTCAACCTGGCCCGCACCGAAGTGCGCAGCCCCAGCGACGGTCACGTCAACGACCGCACCGTGCGTACCGGCGACTACGTGACGGCCGGGCACCCGGTGATGGCGGTGCTGGACACCGGCTCGTTCCGGATTGACGGTTACTTCGAGGAAACCCGCCTGCGCGGCGTGCATGCCGGGCAGAAGGTCGACATCCGCCTGATGGGCGAATCCCAGCCGCTGCAGGGCCATGTGCAGAGCATCGCCGCCGGCATCGAGGACCGTTACCGCAGCGAGGGCAGCAGCCTGCTTCCGAACGTGACCCCGGCGTTTGACTGGGTGCGTCTGGCCCAACGCATTCCGGTGCGCATCCAGATTGATGCCGTGCCCGAGGGCGTGACCCTGATCGCCGGGCGCACCGCCACCGTGACCATCGAGCCGGACGCCGCAACGTCCCAGCCGGCCCACCCGGCGCAGGCGGCACTGTGAACCGGCTGCGCTTCAAGCACGTGATGCTGGGGCTGGCCGTGGCCAGCCTGAACGCCTGCGCCACCGTCGGCCCGGACTACCAGCTGCCGGCCGGATCCGCCTTCCAGCGACCCGAGGCTAATGCCGCGCTCCTCGACACGGCCAACCCGAAGGTTGCCGCAGGCGCTGAACTGCCGCCGCGCTGGTGGGAGCTGTACCAGGACCCCACCCTCAACGGACTGGTCGAGCAGGCACTGCGCGACAACGTCGAACTGAAGGTCGCCGACGCGCACCTGCGCCGCGCCGCCGCCGTTTACGAGCAGGCGTTGGACGCCGGTGGCTTCGAGTACGAGGCCGAAGCGGGTGTGAGCCGCGCACAGCTGTCGGCCGAGTCGTTCCTGCAGGAGCACGAACTGCCTCCGATCAACCTGGCCGACGGCAAGTTCGCGGTGTCCTACCAGTTCGACCTGTTCGGCAAACTCAAGCGCGCGGCGGAAGCGGCCCGTGCCGACGAACAGGCCACGGCAGCAGCGATGGACCTGGCCCGGGTGTCGCTGGTGGCGCAGGTGGCCGGCAGCTACGTGGAGATCTGCCACGCCAACCACGAGCTGCATGTGGCCGAGCATTCGCTGGAGCTGCAGCAGCGCAGCCGCGAAGTGACCCAGCGGTTGATCAACGCCGGCCGCGGCACCCCGCCGGAACTGGCCCGTGCCAATGCCCAGGTCGCGATGCTCGAAGCGGCCCTGCCGCCGCTG
>NZ_RHPP01000093.1 GCF_003935715.1 Stenotrophomonas sp. 278 | reverse complement strand
GGGCGGCGTCGACCTCGTCACCGGCGGCGGGCTCAGCGGGGGAACTGGCCTCTGCGCTTGCGGTGGCGGGGGCGGTGGCGTCACTGGACGTCTCGTCGGCGTGGCCGGGCTTGTCGGTGCTGCGCTTGCCGGTGGAATCTTTAGCAGCGGTGGTTTCGTCTTTGCTCTGGCTGCTGTCTGCATTCCTGGGCTTCGGCTTGGCGGAAGCTTCGGACGGGCGCGCGCTTTCCTTGCTGCCCTTCAGCATGGCGTCAAAGTCCTGGCGGCTGCCGGTGCCGCCGCTGGCGCTGCTGTTGTTTCCGGCGGCGGTGCTGCTGGTGCTGGTGCCGGTGGAGGGGGCGCTGCCGCCGAGCAGGGTGGGGGACATCACGGGGTACCTCCGGACTCGGCGTCCTGGTTCTGGGTCTGGCGGCTGCGGCGTGCGCCGATGTCATCCATTTCGCGCTGATCGCGACGGTCGGTGAGGACTTTCTCCTGCGCGCGGTAGCTGGCGGCAAGCTGCTCCAGCACCGCCTTGTCACGGCTGGCCAGGATCAGCCGGGCGCGTTCGGCCTCGACCTTTTCGCGGTTGGTGTCGACGGTCTGGCGCTGCTGGGCGACGGCGCTGTCGAGACGGTCGAGGAACGCGCGGCGGTTCAGCAGCTGGGCCGGGCTGGTGGCCGCCATCTGGGCGTTGGCGTACTCCTCGGCATAGCGGCGCAGTTCCTCCAGCCGGGCCAGGTGGGTGTCAAGCACGCGTTGGCGTTCGGCCAGGTCGCGGGCGACGGCGTCTTCATGGTCCTGGGCCCGCTTGAGCAGGGGGTCAATGCGCTTGGACTGGATCATGGCTTAGTTCTCTCTTTCCACCAATTGCTTCAATGCGGCCTGGCTGTGCGGAAGATCGGCGGCCTTGCCGACGTCCTGGCCCAGGAACTCAACAATCTCCGACCAGCGCTCAAGCGCTTCGTCGGTGGCCGGGTCATTGCCGCGCTGGTATGCGCCAATGGCGATCAGGTCGCGGTTGGCCGAATACGCCGAGACCAGCCGCTTCAGCTTGCGAATGCGCAGGCGCCAGGGTTCGTCGGCGATTTCCGTGACCACGCGGCTGACCGACGATTCGACGTCGATGGCGGGGTACAGGCCGCTGTCGGCGACCCGCCGCGAGAGCAGGATGTGGCCGTCCAGAATGGCGCGAGCCGCATCGGCGATCGGGTCCTGCGGGTCGTCACCTTCGGTCAGTACCGTATAGAAGGCGGTGATCGAGCCGCGGCCCTTGGCACCGTTGCCGGCGCGCTCGACCAGCGCGGGCAGCTTGGCGAACACCGACGGCGGATAGCCACGGGTGGTCGGCGGCTCACCCACGGAGAGGCCGATTTCGCGCTGGGCCTGGGCAAAGCGGGTCAGCGAGTCCATCAGCAACAGGACGTTCAGTCCTTGGTCGCGGAACCATTCGGCGATGGCGGTGGCGCGGTAGGCACCGTGCAGGCGTGCCAGCGGTGGCCGGTCGGCCGGGCTGGCAACCACGACGGCGCGGCGCAGGCCTTCTTCGCCGAGGGTGCTTTCGACGAAATCACGGACTTCGCGGCCACGTTCGCCGATCAGCCCGACCACGATCACGTCGGCCGAGGTGTAACGGGTCATCATGCCAAGGAGGGTGGATTTACCCACGCCGGAGCCGGCGAACAGGCCGACGCGCTGGCCGCGTCCGATCGGCAGCAGCGCGTTGATCGCGCGGACGCCTACGTCCAAGGGTTGGGTGATCGGTTCGCGCGCGAGCGGGTTGATCGCCACGCCGGCCATGCCGACGGTGCCTTCGGCCCGGATCGGCCCCTTGCCGTCCAGCGGTACGCCGTCGCTGTCAATGACGCGGCCGAGCAGGCCTTCACCGACTTCAACGCCGCCACGGCCGAGCACGGGCACCACGCGCGCATTGGGCAGCAGGCCGTGCAGTTCGGCACTGGGCATCAGGTAGGTGCGCTCACCGGCGAAACCGACCACTTCGGCATCGACCCATGCGCCGCCGGTGACTTCGACCTTGCAGCTGGCTCCCATCGGGGATTCGCAGCCGACGGCTTCCAGGGTGAGTCCGACCGCACGACGCAGCACACCTTCGCGGATCAGGCCGCGGCCATGCGTGGCGTCCGGGCGGATGCCATCCAGTCGCGCCGCCAGCCGCAGGTTGCGGGCGGCGGCCCAGTCGGCCGGCGGTGGTGTCATCGGTTCGGGATTCATGCGCCGGCTCCGGTGGTGCGCAGCACGGCGTCCAGCGCGCCGCGCAGGCGCGCTTCCAGGGTGCCGTCCACACGCACGGCCTCGGCGTGCACGCGCAGGTCGCCGCGGCTCAGGCTGAGATCGGGCACCAGGCGCTGCTGCGGGGAAAGCTGCAGCAGCGGTGCAAGCGCGGCAATGTCGTCCGGGTGCAGGCGCACTTCGACCTCGCGGCTGGCTCCGCCGACCGCGTCCACCGCTTCATGCACCAGCTGGCCGAGCAGGGCCGGGTCGGCCTCGTAGGCGCGGCCGACCAGGGTGCCGGCGATGCGCACGGCGAGCTCGCCCAGTGCGGCGACCACTTCGTTTTCCAGCCGCACCAGCGGCCGGCTGAAGTTGTCGAGGATGCCTTCGATCTGCGCGACCAGGCGGCGCACTTCGGCCTGGCCCTGGGCATGGCCATCGGCATGGCCGCGCTCGAAGCCTTCCTTTTCGGCCGCGTCCTGGATCTGCTGGATTTCTTCCAGCGTGGGCGGCTGCAGAACCGGTTCCGGTTCGAGTTCGGGTTCGAGCCCGGTGAGCTCGAAGTCTTCGTCCTGCGGCAGCGCGGGCGCAGCCAGCAGGTCGGGGGCCATCCAGCGTACGGCGTTGTTCACAGCATGGCCTCCGCGCTGCCACCCAGGGTGACGGTACCTTCATCGGCCATGCGCTTGACGATGGCCAGGATTTCGCGCTGCGCGGCTTCGACGTCGGACAGACGCACCGGGCCACGCGCTTCCATGTCTTCCAGCAGGATTTCGGCGGCGCGCTGGGACATGTTGCGGGTGATCTTGTCGCGCACCTTGATGTCGGCACCGCGCAGGGCCAGGCCCAGGCGTTCGCCACTGACTTCGCGCAGTACCAGCTGCATTTCGCGGTCTTCCAGGTCGATCAGGTCGTCGAACACGAACATCTTTTCCTGGATGCGCGCACTGAGCGGGGCGTCGATGCGCGAGATCTCGCCCAGGATCGCCTGGTCCTGGCCGCTGTCCATGAAGTTCAGGATGTTGGCCGCGCACTGCACGCCGCCGATGTTGGACGACTTCAGGTTCTGGTTGCCGGCGAACTGGCGCTCCATGATCTCGTTGAGCTCATTCAGCGCGTTCGGCGGAATGCCGTCCAGGGTGGCAATGCGCAGCAGCACGTCGACGCGGGTGCGCTCGGGCAGCAGCTTCAGCGCATCGGCGGCCTGGTCGGTTTCCAGGTGGGCCATGACGATGGCGATGATCTGCGGGTGCTCGTTGCGGACCAGATCGGCCACCGCGCGCGGATCCATCCACTTCAGCGCATCCAGGCCGGTGGTGTTGCGGCCGAGCAGGATGCGGTCGATCAGGTTGCCGGCCTTCTCGCTGCCCAGCGCCTGCACCAGCATGTTGCGGATGTAGTCATCCGAGCCCACGCCCAGCGAGGTCTTGGAATGCAGTTCGGTATTGAACTGGTCCATCACCCGCTCGACCTGCTCGCGGGTGATGTCGCTCATGGTCGCCATGGCGATGCCGATCTTCTGCACTTCCTTGGGTTCCATATGGCGCAGCACTTCAGCCGCCTCCAGTTCACCCAGGGACAGCAGCAGGACCGCGGCGCGCTGTACGCCGCTCAGCGATGCGGTGTTCTCAATCATTGGCCACCCAACCCTTGACCACCTGGGCCACGCGCTTGGAGTCGGTCTTTACAGCTTCACGCGCCATGCGCAGTCGTTCCTCGTAGGAGTCCACCGGCAGCGCCAGCGGCTCGTTGCCGGTCAGGTTGACGCGGTCACTGGCGAGCAGCGGCAGACCTTCGCCGTCGTCAACCAGCTGCACGTCCGCGCTGTGCGGTTCCTGCGCCAGTTCCTTGACCGGCTTGGCTGGCCCGGTGATCGAGCGCAGCGCCGGGCGCAGCACCCCGAACAGCAGTGCGAGGACCACGATGGCACCGAGCAGCAGACGCAGGCCGTCCTGCACCTGCGGCATTTCCCACCACTTGGGCGCCTCCACCGGCGTGGCTTCACGCACGAAGGGAGCGTTCATCACGCTGACCGTGTCGCCGCGCTCGGCGTTGAAGCCGACCGCCTGCTTGACCAGTGCTTCCACGCGGGTCAGTTCGGCCGCCGACAGCGGCTGTTCCACGGTCTTGCCGTTGGCACCGGCGCGCGGCACGTTGTCCAGCAGCACCGCCACCGAGACGCGCTTGATGCGGCCGGCCGGCTGGCGGGTGTGCTGCAGGGTCCGGTCCAGCTCGTAGTTGCGGGTCGCGTTGCGCGAGGTTTCCGTCGGGGTCTGCGCGGTCGGCGGTGCAGCAGCGGCTCCCGGCGGGGTGTTGCTGGCGGCACCTGGTACGCCCTGCGGGCCGGCTTCGGTGCTGGTGTTTTCGCTGGTCTGCTCGCTGCGCAGCTTCTGCGGTTCGCCGTTGTAGAGCTCGCGGGCTTCTTCGGTCACCGAGAAGTCCATGTCCACGCTGACTTCCGGGTTGACCCGGCCAGGGCCGGTCATGGGCTCCAGCAGCTCGCGGATGCGCTGGTTGAACGAGGTTTCCTGGCGACGCACCTGCTCGAACTGTGCGGCATTCACTGCCGCTTCGCTGTTCGGGTCGGACACGCTGAGCATGCGGCCGCTCTGGTCGACCACGGTGACGCGCTCGGCGGCGAGATCGGGAATGCTGGCGGCGACCATGTGCACGATGGCGTCGATCTGGCCGCGTTCCAGCTGCTGGCCCCCGCGCAGTTCCAGCACCACCGAGGCGCTGGCCACGTCACGCTGGCGGGTAAAGGCGCTGGGCTTGGGAATGGCCAGGTGCACGCGTGAATCGCGCACCGGACGCAGGGTATTGATGGTGCGCGACAGCTCGGTTTCCAGCGAGTGCTGGTAGCGGGCATTCTCCATGAACTGGCTGACGCCGAAACCGGGGTCACGCTCCATCAGTTCAAACCCCAGGCGTCCGCTGTCGGTGAGACCGGAACCGGCCAGCTTCAGTCGTGCGTCGTGCAGGTTCTTTTCCGGCACGGTGATGCCGCCGGTGGCCGGGTCGAGCTCGAACGGAATCTGCGCGGCGCGCAGCAGATCGGTGGCTTCTGCCGTAGCCTTCTGGTCCAGCCCGGTGTAGAGCGGGACCATGCCTGGCTTCTGCGACCAGAAGAACACGAACAGGCCTGCCGCCACGGCCACGGCGATCATCGCCATCAGGCCGAGCCGACGGGTGATCTGCAGGCTTTGCAGCCGGTCAAACCACTGGCCCGCCTTTTCGGCGTTCAGGGATTCCTTGGTGAGCGACAGGGCCATGCGGGTCTATCCTTACAGCGGCATGTTCATCACGTCCTGGTAAGCCTGGACGAGACGGTTGCGGACTTCCACGGTGGCGCGGAAGGCGATCTGGGACTGCTGCGAGGCGACCATGACCTTGGCCAGGTCGGCGCTGGGATCGCCCAGTTCAAAGGCGCGCGCGAGCGCGCCGGATTTCTGCTGGGCCTCGTTGACACCGGCCAGCGCACCCTTGAGGGTGTCGGTGAAGCTGGGGGCCTGTACGTCCCGGGTGCCGGCCAGTCCCTGCAGCGCATTGGTCTGCGGCGACTCGGCCAGCGGATTGACCGCCGTGGTACCCATCTGGGTCTGATAAGTGCGGATCTGGGACAGGATCGAAGTGACGGAATGTGACATCTGAAGCGTTCCGAAAACAGGGATGGGAGTACACCCGGACACCTTGCAAGCCCTGTGCCGAAATCGCTGAGTGGTTCAGAATTGTGGTGATGTGAAGAACTGAGAGGGGTCCGCGCCCGAACCACGTCACCGAACTGGCGCTCGAAATGTGACGTAGTTCCGCTCAGGTAGGTGACGCGGCCATGCGTGACAGAACCCCGGCGTCGGAAAACCGGCGGACCAGAACGCAGACACCCGGAACAGGCCCGGGTGTCTGCGTTCCCCGGAAGGCGTACTACCAGATGAAGCCGAGGCCGGCACCATAGGAGCGCTCGTTACCCGCACTGGACACGCCGAGCGACCCGGCGACCCGCTCCGAGAAGCGGTGACGGAAACCGACCGCAATGGCCTGCTCGCCATCCGTCGCGCCCACGCCCAGGCCGAGCCAGCTGTCCTTGACGTCCGGCATGCCCAGACTGTGCACCTGTGCCGTGGCCATCGCACCCTGCCGGCTGATGCGGCGATCGACCTTGCGCAGCTGTTCGTCCATGGCGTCCAGCCGCGCGTCGATGCCAGCAAAACGATCATCGACACCGGCAAAACGGTCATTCATTTCGGCGCGCAGCTGGTCCAGGTCGGCCGGGGCAACGCCGCCGCCAATGCCGTCTCCAAGCAGTGCGATCTGCTGGTCGGTGTAGCTGTTTGCCTGCTGGATCGCATCGTCGGTGTACGTGTTGGCCTGCTGGAGCGTGGTTGCGGCGGTGTCGTTGAGCTGACTGACGTTGACCCCGTCGGTGTCGGCGGTGCCTGCGGCGACGTTGGTGATCCGGCGTTCCGCCCCGACGGCCCCGATGGACACGGTGTTGGCCTGGTCGGCAATCGAGTTGGCCCCCAGTGCCACCGAATTGGCGGCGGTGGCGCTGCCGAGGTTGCCGATCACGACGCTGTTTTCTCCCGCCGCCGAAGCGGTGCGACCTATGGCGACCGCGCCCACGCCTTCGCTGCTGCTGTCGGCACCGAGGGCAATGGAGTCATCACCGATGGAGCGCGCATTGAAGCCGATCGCTTCGGATGCATAGCCGCTGGCCTGCGCGCTTCGCCCGATGGCGGTCGTGTACTCGTTGGTGGCTGCGGCGAGCACCCCGACGCCGACGGAATTGTTGCCGCTGACGGTGGTGGTGGTGCCGATGCCGACGGATGCGCCTCCATCAACCACGACGCCATCACCACAGGAGAACGATGAACCGCCGGTGGTCGTGGGTGGGGTGCCGCCTACCGTGGTGCAGACGACCTGCGCGAGCGCGGCCGAAGTGCTGCACAAGGCCAGGCCCAGGGCGAAGGCAATACGCAGGGAAAACGCGGTGACACTGACGCCGGCGGCGCGGCCGCCAGGGAGGTTCATCGTGGAGCGTGCCATGATCGAGGTCTCCGTCAGCAGCACGCGCCGGCTCGCCGAAGGGCGACCGTGTGGCTGCAAGAATCCCCCGATTCCCCGCAGGCCGGACAGCAGCAGGAACGTCGCTGCCGGCATGCAGCTGTGGGCGACCCTAGTCGCCCTCGCGTCATGATGCTGTGAAATCAGTAATTTTATATTGTGCGGAAGTTCGCAGTTATCGATATTTCATGCGCCGCATGGGCCGGCCAACGGCCGGCGCTACCGGTCATTCCGCCGTGTCGGGAATCAACCCGCCAGTTCGGTCTGGTCGCGTTCGATGCCGTACTTGCGGAGTTTTTCCACCAGCGTCGTACGGCGCAGGCCCAGCAGCTGTGCGGCATGCGCCACCACGCCCTGGGTGCGCTCCAGTGCTTCGTTGATCAGGGTCAACTCGATGTTGGCCATGTGGTTGCGCAGGTCCAGGCCGTCGTCAGGCAGAGCAGGCGCGCGCGTTCCGGCCGACTCCTGCGCGCCAGCCGCCGGACCGGTGCCGGGAGCATGGAAGGAGAAGCTGCGCAGGTCCGGACGCTCGTCGCTGGTCGGCGGTGCTGCTGGCGTTGCGGTCGCCAGTGCCGCGGTGAAATCGCCACGGTAACGCGCCGGAAGGTCCTGCACGCGGACGGAAGCGCCAGGGTGCAGCACGGCCAGGCGTTCAACCAGGTTGGTCAGTTCGCGCACGTTACCCGGCCACTCGTAGGCGGCCAGTGCCTGCAGCGCTTCGGGGCTGAAGCGGACTTCGCCACGGCCGGTCCTTGCCAGCTGGGCGGCAATCGTGCTGACCAGCGCCGGCAGGTCTTCGGTGCGATCACGCAGTGAGGGAACCTCGATCGGAAACACATTGAGCCGGTAGAACAGATCCTCCCGGAACTTGCCCTCGGCGATGCGCGACTCCAGGTCGCGATGGGTCGCTGCAATCACCCGCACATTGCAGCGGATGGTCTGGTTGCCGCCGACGCGCTCGAAACTGCGCTCCTGCAATACACGCAGCAGCTTCACCTGCATCGGCAGGCTCATGTCGCCGATTTCATCGAGCAGCAGGGTGCCGCCCTCGGCCATCTCGAAACGGCCTTTGCGGGCGCTGAGCGCGCCCGTGAAGGCACCCTTTTCGTGACCGAACAACTCGCTTTCCAGCAGGTCGGCGGGAATCGCGCCGCAGTTGATCGCGACGAACGGGCCGTCGCGCCGCGGCGAGCGCTGATGGATCGAGCGCGACACCACTTCCTTGCCGGTGCCGGATTCACCGAGCACCAGTACGGTGGTATCAAAGGCGGCGACCTGCTCGATCATCTGGCGCAGCTCAGTCACGGCTGCGCCTTCACCGGTCGGCCCGTGGTCCTGCGCGGCACCGGCCTGGTGCTCGGCATCAAGCCGCTTCAGGCTGGCGCGGCGGAGCAGCGCTTCCATCTGCGCGTGACGCAGCGGGGCCTCCAGCGGCCAGACGTTGGCTTCGTGCAGCCCGTGGCGGCGCGCGAAAGCACTGGTGTCGCCGTCAATCAGCATCACCGGCGGCGGCAGCGCACCGTGCCCGGCCCAGGCGAACAGCGCGTCAGTGGCCGCGCTCTGCTCCAGGCTGCCGATGATCACCGCCATCCAGTCGTTGCTGCGCTGGCGGCTGGTGTCGAAATCGCCGGCGTCGACCACCCAGCGCGGGTTGAAGTCCATGAACTCCAGCAGGGCCACCGTGCGTTCGGCACGCACCGCGTCGTTGTCCAGGACCAGGATGCGCGACTCGCTCATGCCGTCACTCCTTTCAGACCCTCGAGGATGGGCATGACCTCCTGGATGTAGGACAGCTTGCTGACGAAGTTGTCGGCACCGGCGCGCAGCGCGTGCTCGCGATGCTCGGCGTCGTCGAAGTGACTGGCGATGACGATGTAGGGCGCGTCGTCCTGCGTCTTGATCAGGCGGGTGGCCTGCAGCCCGCCCATTTCGGGCATGGCCAGGTCCATCAGCACCACCTGCGGGCGCAGCGACTCGGAGCGCTCGATGGCTTCCAGGCCGTTGCCTGCGCTGCCAATGACATCCAGCCAGTCGACCTTGCGGAAGTGGCGCATGGCGGCGTTGATGAAGCCTTCGTGGTCATCGACCAGCAGGACGGTGAGCTTGTTCATGACGTGTGCTTCCTTCAGCCCACCCGGGCCAGTAGCGGGGACCGGGCGCTGGCCCGACGGCGTTCACGTGCCGGGGCAATGTCCAGTTGTTCGCGGTATTTTGCAACGGTACGGCGTGCGATGTTCACCCCCTGGCGTGACAGAAGTCCCGCAATCGCCTCGTCAGCCAGCGGGCGGCCGGCCGGTTCAGCATCGATCAGGCGGCGCACCATGGCCTTGACGGCCTGTCCGGAGACGCTGGCACCTTCCAGTCGCACCGCGAAGAAGTGCTTCAGCTCCAGGGTGCCGCGCGGGGTCTGCAGGTACTTCCCGGTGGTGATGCGCGAGACGGTGGACTCGTGCATGCCGATGGCATCGGCCACTTCCTTCAGGGTCAGCGGGGCCATGGCCTCTTCACCGCGGGTGAGGAAGCCGGCCTGGCGTTCAATGATCACAGCGGTGGTGCGCAGCAGGGTGTCGTAGCGCATCGACAGCCCGCGGGTCAGCCAGCGGGCCTCCTGCAGCATGTCCCGCAGCGGCTGGGCAGCATCGCCGGCGTCGGTCAGTGCCTGCTCGTAGCTGGCATTGATGCTGAGTCGACGGCTGGTGGCCGGGTTCAGGGCCACGCGCCACTGTCCGTCGGCGTGCCAAGCCATTACATCGGGGATGACCGCGCCGTTGCTGTCTGGAATCAGGCTTTCACCGGGACGCGGCTGCAGCGAGAGAATCAGACGCACCGCTTCGTGGATGTCGGCCTCTTCGGCGTCGAGCTGACGGGCCAGCGCCGCATAGTCGTGAGCCGCCAGCAGGGCCAGGCCCTGGTCCAGCACGCGCTGGGCGAGGTGGCGGGCCGGCACGCGACCGTGAAGGGCACGCAGCTGGGCCGAAAGGCATTCATGCAGATCACAGGCGGCCAGGCCAGCCGGGTCACCGTGCAGGATCTGCTGGCGCACCGCCTCGACCCCGGCCGCGTCCATGTCGTTGCGGGCGCTGGCCAGCAGCTGCAGCTGTTCCAGCGGGGCGGTGAGGTAGCCGGCGTCGTCGCAGTGTTCCAGCCAGAAGCCGGCGACCTCGAGCTGGCGGGCGTCCAGCTCCAGCGACAGGCGCTGCAGGGCGCGCAGCTGCGGATCACTGGACTCGTCAGCGGCAATGCGCTGCATGCGGTCATCGTCGCCGTCGTTCCAGCTTGCACCGGCGACGTCCCATACGTTGGTCTCAGGCAGCTCGTCAAAGGCGGCGACTTCGACCTGGGTGTTTTCAACGGTGGTCGGGGACGCTTCCTGCTCGGGGGCCTCTTCCAGCTCCAGCAGCGGATTGGTCTCCAGCGCGCGGCGGATTTCCAGTTCCAGCTGCAGCCCATCGAGCTGCAGCAGGCGGATCGACTGCAGCAGCTGCGGCGTGAGGTGAAGTTGCTGACCCAGCTGGGTCGAGAGTGTCGGCTTCATGCGTGTTCCCCGTCGCACCGCGTCCCCGGTGCGTTCTGGAACACATCTTGCTTGTCTGCCGTCAGGGGCGGAATCAGGGGGTTCCTGAGTGCGGTCGTTCAATCCCTGACGGGGTGTAGGGGCCTTCCCTACATGAGCGCGGCAATTTGACGCTGCTTGCGTCCAAGTGATTGATTCTGCGTGCGCGCGATGATTGTGAATCGTTCGGGATTCCGACGGTGGCCGGTCGTGGCGGGTGCCTGCGTCGGGGAATTGTCGCGAAGCGGCGGGGCAAGCCCCGCTCTACAGTTCGTGCTGGTGGCGGGCGGCCAGCAGCAGCAGATCGTTGGCGCGGCGGCAGCCCAGCGATTCCATCATGCGCGCGCGGTGGGTCTCCACCGTCTTCACGCTGATGCCCAGGTCGGCCGCGATTTCCTTGTTGCTTTCGCCTTTGCCGATCTGGCGAAGGATTTCGCGCTGGCGCGGCGAAAGGGCGGCGATGCCGACCGGTTTTTCACGGCCCAGCATCGGGGCCAGCATCTTGGCCGAGATCTGCGGGCTCAGGAACACCTGGCCGGCGTGCGCGGCGCGCAGCGCCAGCTCCAGCTCCTGCGGGGCCGCGTCCTTGACCACGAAACCGACCGCGCCGCGGTCGAGCGCGTCGCGCACGTGCACGGCATCGTCGTGCATGGTCATCATCACCACGCGGGTGCCGGGCGCGCGCATCAGGATGTCGCTCAGCGCCTCCAGCCCGGTCCGGCCGGGCAGGGAGAGATCCATCAGGATCACGTCCGGCGAGTGCTGCAGCGCAAGCTGCAATGCCTGCTCGGCGTTGCTGGCCTCGGCCACCACGGCCACGTCGGCGAAGGTCTGCAGCAGACGGCCAAGACCTGCCCGGACCAGAGTGTGATCGTCGACGATGAGAACGCGCACAGGTGTGAGAAAAAGTGAGAACGAGTCATTCACATTAACCCGTCGGGCGCGTGGAGCCAAGCGTATGGAACTGCAGGAAATCCGAGCGGGTCAGGAATCGCGGCCGCGGCGGCTTTCGGCGACCTGCCGGCGGTGCAGCCGGAACAGGTGACGCTCCAGGGCCATCTCAAGGCCGTCGCTGACAGGTTCAAAGCGCAGCCACAGGTAGAAGGCACCGCTGCCGGTGGCAGCTTCTGCCAACACCGACACGGGCAGGTCGATATGGTCCGGCAGCCAGTCGCAGGGCTGCAGCCGGATGATGCCCAGACTGCCCGGGTTGGCCGCGCTGCGGCTGCCCAGTTCCAGCCGGATGCCCCGGCGCGACCAGCGCAACGGGCGCAAAGGCAGATCCTGTGCGCTCTGTCGGACCAGCCGGCCGAGCAGGACCATGACCAGGTCCAGCTTCGCCTCCAGCCGCAGCAGGTGCTGGCTGGAATCGCCACGCTCGTCGTGACCGTCGTCGGTGCGGCTGTCCTCGACCAGGGCGACGCTGCGCAGCAGGGTCTCGGCGCTGCCGGGGCGGATCACCGCGGTTCCCAGGCGGAACTCGGCCGGCAGGGCGAGGTCGCAGCTCAGCGTTTCATCGAACAACGCGCTTTCGGCGGGGTGCAGGACTTCGCTGGCGCGGGGATCATTCATGCAAGTGATTCTGCGCGCAGGTATGCGAGGGAGGCGCGAACGGCACGTCGGTCGGCGGTGAGGTGTTCGCCGGCTTCGTCACGGCGAGCGGCCATGCGGATGCTCAGCTGCTGCTGTCGTGCGATCAGGCCATGCAGCGAACCGGCGTCGATCTGCCCCTGGTCGCCGTCCAGCCAGGCCCTGACCTGGCCGTCGTAGGTGTCCATCAGGCGCTGGGTGAGGTCGTGGTCTTCACCCTCGACCGCGGCCGACAGCTCGTCCAGCGCCGCATGCAGCAGCTGCACGTCATCGTGGGCGAGTGCGGCGTTCATCAGGCACCCACCGCAGCGGGCTGGCGCTGGTCGTGGGGAATGGCGTTCCAGGCCGCATCGATCTCGCTCAGCAGTTGCAGGGACTCCTGCAGGGCGGCGGGATCGTTGTGCAGGTTGGCGTCGGTCAGGCGCTGCATGACGTAGTCGTACAGGGCCGACAGGTTGCCGGCAATGTCACCACCGGCCTCGTGGTCGAGCGAGCCATTGAGGTGGCCGACGATGGCGCAGGCCTCGCCGATCGCCTTGCCCTTGCGGGCCTGGTCATTGCGCTCGAGGCAGGCCTCGGCCAGGCGGATGCGTTCGCAGGCACCGGCCAGCAGCAGGGCGACCAGCTTGTGCGGGTCGGCGTCGGTGACGGCGGTGGAGACGCCCACCTTGCGGTACTGCTCTGCGTACTGACGGCTGGAACCGTACATTCGAAACTTCTCCTCTCGTCCCGGTTCCGGCCCTGGGGCGCGGTTCCTGGTGGTGCCGGGCGCTGCCCGGTCAGCCCCACCGCGCGGCAATGGCGGTGGGTGTTGCCCTCAATATCGGCGCTGGTGCGCGCAAACTTGAGGCGTCGTGTGAGAAACGGTGATCAGCTGCTGGTCTTCTTGGCCAGCGCCTGGGTGAGGCTGTCGCTGGTGGTCTGCATCTGGGTGACCAGGGTTTCCATGGCGGTGAACTGCTTGGTGTAGCGGTCGGAGACCTTCTCCATGCGTGCGTCGAGCGCGTCCAGGCGGCTTTCCAGGTCCTTGATCTGCTTGTCCAGCGAGTTCTTGCGCTGGGTGAGGGTGCCGGTTTCCTTGTCCAGGTTGCTCTTGATCAGGCTGTCCATGGACTTGCCGATGGTGCCCTCTGTCCCGAACAGCTTGGAGACGGCCTCGGGATCCTTGCCGATGGCGGTTTCCATCTTGGCGCTGTCCAGCGTCAGGGTGCCGTCGGCGGCCAGGGTAATGCCCATGTCCTTGAGCGCATTGATGTTGGTGCTGAACTGGCTGCGCAGCTGCTGCTGCAGCCCGCGCACCATGGCGTCACCGGTGAGGGCGGAGGCGGTATTGGTGGCGGTGTTGTAGGCGCTGGATGACTTCAGCGCGCTGTTCATCGCGTTGTAGGCGGCGACGAAGGCGGCCATGTCGGTTTTCAGCGAGGTGTTGTCACGGGCGATGGTGAGGGTCTGGGTCTTGCCTGCCTCGGTACCGGCCTTGGTCAGGGTGAGGTTCACCCCGGGCACGATGTCGCTGATGGTGTTGGAGCTGGAGGTGCGGGTGAAGCCGTCGACGACGACCACGGCGTCCTTGGGCTCGACCGTCTGGGTCATGCCGGAGCCAGCGGTGCCGTCATAGGTGAGGTCGGCCAGCCCCCCATTGCCGCCACTGGTGCTGACGGTGATGGCACCGGCCAGGCCGGTGTCGGTGGCGCTGAGCACGAGGTGCTGGCCATCGTCGGCGGTGATGACGCTGGCGGTGACGCCCTTGCCGCCGGCGGCCTTGTTGATGGCGGCGGCGATGTCGGACAGCTTGCTGTCTTCCTTGATGGTGACATCAAGGGTGGTTTCGCCGTACTTGAGGGTCAGGGTGCCGTCGCCGACCACGGTGTCCTTCTCAAAGCCCTTGGAGCTGAGCTTCTGGCCCTGCGCCAGGGATTTGACTTCGACCTGGTGGGTGCCGGCGGCGGCGCTGGCGGCCCCGTCGGAGGTGTCGATGCTGGCGCTGAAGTTGGAATCGGTGACGGTGGTGGCCTTGAACGCCGGCTTGTCGGCATTCTTCATCAGGCTGGTCAGGGTGGTCTGCAGGTTGGTCATGCCACTGGTGAGGGTGGCGATCGCCGACAATTTGGCGCTGGCAGCGGTGCCGGCGGCATTGATCTGGTTTTCCTGCGGCTCGCGCTCCTTGGCGACCAGCTGGGCCACCAGGGTGGGGATATCGAGGCCGGTACCAATGGTTCCAATTGCCATGTCTGCAGTCCTGTATTCGTAGCGATGGGCACGCAACCGCCTGCTGTGCCTGCAGGGGGTATCGGCCCGAAACGGGAAGTCTTGAACCTGGCAGCGCTGGGCTTTCAGGTAATGCCGTACTTGATGCAAGCCTTGTGCCACCTGCTATCGGCATTCGAAGGTTTGCGTGTCGCCGGACTGTGCCTGCAACTGCACACGCTCCGTAGAGCCGGGCTCTGCCCGGCTGCTGTCGGATTCGGGCGAACAGCCGGTGTTCAATGGTTTCCGTGTTTGGGCGTCCCCGGGGTGGGTTTGCGGGGTCGTCGTAAACCCCTCCATGGGGGCTACGCGGACGCCATCCATGGCGCCGAGTCCCCCGCAAACCCACCCCGGGACGCCCCAGATGGAATGTCGGTGGCCACGGGCAACGCAGAATCAACGGCAACGGCGGTGTCGACCCGTGGTCATGCGTTACCGAATGTGGGGCATTTCACGGCCGTCGTCTGTCGACCGACGCTACCGGGGCTGCGAATGGTTTTTGATCTTCGATGGCCACCGGCGCACTGTCGTGGCGGTTCGGGTTGGGCTGGAGGGGGCACGAGCCGCATGGATGCGGCGATGAGCTTACATGGATGTATTCACAGCGTCCCCCGGAACGCCCATCCCGAGCCGCCAAACCAGAGATGCCGTGACCCGAGGGTTGTTCGCCCAGAACCAGCAGCAGCCGGGCAACGCCCGGCGGTACGTAGATTGTCGAATGCCGCAATCGGCAGAACCAACAAAAAACCCGGCCGGAGCCGGGTTTTTCGCGTTACACCTGGAACAGAGCTTCAGCCCTGCAGCAGGCTCATCACGCTGGACGGCGACTGATTGGCCTGGGCCAGCATCGCGGTACCGGCCTGCTGCAGGATCTGCGTGCGGGTCAGTTCAGCGGTTTCCTTGGCGTAGTCGGTGTCGCGGATACGGCTGCGCGAGGCCGACAGGTTTTCCGAGGTGGTGTTGAGGTTGGCGATGGTCGAGGTGAAGCGGTTCTGGATCGCACCCATGTCGGCGCGCGAGCTGTTCACTGCGGTCAGCGCCTTGTCCACGATCGACAGCGCCTGCTGCGCGCCGGACACCGAGGAGATGTCGAGGTCGCTGGCGAAGTTGCTGGCCAGCGCGGCACCCTGGGCAGCGGTGGTGGCGGTGTAGGCACCGGGGGCGGTGACGCCGCCGGTGTACGTGCCGGCGGTCAGGCCGATGGCATTGAAGGTGCCCTCCGCATCCACGCTGTTCTGCACCGAGGTCAGGTTGATCTTGCCTGCAGTGGTGCCGTCGACCGAAGCGTACACGCCGGTCTGGTCCATTTTCTCGTTGATCGCAGCGGTAACGGCAGCGGCGGTGGCCTTCTGCGTGGCGGCCGCATCGACGCCGGCCTTCACGTTGATGTCGCCCAGCGTGTAGGACTTGCCGTCGGCACCGGTGATCGCCATGCCGGTGATCTTGACGTCGGCATTGTTGGCGTCGGTCTCGGCACCGATGGTGAAGCTGTTGCTGTCGAACTTGGCACCACCCAGGGCATTGGCGCTGGCGTTGACAATGCTGTTGATGCCGATGGTCTGGCCCGAATCGGCACCCACCTGGAACAGCGCGCCAGAGAACGAACCGTCCAGCAGCTTGGTGCCGTTGAAGTTGGTCTGGCGGCTGACACGG
The DNA here is from genome assembly GCF_003935715.1 of Stenotrophomonas sp. 278. Classification (GTDB taxonomy): domain Bacteria; phylum Pseudomonadota; class Gammaproteobacteria; order Xanthomonadales; family Xanthomonadaceae; genus Stenotrophomonas; species Stenotrophomonas maltophilia_AH. The sequence continues at coordinate 625 of NZ_RHPP01000093.1, read as the reverse complement.
TCGATTTCCGAGACCAGCTGCTTCACTTCGGCATTCAGCGCGTCGCGGTCACTGTCGGAATTTGTGGCGTTGGCCGACTGCACCGACAGCTCACGGATACGCTGCAGGTTGTTGCCGATTTCGACCATCGCGCCTTCGGCGGTCTGGGCCAGCGAGATGCCGTCGTTGGCGTTGCGCACGGCAACGTCCAGGCCACGGATCTGGGTGCTGAAACGCTCGGAGATCGCCAGGCCGGCGGCGTCGTCCTTGGCGCTGTTGATGCGCAGACCCGACGACAGGCGCTGGATCGTCGTGGCCAGGCTCGAGCCGCTGGTCGACAGATTGCGCTGCGCGTTGAGCGACATCACGTTGGTGTTGATGACTTGTGCCATTTTCATGCTCCTGGTGGCGAGGATGTTGTCGCCGGGGGATGGAGGTGATTCCTCTTGCGGAGGTGCCACGCAGGATGTTCATGTCGTGGCTGATATAGATAACGACGGCGTGTCAACAACCTTTAACCTGTTGCATCAGGAACTGCTGCCTCGATCACGGTTTTGCGTGCGCGAAAGAAAAACCCGGCCGGGGCCGGGTTTTCTGCTTTATACCTGAGGCAAGGGATCAGCCCTGCAGCAGGCTCATCACGCTG
>NZ_RHPP01000092.1 GCF_003935715.1 Stenotrophomonas sp. 278 | reverse complement strand
CGCCGTCTGTCGGCGGCGCACGCCGGTGCCAGCCAGACCCACGTCCCGGCGGCGGAACTGCGCCCGGGCGACCATGTGATCGTCAGTGCCGGTGAACTGGTGCCGGCCGATGGCGAGATCGTGCAGGGCTTGGCCACCATCAACGAAGCGGCGGTGACCGGTGAATCGGCCCCGGTGCTGCGTGAAGCCGGTACTGACCGCAGTGGTGTGATCGGTGGCACCAAGGTGCTGTCCGACCAGATCATCGTGAAAGTCACCGCCGAACCGGGCAACAGCTTCCTCGACCGCATGATCGCGCTGGTCGAAGGCGCCAACCGCCAGAAAACACCAAATGAAATCGCGCTGACCCTGCTGCTGGCGGCCATGACCCTGACCTTCCTGGTGGTGGTGGCCACGCTGCCTGCGATCGGTTCATTCGTGGGCGTGAATGTCGACCCGCTGCTGCTGATCGCCCTGCTGGTCTGCCTGATTCCGACCACCATCGGCGGCCTGCTGCCGGCCATCGGCATCGCCGGCATGAACCGCGCGCTGGCCGCCAACGTGCTGGCCAAGTCGGGCAAGGCCGTGGAAGTGGCCGGCGACGTCGACGTGCTGCTGCTGGACAAGACCGGCACCATCACCCATGGCGACCGCCAGGCCACCCACTTCCACGCGCTGGCGGGCATCGACGCCGCCCAGCTGCGCGAAGCGGCGCTGCTGTCCTCGCTGGCCGACCCGACCCCGGAAGGCAAGTCCATCGTGCGCCTGGCGCGCGAACAGGGCTGCGCCGCCGCCGAACCGGATCGTGCCGAGTACCTGGCCTTCACCGCGCAGACCCGCATGAGCGGCGTCGACCTGGACGGTGGCCGCCGTATCCGCAAGGGCGCATCCGATGCGATCACCGCCTATGTCCGCGAGCAGGGTGGCACGGTGCCGGCCGAGCTGGCCGGCCGTGTCGAGCAGGTCGCCCGCAACGGTGCCACGCCGCTGGTGGTGTGCGAAGGCCGCCACGTGCTGGGCGTGATTGAACTGTCGGACGTGGTCAAGCACGGCATGCGCGAGAAGTTCGCCCAGCTGCGCGCGATGGGTATCCGCACGGTGATGATCACCGGCGACAACCCGCTGACCGCCGCAGCCATTGCGGCCGAAGCCGGTGTCGACGACTACATCGCCGAAGCCCGCCCGGAAGACAAACTGGCGCGCATCCGTGCCGAACAGGCCGGTGGTCGACTGGTCGCGATGGTGGGCGATGGCACCAACGACGCCCCGGCGCTGGCCCAGGCCGACGTCGGCCTGGCGATGAACTCGGGTACGCAGGCGGCGAAGGAAGCCGGCAACATGGTGGATCTGGATTCGGATCCGGCCAAGCTGCTGGCGGTGGTCGAGGTAGGCAAGCAGCAGCTGATCACACGCGGTGCGCTGACCACCTTCTCGCTGGCCAACGACGTCTCCAAGTACTTCGCGATTCTGCCGGCACTGTTCGCGGCGGCGCTGCCGGCGATGGCGACGTTGAACGTGATGGGGCTGTCCAGCCCGCGCAATGCGGTGCTGGCGGCGCTGATCTTCAACGCACTGGTGATTCCGGCGCTGATTCCGCTGGCGCTGCGCGGCGTGCGCTTCCGCCCGGCCACGGCGACCGCGCTGCTGCGCCGGAACATGCTGGTGTACGGGCTGGGCGGCGTGCTGCTGCCGTTTGCGGCCATCAAATTGATTGATCTCTTCCTTGTCATGGTGTTTGGCGCATGAACCGCTCAACGACTGCTTCGCTTTCCCGCCCCCTGCCCTCGCGCGCCGACACCACGGTCGCGCTGGAGGACGGTGCCGCGCTGCGTCCGGCCCTCGTGCTGGGTGTAGCCAGCCTGCTGGTACTGGGCCTTGCCTACGCGGTGGCCACCACCGGCGTGGCCGGTGCGTTGTTCCCCGACCAGGCCAATGGCAGCCTGCTGATCCAGGACGGCCAGGTGCGTGGCTCGCGCCTCGTGGCCCAGCCGTTCGTGGCCGACGGCTACTTCCAGTCGCGTCCCTCGGCGGCCAGCCATGACCCGATGGCCGCCGCCGGCAGCAACATGGCGCGGACCAACCCGGACCTGCAGGCCCGCGTGAAGGAGGCCACCGCAGCGGTGGCGGCGCGCGAGGGTATTGCCGTGGATGACGTGCCCGCCGACCTGGTGACCCAGTCCGGGGGTGGGTTGGATCCGCACATCTCGCCGGCCGCTGCGGCCGTGCAGGTGGCGCGCGTGGCCAAGGCGCGTGGCATGACCGTGGAACAGGTGCAGGCCTTGGTTGAGGCGAATACCGAGGGCAGGACCTGGGGGGTGTTGGGGCAGCCTCGGGTCAATGTGTTGATGTTGAACGTGGCGTTGGATGGCGCGAAGAGCAGCCGGGCAGAGCCCGGCTCTACGGGGCTGTGATGTTGTTGTGGCGCGGTTGCGAGCACAATCCTCTCCCATGACTGATTCCCGTACCCGGCAGGCCGATGCCCTGGTGGAAGGCCTGCAACGCGAGGCCGGCGGCAAACTGACGGTGTTCCTGGGCGCGGCCCCCGGCGTAGGCAAGACCTACAGCATGCTGACCCGTGCCCATGAGCAGCTGCGGCGCGGCGCAGACGTGGTGGTGGGGCTGGTGGAAACCCACGGCCGCGCCGAGACCTCGGCGCTGCTGGAGGGTCTGCCACAGGTGCCGCTGCTGCAACGCCAGTACCAGCAGCACATCCTGCAGGAGATGGACCTGGATGCCGTGCTTGCACGGCATCCAGCGTTGGTGCTGGTGGACGAACTGGCCCACCGCAACGTGCCCGGCAGCCGCCACGAACGGCGCTGGCAGGACGTGATGGAACTGCTGGACGCCGGCATCGACGTCTGGACCACGATCAACATCCAGCACCTGGAAAGCCTCAACGACGTGGTGATGCGGATCACCGGCGTGCGCGTGAGCGAGACCGTGCCCGATGCGGTGCTGGACCGCCTGCATGACATCGTGCTGGTGGACCTGCCCCCGCGCGAACTGATCGAGCGCCTGCAGCAGGGCAAGGTCTACGTGCCCGAACAGGCAGCGCAGGCGCTGAATCAGTTCTTCTCGCCGGCCAACCTGACCGCGCTGCGCGAGCTGGCGATGCAGGAAGCGGCCGACCGCGTCGACAGCAGCCTGCGCGAAACCCGGGCGGCGCGCGGCGAAGGCAATCTGCCGCTGCGCCGCCGGGTACTGGTGGCGATTGATGGCGGTGGCCAGAGCGAATACCTGGTTCGCGTAGGGCGGCGCATCGCCGAGCGTCGTGATGCCCCCTGGACGGTGGTGACCGTACAGAACCGACGCTGGGACGAAAGCACCCAGCGTGAGATCGATGCCGCGTTTGCGCTGGCCCGCCGGCTGGGGGGCGAGGCCGAGCTGCTGCATGGAACCAGCATTGCCGACGCACTGCTGGACCACGCCGCGCACAACAGCGTGTCCACGGTGGTGCTGGGCCGCACCCGGGAACGCCCGTTCGCGCGCATGCTCAACCGCACGCTGACCCAGCAACTGGTGCAGCGCGGTGCGCACTATGAGATCACCATCATCGGCACACCGCAGGCGCGTGCGCATGCACGTCGGCATGGACTCTCCATGCCCTCGCTCAGCGCCGGCACCGACGCGCTGCTGGCCGTGGCGGCGACCGCGGCCGCCTGCGTTGTGGCCGCCATCGCCGAACGCTGGGTCGGGCTGTACGACCTGTCGATGGTGTTCATCGTCGCGGTGGTGCTGGTGGCCGCACGCAGCCGTACCCGCGCGGCGGTGATGGCCGCAGCGCTGTGCTTCCTGGCCTACAATTTCTTTTTCATCACCCCGCGCTTCACCTTTGCGATCAGCGCGCGCCAAGGGGTGATCACGGTGTTCCTGTTCCTGGCCGCTGCGCTGGTGGCGGGGCGGCTGGCCTCGCGCCTGCGCATGCAGGTGGTGGCGCTGCGCGCCGCCAACCGGCACGCCAACGCGCGCCAGGTGCTGGGGCGGCAACTGACCCGGGCCGCAAGCATTGAACAGGTAGCCCAGGCCGGACGCGAGGCACTGGAACAGGCCCTGGACGTACCCGCCTGGCTGCGCATCGGCGCGCAGACCAGTGCCGGCGGCAGCGGCGTTCCGGCCGAGACCGACCTGGCCGCATCGGACTGGGCGTTGCGGCAGGGCCAGCCCAGTGGTCGCTTCACCGACACGCTGGCCGGCGCACAGTGGTGGTTTCTGCCGCTGCTGGACGGCGAGGCCAGACCGATCGGCGTTGCGGGGATGCGCTTCCCCCGTGAGGTGCCGCGACTGACGCCGGAGCAGCGACAGCTCGCCGAGGCGATGGTGGACGACATCGCGCAGGCGGCGCTGCGTACGCGGCTGGTCGCTGACCTGGAAAAGGCGCATGTGAGCAACGAGACCGAACGGTTGCGCTCGGCGCTGCTTTCGTCGGTGTCGCACGACCTGCGTTCGCCGCTGTCGGCGATGATCGGCTCGGCCGAAAGCCTGTCCAGTTATGCCGACGCGATGGACGCGACCGACCGTCGTGCCCTGCTCAGCACCATTCTGGTCGAGGGCGAGCGGCTGGACCGTTATATCCAGAACCTGCTCGACATGACCCGGCTGGGTCATGAGGGCCTGCAGATCAACCGCGACTGGATCGGCGTGGACGAGCTGATTGGTTCGGCCGCACGCCGGCTGCAGCGCTATCAGCCCGACGTGAAGCTGAAGCTGGATATTCCGGCCACGCTGGGCCCGATCTGGGTGCACCCGGCGCTGGTGGAGCAGGCGGTGTTCAACGTGATGGAGAACGCCGCGAAGTTCTCGCCACCCGGCGCGGCGGTGGAAGTCACGGCCCGCGTGGTGGAAGGCGAGCTGCGCATCGACGTGCTCGACGCCGGCCCGGGCATTCCCGATGACGAGCGCGCGCGCATCTTCGACATGTTCTATACCGTGGAGCGCGGTGACCGCGGCCGGCATGGTACCGGCCTGGGCCTGACCATCTGCCAGGGCATGATCGGCGCGCATGGGGGCCGTGTGCAGGCACTGCCGGGTCGCGATGGACGCGGTACCCTGATCCGGATCACGCTGCCCCTGCTCAAACCTCACCCTGCTGATGACCACGACGAATCCTGATGCCGCCCAAGGCGTACCACCGGCCCGCGTGCTGGTGATCGACGACGAAGCGCAGATCCGACGCTTCCTGGATATCAGCCTGCGCGCGCAGGGGTATCGCGTGCTGCAGGCGGAAACCGGACAGCAGGGTCTGGAGCTGCTGGCCACCGAGGGGGCCGAACTGGTGATCCTGGACATCGGCCTGCCTGACCTTGAGGGGCATCAGGTGCTGGCCGAACTGCGCCTGTGGAGCCAGGTGCCGGTGATCATGCTGACCGTGCGCGCCAGCGAGACCGAGAAGGTGAAGGCGCTGGATAACGGGGCCAACGACTACGTGACCAAGCCGTTCGGCATCCAGGAACTGATGGCGCGGATCCGGGCGCTGCTGCGCTGGCGCACGGTGAGCGCCGACGGGGCGCTGCCGCACTTCGATGATGGTCATCTGCACATCGACCTGGTGCGGCGCGAGGTGCACCTGGATGGCGCACCGGTGGCCCTCACCCGCAAGGAGTACGCGCTGCTGTCACTGCTGCTGCGCAACGCCGGGCGGGTGGTGACCCAGCCGCAGATCCTGGCCGAGATATGGGGCCCTACCCACCAGCAAGACACGCATTACCTGCGCATCCTGGTGGGCAAGCTGCGGCACAAGCTGGGCGACTCCGCGCTGGAGTCGCGTTATCTGTTCACCGAGCCCGGGGTGGGGCTGCGGTTCAAAGGTTGACCGGTTGATCCGGTATCGACCAACGGTCGATACCTACCGGCGTTCCGGACACGGTAGGTGCCGACCGTTGGTCGGCACATCGGTCAGAACGGCAACTGCACATCCGGCAACAACGGCTGCAGCTGTTCGCGGAACAGCCCCTTGATGCGGTTCAGCGCCGCCTCGTCGTTGCCTTCAAAACGCAGCACCAGCACCGGTGTGGTGTTGGACGCGCGCAGCAGGCCCCAGCCGTCCGGGAAGTCCGCACGAAGACCGTCGATGGTCGACAGGCGTGCACCGGCAAACGGCGATTCCTCGCCCTGCGCCGCCGATACGAACAACGACACCAGCGCATGCGGGGTGCCCGACTCCACCGGCACCTTCAGCTCCGGCGTGGACACGCTGTCGGGCAGCTCGTCGAGCACTTCCGACGGGGTTTCCTCACGCTGGGCGAGGATCTCCAGCAGGCGCGCGGCGGCATACAGGCCGTCGTCGAAGCCGAACCAGCGCTCCTTGAAGAAGAAGTGCCCGCTCATCTCACCGGCCAGCTCGGCATCGGTCTCGCGCATCTTCGCCTTGATCAGCGAATGGCCGGTCTTCCACATCATCGGGCTGCCACCGTTGCGCAGCACGTAGTCGGACAGCTTGCCGCTGCACTTGACGTCATAGATGACCAGCGCGCCCGGGTTGCGCATCAGCACGTCGGCCGCGAACAGCATCAGCAGGCGGTCGGCGTAGATGATTCTGCCTTCCTTGGTCACCACGCCGAGGCGGTCGCCGTCGCCGTCGAAGGCCAGGCCGAGGTCGGCGTCGAAGCGCTTCACGGTCTGGATCAGGTCTTCCAGGTTGTGCGGGTCGCTGGGGTCGGGATGATGGTTCGGGAAGGTGCCATCCACGTCGCAGTACAGCGGGATGACCTCGGCTCCGATCGCTTCCAGCAGCGGCTGGGCAAGCTCACCGGCCACGCCGTTGCCGGCGTCGGCCACGACCTTGAGCGGACGGTCCAGCTGCACGTCGTCGGCGATGCGCTGCACATAGTCGGCGTTGATGTCGCGCTGCTGCAGGCTGCCCGGCTCGGCGGCCACGTGCAGGTCGCCATTGCGGATGCGGTGATAGAGCTCGGTGATCGCCTCGTTGGCGAGGGTTTCACCGCCGACCACGATCTTGAACCCGTTGTAGTCCGGCGGGTTGTGGCTGCCGGTGACCGCCACGCAGCTGCCGGCGCGCAGGTGATAGCTGGCGAAATACACCACCGGCGTGGGGGCCAGGCCGATGTCGATGACATTGCAGCCGGCGCGACGCAGGCCTTCGATCAGGCTGTTGCTGAGCTCGGGCCCGGACAGCCGACCGTCGCGGCCGACCACGATGTCACGCAGCCCCTGCACCTGCAGCACCGAGCCGATGGCCTGGCCGATCAGCGCGGCCACCGGCGGGGTCAGTTCGCGCCCGACCACACCGCGGATGTCGTAGGCACGGAAGATGTCTTCGGCCACTTCATTGCCCGGGCCCTTGGGCAGCGGCGGCGGGTTCGAGCCGTCGGCGTCGGCGCTGACCGGGGCCAGCAGGGGCTCCTGCGCCAGGCTTTCGCTGAGCGTCGGGCCTTCGTCAACCGTTGCGGCGGCTGTGCGGCGCACCGGCAGTTTGACCCGGCCCCTGCCAAGTTTGAGCAGTGCCGCCACCACCAGCAGCAGCACGCCGACGATGAGGCAGGGAATGAACCCGAGCCCCAGCGGACCCGGCTCCACATCCGGCACGGCGGCAGCCAGACGCAGGCCGCTCTTGCCGATCGGCCGGGCCAGGCCTTCCGCGCGCGAAGCCAGTGCGGTGTCGCCCTGTTCGATCACGCTGTGGCTGCCCTGGCGCAGCGCCAGATAGCCGTTGCCCGGCACGCGCACCTGGTCGAAGGTTCCGATCAGTTTCAGCAGCGGTTGGCGTACGTACACCACGGCAGGCCCCTGCGGTCCCAGCTGCACCGGTGCCGCCAGGCCCAGGCGCTGGCCACCGGCATCACGCACCACGCGGGCTGCGACGGCCTCCGACGATTGAGCAGCCTCCAGCAGCGCCAGGCGGGCATAACCAAAGGCTTTGGGGTCGGCGTAGGCGGCATCGAGCGCGGCAGGCAGCACCTGCACTTCTTCGGTACCCGGCCAGCCTTCGCGTACCGCCAGGGCCACCGCGTCCGCATCGCCCTTGGCCAGCGCGGCGCTGACACGCTCGCTCTTGAGCACCTTCTGCAGCTGGGAGACCTGCCCGCTCCACGCGGCCAGCAGTCCATCGGAAATCTGGTCACGCGACGCTTCCAGCGCGGTGCCGGCCGAGGCCTGCTGCCACTGGCGCACACCGCCCCACACGAACCACGCTGCCAGCAGCACCAGCAGCACCACCAGCAGCCATTGCTTCTGCGAACTGCTGAGTTGGCGCTTGCCTTCCGCCTTTGCCTTGCTCATCTACAACCCCCTGTCAGCGCACCCCGGTATGGCCGAATCCACCCGTTCCCCTGGCGCTGTCGGTGAAAGTATCCACTACCTGAAGCCCCACGCGTGCAATCGGCATCACCACCAACTGTGCAATACGGTCCCCGGGTTGCACCGTGAAGGCCTCGCGGCCGCGGTTCCAGGTGCTGATCAGCAGCGGGCCCTGGTAGTCGGCGTCGATCAGGCCGGTGCCGTTGCCGAGCACGATGCCGTGGCGGTGGCCCAGTCCGGAGCGCGGCAGGATCACCGCGCACAGGTTCGGATCGGCGATATGGATGGCGATGCCGCTGGGAATCAGCGCGGCGTCGCCAGGTTGGAGGGTGAGCTCGGTCTCCAGTGCGGCGCGTAGATCCAATCCGGCGCTGGCTTCGGTGGCGTAGGCCGGCAGCGGCCAGGTATCGCCGAAACGCGGGTCAAGCAGTTTGACCTGCAAGGGCTGGAGCGACGGATCAACACTCATGCATGCAACCTCTGGGCTATCAGGGACAACAGTTGTTCGGCCAGGCGCGCCTTGCTGGTACCGGGGAACGCCTGTTCCCCACCCTGCCAGTAGGCCGTTGCGGCGTTCTCGTCGCTTTCAAAGCCGCCGTTGGCGATGCCGACCTGGTTGGCGATCACCAGATCCAGCCGCTTGTCGACCAGCTTGCCGCGTGCGTACTTCTCCACGTCGTGGGTTTCGGCTGCGAAGCCGACCACCAGCTTGAGCGCGTTGGTCTGCTGCGCCACTTCGGCCAGGATGTCCGGCGTGCGCACCAGTTCCAGCGTCAACGTCTGCGTACCTGCGGTCTTCTTCAGCTTTTGTGGTGCGATCTGGCGCGGCGTGTAATCCGAGACCGCGGCGGCACCTATATAGATGTCTGCCGGCAGCGCATCCAGCACCGCGCTGCGCATCTGCGCGGCCGAGCGCACGTCCACGCGCTGCACGCCGGGCGGCGTGGCCAGATGCACCGGTCCGCTGACCAGCACGACCTGTGCGCCCTGGCGTGCGGCGGCGGCGGCCAGGGCATAGCCCATCTTGCCGCTGCTGCGGTTGCCGACGTAGCGCACCGGGTCAAGGTCTTCGTAGGTGGGGCCAGCGCTGATGACCACGCGCAGGCCCTGCAGTTCCTGCGATGCGGGCTCGGCGCTGGCGGGTACCTGCAACGCGGCGAGCGCGGCGACGATCTGATGCGGCTCGCTGAGCCGGCCCGGGCCGGACTCGCCTTCGGCGAGCGGGCCATCTTCCGGACCGATCACCTGTGCGCCACGCTCGCGCAGCAGGCCGATGTTGGCCTGGGTGGCCGGGTGCAGCCACATGCGGTGGTTCATGGCCGGGCACACGGTGAGCGGCGCGGTGGTGGCCAGACAGAGCGTGGTGACCAGGTCGTCGGCGTGGCCGTTTGCCAGCCGCGCCAGCAGGTCCGCGGTCGCCGGCGCGACCACGATGCGATCGGCCCAGCGGGCCAGCTCGATGTGGCCCATGGCCTGCTCGGCCGCGCTGTCCCACAGGGTCGTGCGGGTGGGCTGACCCGACAGGGCCTGGAAGCTCAATGGGGTGACGAACTGCTGGGCACCGGCGGTCATGGCGACCTGGACCTGGGCACCGGCGTCGCGCAGGCGTCTCACAAGGTCCAGCGACTTGTAGGCCGCGATGCCGCCACCCACGCACAACAACAGCTTCTGGCCGTCCAGCGGGCGCGTCTGCGCCGGGGATGCCTGGGGGGAGTCAGCCACCTGCGGAATTCCTGTAGATCTGAGGCCGCTAGCTTACCCGATGCGATGTGGCGGCCCTGATGCGCCAGGGGCATGAGTGGGGGATTTCTGGTTATGAGCGGTGAAAACCGACAGACGTGTCAGAGAAGTCTGATTGACACCCCCGGGGTTGCCCTCTAGTTTTCCAGGCCATCCAGGTTGCGGCGTGTTTGGGGACCGCGACCCTCACTAAGGCCAAGGACTGACCCGTCATGCGCGTTTCCTTCAGGCATCTGCTGCCTGTTCTGCTGCTTTGCAGCCCGCTTGCCGCGCAGGCGCAGATCCAGGCCGACGGGGATTACTGGATCGTCCACCATCAGGGCAAGTCTCCAAACAAGGAGATGTTCGTGGTTGACGCCGATCCTGCTCACATCGTCAAGAATGCCGATGGCACCCTTACCCTGAGCGTGCACCAGATCTACCAGAGTCGCCAGACTCCGAAGCTGACGGTCTATCAGGTAGACGTTGACTGCGCCCAGGCACGGGTGCGGATCAAGCGGGCCGATGAGATGCGGGACAATCCCAGTGAAACCACTCCTTTGCAGGCGTCATCGGACTGGCAGGCCGCCGCCGACCAATGGTTGAGCAACAGCCGCGACTTCGTCTGCATGCCGGAGTCGCGGGTCCGAATCGGAACGGTGCCGATCGGAAAGATGCAGATGCCGGGGATGATCAACGCGGCCCGGGTCTACTTCACAGTTCTGCATGGCGAACACCCCAGGGGCGACATCCTGCAGCAGATTGATGACGCGCTTGACCGGATGCCGCTGAAATGACTTCGGCTCATGAGTCGCCGCTACCTGACGCTGCAATGGGAGAAGCATGAAATGAAAAGGATACTCTCGCTCGCAGTAGCGCTGATCGCGCCCACCACATGCTTGAGCATGCCCAACCTGTCTGACATGCGGGCGAATGCGGCTTGGAAGGGGCGTCCGGTAAGCGAGGCCGTGAGCCAGTTCGGCGCGCCAAATCGGATCGAAACCGATGTGGGCAAACAAGTAGTGGTTCTGGTGTATGCCCGCAACACCGCGCACACCAGCCGCGAAGCCCTCGGAACCTACACCGGTCCGCAGGACGGGCGACTGGTTCACGTCGAGTCGTATGGCGATGTAACGCGGCGCTCGGAGTGCGAAATCCGCGTTGCCGTCAACCGCGCACGCCAGGTCGCCCGCATCTGGAAGGAGGGCGGCTACTGCTGGCAACTGGACATCGGGCCGAAGAATCCGGGATAGCGGGTTGCGTGGGGTTTACGCCGGCCGGTAGATCGCGCACAGCTTGTTCCCATCCGGATCGCGCACGTAGGCCAGCCACGCTGCGCCCATGTTGCTCTCACGCAGTCCCGGCGGGGCCTCTATGGAGGTTCCGCCGGCAGCCACTGCGGTATCGTGGAACGCCTGGACCTGTTCGGGCGACGTGCACTTGAAGCCGATGGTGGCTCCGTTGGCGGCCGTGGCCGGCTCGTCATTGATGGGCTGGCTGACACAGAAGCTGCTGCCGTCGTGGCGGTAGAACAGGCGGACATGGCCGGAATCGGCGCGGTTCTCATACGGCTCGCGGGCTCCGAACACGCCGCCCAGCACGGCGTTGTAGAAGGCCTTTGAGCGTTCGATGTCGTTGGAGCCGACCATGACGTGATTGAGCATGTGTCACCTGGATGCACGCTGAGAAGAGACAGCCATGGTAGCGCGGCCCAGGGGCCGCTCCCTGCATCGGGCGGTTCGTCGGAAAAAAGGAGATTCTGTCGCACGGCTACTGTACCGGCGGGTCCCGTCGAGGCAGCTTGTCCGGACTCGACACGACCAGGAAGTCCCGATGCGAAACTCCGTCCACGTGCAGGCTCTCTCGATCCTGCTGAGCCTGCTGCCTTCCCTCGCCGCTGCGGCCGATCTACCCGATACTTCCGGGGATGCCTGTCGGATGGTCCAGAGCGCAGCGAACCAGGCAACGGTTCGTCTACCGTTCCAGACAGTCGAGGGAAGGCGGTCGCGGTCTGGCGCTGAGCGGGAACGGGTGAGCACGCCCTACGTTGTCGGCGCACTGCACCGGCCCAGCTGAAACCTCGGCACGCCCCGCAGCTGCTCCACCAACCATCGCGCCGGACCCGACAGCGGCCACTCGGCGCGATGGATCAGCCACAACGTATCGACCACCGGCTCGCCGCAGTCCACCACGCGAAGCGCGTCCGGCTGTGCGAACGATTCGCGGGCGTGGCGCGGGATGACGGTGAAGCCCAGCCCGCGTGCCACCGGTTCGAGAATCAGCGCCACCTGGTTGGTGAAGCCATGCACCGGCAGCGTGCCGATGCCCGGATTGCCCGGGTAGCGTCGCGAGAGCAGTCGGGTGGCCATGGCGCGGCCGTCCGGATGATCGATGAAGCCCAGTCGCTGCAGATCGGACCACTGCTCCGCCACTTCGCCTGCGGGTACCACCAGTTCCAATGATTCCTCGGTGAATGGGGTGGCGAGCAGGCGAGGATCATCTGGCTTGAGCGTGACAAGCCCGAGCTCGTACTGCTTCTGCAGCACCGCCTGCAGGATGTCGGGATCGGGGGCAAAGCGATGCCGGATGCACAATCCCGGATGGTTGCGCTGGTAGTCCAGCAAGATGGGATAGAGCGCCAGCCCGACGCTGCCCGGGGTGATGAAGCTCACCTCGCCCACGTCGGTGACCGCGTCACTCAGGCTCGCCCGCAGGCGGCGCTCGGCGCGCTCGGTTTCCTGCACGTAGGTCAGCAGCGCGACGCCTGCGGGGGTCAGTTCGACCTGCCGCGGCCGGCGGATGAACAGCGGGCCCAGTTCGGCCTCCAGTTGCCGGACATGCTGACTGACCGCAGCCTGGGTAAGCCCCAGCGCATGGGCGGCACGGGTAAAGCCACCGGTGCCGGCGACCGCTGCGAACGAGCGCAACCACTGTGGGTTCTGCATAACGAACTCTTATCCAAAGGATAAGGCGCCATTAGAGCACCAATGGGTGCGCGGTCCCTACCCTTATCAGGTGAAGCTCCCCTACCTGAGAACCTGATGGCCGCCCTGTTTACCCCGTTCCAGCTGAAAGACGTCACCCTGCGCAACCGCATCGCCATCCCGCCGATGTGCCAGTACTCGGCCCATGAGGGCTACCTGAGCGATTGGCACGCGCCCCACTACGCCGGCATGGCCCGAGGCGGAGCCGGCCTGGTGATCGTGGAAGCCACCGCGGTGTCGCCGGAAGGTCGCATCACGCCCGGCTGCGCCGGCCTGTGGGAAGACGGACACATTGAGGGCATGGCGCGGGTCGCCAGCGCTATCAAAGCCGCCGGCGCGGTGCCCGGCATCCAGATCGGCCACGCCGGTCGCAAGGCCAGCGCCAACCTGCCGTGGGAAGGCGATGACCACATTGCCGAGGACGACCGCCGCGGCTGGCCGACGCTCGCCCCTTCCGCGATTGCCTTCGGCGCGGGCCTGCCGAAGGTGCCCCGTGCGATGACGCTGGATGACATTGCCCGGGTACAGTCTGACTTCGTCGCTGCTGCCAAGCGTGCACTTGCGGCCGGTTTCCAGTGGCTGGAGCTGCACTTCGCGCACGGATATCTGGCGCAGAGCTTCTTCTCGCCGGTGGCCAACCGGCGCACGGATCAGTACGGCGGTAGTGCCGGCAACCGTGGCCGGTTCCTCCTGGAAACCCTGGCCGCCGTGCGCGCGGTGTGGCCGGAACACCTGCCGCTGACCGCACGCTTTGGCGTGGTGGAGTACGACGGCAGCGACGAAAGCTTCTATCCCGAAGCCGCACAGCTGGTGCGTCAGATGCGCGACGGCGGGCTGGACCTGATCGATGCCAGCATTGGTTTCTCCACGTTGAACAGCAAGGCACCGTGGGGCCCGGGATTCTTCGTGCCGGTGGCCGCGCGGTTGAAGCACGACGCGCAGATGCCGGTGGCGGCCAGTTGGTGCATTGATGATCCGCACATGGCGGAGAAGGCGGTGGCCGAGGGCAGCATGGATCTGGTGCTGATCGCGCGCGCGCATCTGGCCAATCCGCATTACCCGTACCAGTTGGCGATTGCGCTGGGTGAGGAGAATCCGGCGTGGACGCTGCCTGCACCGTATGCGCATTGGCTGTCGCGGTATCGCGGGCCGGGGAAGGGTGCTGCGCAGTAAAGAGCAGTTTGAGACAGAGCCCTGGGCAGCGTTTGCCGAGGGCCTTTTTTAAGACGTTGGCCAGGTTTGTCATCACCTGGCCCGCCTGCTGCAGCTAGCGCACAGACTGTGTCTATGAATCGCGTGCAGTCTCGTAGGTCGAGTTACCTCGACGAGCCGGAGACTATGAGGCGCGCGATCCTCCGTCAATCGTACAAATCGCCAGCATCAGCGCATCGAGACTATTGGCGACACAGGCGCGTCCGCCGGATCGAATCGCACCCCATCGAAAACTCCGGGTTTGGAGGCAACTTTCAGGCCGATGTCGCTCACGGCCTCGCGGCTGCTTGATGGAGAGCGTAGCGTCCATCCGCAGCTGCGAGACAACATCATGCATTGTCGATTGCAGCTGGTTTTCCACATCAGCCAATCAGCAAACAGGAGAAAAGAGATGACAACGTTCGTGGTCGTCGCCTCAGTCGTGATTTCAATCCTCGGCCTCGCAACTGGCATCTACTCAGTATTGGCCGATCGGAAGTACAAGGCACGCAAGCGTGATGCCGAACGTCAGTGACTGGCCAAAGGACGAGCGCCCTCGGGAGAGCCTGATCGCCAACGGACCGGCGGCATTGAGCGATACCCAGCTTGTGGCTCTATTGTTGATGACCGGCCAGAAGGGACGCCACGTCATGGACATCGCGCGCGAGCTGCTGGAGCACCACGGTCCGCTCCGGAAGTTGCTCGACATGCCGGCCAAGGACCTGTCGAAGTTGCCGGGGCTCGGCATGGCCAAGGCCTGCATGCTGGTGGCGAGTCTGGAGCTGGCCCGGCGTCATCTCTCGGCGAAGCTCGCCAAAGGCGAACTGCTCAGCGATCCGCTCGCTGCCCGACAGTACTTCAAGCAGCGTCTGCGCGGCCGGCCGGTGGAGGTATTCGCCGCCCTCTTCCTCGACAACCGCCACCGCATGCTGGCCTTCGAAGAGCTCTTCTCGGGCACGATCGACGCGTCCGGGGTCTACCCCCGTGAAGTCGCCCGCCACGCCCTGCTGCACAACGCGGCGGCGGTCATCGTCGGCCACAACCACCCGTCCGGGCATGCCGAGCCTTCGGCGGCCGACCGGCATGTCACCGTGGAACTGCAGGCGGCATTGCAGCTGGTCGGGGTCCGGCTGCTGGACCATATCGTGGTTGGGGAAGGGGAGCCGGTGTCGATGGCCGAGCGGGGGTGGCTGGGGCGGGTTTGAGGCTGAACGGGGTGGTCAGGTCCCCTTGCTGGGGGGCGGTTCAATGGTTTGGGGCCCATCTGGGCTAAAATTGCCGATTCCGCCGCTCCCGTCTCAAAGCAGGCCTTGTGAAAAATCTCCTCCGCGCCCTGATCAACCAGGGCATTGAAGCCCTGCGTGCCAACGGTACGCTGCCGGCCGATACCCTCACCCCGGACTTCGTGGTGGAACGCCCGAAGACCCGTGAGCACGGCGATTTCGCCACCAATGCCGCGATGCTGCTGGCCAAAGCCGCGCGCAGCAATCCGCGCGCCGTGGCCCAGGCCCTGGTCGATGCCCTGCCGAAGAGCGACGACGTGACCGGCGTGGACATTGCCGGCCCGGGCTTCATCAATTTCCGCCTGGCTGCCAGCGCCTACCAGCGTGAAGCCGCCTTCGTGCTGAAGGAAGGGGCCGATTACGGCCACAACCTGAACGGCAACGGTCGCACCGTCGGCGTGGAATACGTGTCGGCCAACCCGACCGGTCCGCTGCACGTCGGTCACGGCCGCGCCGCCGCCATCGGCGACTGCCTGGCGCGCCTGCTGGACGCCAACGGCTGGAATGCCAAGCGCGAGTTCTATTACAACGACGCCGGCGTGCAGATCGAGAACCTGGCCCTGTCCACCCAGGCCCGCGCCAAGGGCCTGAAGCCGGACGACGCCGGCTGGCCGGAAGCGGGCTACCGCGGCGACTACATCCAGGACGTGGCCGATGCCTACCTGGCCGGGGCCAAGGTCGAGCTGGAAGGCCACACCGTGGTCGGCGAGCGCGACCCGGACAACCTGGACGGCATCCGCCGCTTTGCCGTGGCCTACCTGCGCAACGAGCAGAACCTGGACCTGGCGGCATTCGGGGTGGATTTCGACATCTACTTCCTGGAGAGCTCGCTGTACAAGGACGGCAAGGTCGAGGAGACCGTGGCCCAGCTCAACGCGGCCGGCCACACCTATGAGGAAGGCGGCGCGCTGTGGCTGCGCTCGACCGACTTCGGTGACGACAAGGACCGCGTGATGCGCAAGTCCGACGGCACCTACACCTACTTCCTGCCGGACGTGGCCTACCACCTGAGCAAGTGGCAGCGCGGCTATGAGCGCGCCATCACCGAACTGGGTGCGGACCACCACGGCTCGCTGGCGCGCGTGCGCGCCGGCCTGCAGGCGCTGGACGTGGGCATTCCGAAGGGCTGGCCGGAATACGTGCTGCACCAGATGGTGACGGTGATGCGCGGCGGCGAGGAAGTGAAGCTGGGCAAGCGCGCTGGCGGCTACCTGACCCTGCGCGACCTGATTGAAGAAACGGGCCGCGACGCCGTGCGCTGGTTCCTGATCGCGCGCAAGCCGGATTCGCAGCTGACCTTCGATATCGACCTGGCCCGCCAGCAGAGCAATGACAACCCGGTGTTCTACGTGCAGTATGCGCACGCCCGCGTGTGCAGCCTGCTGCGCCAGGCCCAGGAAAAGGGCCTGAGCTTCAGCCAGGGCGATGTTGCTTCGTTGGCCACCCTGGGCGATGAAGCCTCGCTGTGGCTGATGGTGGAAATGTCGCGCTTCCCGGAAGTGGTGGAAGCGGCGGGTATTGCACTGGAACCGCACCTGATCGCGCAGTACCTGCGTGAATTGGCGCACGCATTCCACACGTGGTATCACGGCACCCAGGTGCTGGTGGCTGACGACGCCGAGCGCAATGCCAAGCTCACGCTGGCCTGCGCGGCGCGTCAGGTGCTGGCCAATGGTCTGAACCTCCTGGGCGTTTCCGCCCCGGAAAAAATGTAATCACCGGAGTAGTAGTAAATGGCAGCACGACGCGGCAAGAGCCAGGCACGGCGCAACAGCAGCCAGGGCACACCCGGATGGGTGTGGCTGGTGGCCGGTGTGGCGATTGCGGCGGTGGTGTTCCTGGCGGCACCGAACCTGTTCAAGAGCGAAGGCGACGGCTTCCTGCGGGTCGGCCCGCAGCCGAACCCGAACGCGCAGCCGGCCCCGGTGAGCGACGCCGATACCGACGTCGACACCGAACTGCCGCGCCCGGGTGCCACCAAGCCTGCCGAACCGGCCAAGCCGGCTCCGACCCAGTACGACTTCTACACCCTGCTGCCCGGCAAGGAAGTGGAAATGTCGGACGCGGAACTGGCCGCCAGCACGCGTGCTGAAGAGCAGCGGCGTGCCCGGGCCGAAGCCCAGCGCGCGCAGGCCGCATTGGAAGGCCGGCCGGTGCCGGCGGCCGCCGCGACGTCCACCTCGGTCGCGTCC
>NZ_RHPP01000091.1 GCF_003935715.1 Stenotrophomonas sp. 278 | reverse complement strand
GCCCAGGCCGCGGTAGCCGAAGCCCGCGAGGACATCCCGACCGATGAACTCGCCCCGGCCGAAGCCGCTGCCAAGGCGGAAGAGGACAAGGCTGAGAAGCCTTGATCGTAGAGTATCCGTAGAGCCACGCCCTGCGTGGCTTGGTTAAGGCAATACGCAGACAGCGGCCGAAAGGCCGCTGTTTGTTTGTGGGATCCAATCCGCCGTAGATCCACGCCCTGCGTGGCTTCGCGATCTCAAACGTGGTCGAAGCCACGCAGGGCGTGGCTCTACGAATGTTTCAGCACCGCGCGCGCAGCCACGCAGGGCGTGGCTCTACGGGGTTTCAGGCGCGCGGTTACAACCCCGGCGCGAACTGCAGGCGTGTCCACACCCCGTAATGGTCCGACGCCCAGCGTCCTTCCGCGTACGGTTCGTCGAACAACAGCCGGGCCTCACGCGCCACCAGCTGGTCCTGCTGGAAGAACACATGGTCGATCCGGCGGGGGGCATCGAAGTAGTGCCGGTTCAAGGTGCTCACCTGCGCCAGCTCGTTGTTCACGTGCACGCTGCCATAGCTGTCACCAAACCGCTGACGCAGCGGACTCAGATCCCCTGCATCCACCTGCGCGTTGAAATCTCCGGCAATCACCACCGGCGCGCCGCCGGAGGTGCGTGCCACGAACGCCAGCAGATCGGCGATCTGCTCGCCGCGGATCTGCTTGCCGGCGTCGTCGGAACGCTCGTTCAGATGGGTGGCGTAAACACTCACCGCCTGCCCGTCCACGTCGATGCGCAGATGCCCCACCGTGCGGTAGTCGGTGCGCGGGGCCAGCAGGTGTTCGTTGCGCGCAAGCACCGGGCGGCGCGTCAGCAACGCATTGCCATAGCGCTTGAAACGTCCGGGCGGGTCGGTGGACACGAACAGATAGTCGTAGCCCAGCTTGCGCGCCAGCCACGCGGCCTGGTTGCGCACGTGCGGCTTCTGGATCACCTCCTGCAGCGCGACCACGTCGGGTTGCAGCCGCTCCAGTTCACGCTGGATCACCCGCCGTCGTTCCGGCCAGTCTTCCCGATCATGGTGCAGATTGAACGTCACCACGCTCAGGCCAGCCGCGTCGGGCTGGGCCGCCGTGGCACTCCCCGCCATTGCCAGGGCAAGCCCGAGCAGCCACACCTGTGGCAATCCGCATACGGCACCGCGCATTACGGTGCCTTGCGTTCGGCGCGTCGCGCCGCCGCCGGAATCTGCACTTCCACCGTGGCCGGCACATGCGCAATACGCAGCTCACCGTTCACCCACTGCGCCGGCTCACCGTTGATGGTGGCCTCGCCCGGTTCGCCCGTGAACGGCCACGGCAGCACCAGTCCGCCCTGCGGGGCCAGCAGACCCGGCTGCACCTGCAGGGTCAACACCTTGTCGGTACGGCTCAGCGCATAGCTCAGCTGCCCGTGCGGGGTGCGCAGGCCCTTGATCGCCACGCCCTTCCCTTCCAGCCAGCGGGTCGGCACGCCGGCGGCCAGCACCAGGCTGTCGTCGACGTCGCGGCTGTAGGCGAACATGTCCAGCGCCGAGCGCACGAAGTCCGAAGCCACCCACGCATGCGGCAGGTCCCCGACAAAGAACGGCTTGCGCGGCGTGCGCGAGACCACTTCTGCCCACTGGTTCCAGGCCTGCGGCGCGCGGTCGTTGAAGAAGAACTGGGTTGCCTGCCAGGCGCGATCACGCCAGCCCAGGCGCACGAACGCGGCCACATTGCGCCACTCGTACGGGGTGTAGTCCTTCCATTCGCGCTTGCCGTCGCGACGCTGCTCGAACTGGGTCCAGTAGCGCTCGAAGGTGTTGTCCAGGTAGGGCTGCGGCAGGCGTCCCTGTTCGCCACCCGGGGCCAGCGCGATGGTGGTCGAGGTGGCATCGAAGTCGCCCAGCTCGGCCGCGCCCGGCAGGTAGTCGATCTTGTGCCGGGCCACCGCCGCGCGCAGCGAGGCATCCAGGTCAGCGCGGAATTCATCGCGCGAGGCACTGATCTGCATCGCTTCCAGCTTGCCCAGTGCCGCAGCGATATCAGCCGCGTCCTTGTAACCGCGCAGCGCCCAGAAGTTGTCCCAGTACGAATGCATCGGCTTGGCCGAATAGCCCTCGTGGCTGATCGACACCGGCATCATTCCGTAGAAGGCGGGATTGCGTGCGCGGTTCTCTTCGGTGCGCTCGCTCAGGCGCAGCTGTTCCATGTATTGATACGCACCCTGCACATGCGGCCACATCAGTTCCAGGAAGGTGGTGTCACCGGTATAACGCCAGTATTCGGCGATGTTGAAGATCAGCTCGCCATGGCTGTCGTTCTCCGGCACCGGGTCGCTGCCGCGTGCATCCACGCAGCACGGCACCTTGCCATTCTCGAACTGATAGGGCGCGTACCAGTTCACGTATTCGCGCACCGCATCGCTGCGGCCCAGCCGCAGCAGCCCTTCGGAAATCATCGCGCCGTCGCGGATCCAGCTGCGCGAATAGGAACGCGTGCCCGGCTGCAGGCTTGGACCGACCCGCGAGATCAGCATGTGCGCCAGCGCGGTGCGCAGGGTGTCGGCCAGCGGCTTGCCCGCCGCCGGCACCTGCAGGGTCACCTGGTCCAGCTTGGTGCGCCACATCGCCGCAACCTGCTGCTGCGCCTTGTCGGCGTCGAAGCCCTTGGGCGTGGTCCAGTTGCCGGTCTGCGGCAGCACCAGCGCCACCTCGCGGGTTTCGCCCGGCTGCAGGGTCCAGCGATAGAGAAGCGCGCCGCTGGCCAGACCGGTCACGTCGCGGACTTCGGTGGTGGTCGGCAGATGGCCACTGGCCAGGTGCATGACCTCCAGCTTGCTGTCGAAGGTGCTGGCAAAGCTGGCATCGGCCGGCTGCAGCGGGAACACGCGCGGCTTGCCGTTGACCTCCACCTGGCCAGGCTCGAAGTCCAACGTGTCGATCCGGCTGAAACCGCCCACGGTATTGAGGAACTGCCGCGGCGGGTTCACCTGCCACGGCCGCACCGCCAGCGCCAGGGTGTACTCGTGCGGCACCTTGTCCGGATTGTGCAGCGCGTAGCGCCCCACCAGCTGTGCATTGTCCGGCCGGCCCTGCACGAAGCCGGTCACCTTCAGCCCCGCCTTCGGGTGCGTCCAGTCCACGCTGGCAATGGGCAGGTAGTCGTCCTGCAGCGACTGCTTCGACTCCACGTCGGCCCAGCTGAGCACCTTCTTGTCGACCACCACGAAGGGCTCGACGCTGAAGCTGGCCTTGGCCACTTCCAGCGCGCCGTCTTCGCCGATCAGCGCCTGCTCCTTGCCGCCGTCCAGGCCCAGCAGGGTCCAGTACGGCTGCTCGCCGCTGAAGCCACGTGGTACCGACCCGCGCGGCAGGTCCGCGCCGACCGATTCGATGAATTCATTGGGAGTGCCGGCAAAATCCAGCGGTTTGATCGCGATGTCACGGATGCCGTAGCGCCAGCTGCGTCCGCCCTGCAGGTCGAAGCGCAGGTAGCGCGCCTCGGTGTCCGGCAATGCCAGCCAGTCGCGGTCGCCGCCACCGCCGGCGGTGATCTCGCGCAGCGTTTTCCAGTCGCGCCCATCACTCGATGCACGCACCAGGTAGCGCGTGGCCTCAAGCCCCGGCACCCACTGGATTACCGCACCGCCGAACTCACGCACCTTGTGCAGGTCCAGGCTGATGGTCTGATCCTGCACGCCGCCGCTGATCCATACCGTGTCGGCCTTGCCGTCCACCAGCCGGCCCTGCAGCGCGGTGGCGGTATCGGCGATCACCGAGGCGGTCAGTGCCGAGGTGTCCACCGGCGGCAGCGGCTGCAGGGTCAGCCGGTCGAAGCACACCGTGCCGCGACCGCCGACCTTGCTGTAGATGGTGAACTCCACCGATTTGCTGTTGGTCAGCGTGGTCTCGGCTGAAGGCCCCCACGCCTTGTCGATCTGGCGCTTGCGGTACTGCACGCCGGTCCAGGTCTTGGGGAAACTGTAGCCCGGGCGATTCACCCACCAGACGTTGTCACCGCTGGCATCGATCAGCTTGACCTGCAGGTCGTTGCCCGGCGAGTCGCCGCGGATCTGGAAGCCCAGCTGGTAGTTGTCCGGCCAGGTGATCGGCAGTTCGCGGCGGATGCCCACATAGCCGGACACCTCGTGGAAGTTGTAGTCCAGGCACAGCGCGCGACCGCCGCCGTTGCCTGCCACGCTGCGCAGCGAACCGCTGACCTGGTCGGAGACCACCAGTTTCCACGCGCCCATGTCGTCGAAGTTGTCCAGCACCTTGACCGCGGCCGGAGCCGCCGGAGGTGCTGCCACCGCCGCCATCGACACCACCGCCCCCAGAACCAGACCTACCGCAACGACGGCACGTTTCACCCTTTGACACTCCCCAGCAGCAGACCTTGGATGTAATAGCGCTGCAGCACCAGGAACAGTGCCAGCACCGGAACCACCGTGACCACCGCGCCGGCCATCATCATTTCCACGTCCATGATGTGTTCGCGCGACAGCGTGGCCAGGGCAACCGGCAGAGTGTAGTGCTCCTGGTCGGTCAGCACGATCAACGGCCACATGAAATCGTTCCAGGCCCCCATGAAGGTGAAGATCGACAGGGTCACCAGCACCGGCTTGAGCATCGGCAGCACGATCTGGAAGAAGATCCGCAGCTCCCCTGCCCCGTCGATGCGGGCAGCTTCCAGCAGTTCATCGGGAATCGAACGCGCGTACTGGCGCACCAGGAAGATGCCGAACACGCTGGCCAGCGCCGGCACCACCACCCCGCCGTAGCTGTTGACCAGCCCCAGCTGCTTCATCAACAGGAACAGCGGCAGCATCGCCACCTGGGCCGGAATCACCAGCGCCGCCAGCAGCAGCTGGAACAGGCGCTCGCGGCCGACGAAGCGCAGCTTGGCGAACGCGTAGCCGGCCATGGTGTTGAGCAGCAGCGAACCGAGAGTGATCGCCAGCGACACCCCCAGGCTGTTGATGAAGTTGTTGCCCATGCCGGTACGGGCAAACAGCTCGTGGTAGTTGTTCGTGGTCACCGAAGAAGGCAGCAGCGGCGGCGGGAAATGCGCCGCCTCACCGGTCGGCATGAACGACACCGACACCATCCACAGCAGCGGGGCCAGGCTGATGGCGGCCAGCACCGCCAGCCCTCCGTTCACCCACCACGCATGCCAGCGCGACTGGCCAATCTCACGACTCATACCAACTGCCTCTTGCGGCCGAAACGCAACATCACGGTGGTGACGGCCAGGATGATCAGGAACAGCAGGAACGCCACCGCCGATGCACGGCCGAGGTTCCACCACTTGAAGCCTTCTTCAAACATGAAGTACAGCACGCTGACCGTGCTCTGCAGTGGGTCGCCACGGGTCATCACGTAGGGCTCGGCGAACAGCTGGAAGTAGCCCGACACGGTAATCACGCCGACCACCAGCAGCACCGGCCCCAGCATCGGCAGGGTGATGTGCAGGAACTGCTTCCAGCGCGAGGCCCCGTCAATGCGCGCCGCCTCGTACAAGTCATGCGGAATCGCCTGCAGGCCGGCCAGGAAGATCACCATGTTGTAGCCGAAGTTCTTCCACACCGCGAACAGCATGATGGTCGGCATGGCCCAGTTGGGGTCGCCCAGCCAGTCGATCGGGTCGATGCCGATCTGGCCCAGCCCGTAGTTCACCAGCCCGTAGCTGGTGTGGAACAGATAACGCCAGATCACCGCCACCGCCACCAGCGTGGTCACCACCGGGGCGAACAGCGCGGTGCGGAACAGGGCCTTGAAGCGCGCCGCCGGGGCGTTGAGCAGCATCGCCGCGCCCAGCGACACCGCAATCGACATCGGCACGCCAACGATCACGAAGTAGGTGGTGTTCCACAGCGACTTCCAGAACATCGGCGTCTGCAGCAGGTCGATGTAGTTGCCCAGCCCGACAAAGCGCAGGTTGGCTCCGTCGGCCAGGGCATACAGGTCGAAGTCGGTGATGCTCAGCGCCAGCGCCGACGCCACCGGCAGGCCGAAGAACACGCCGATCACCACCAGCGCCGGGCCGGCGAACAGCCAGCCGATCAGGGAACGCTGCTTCATGGCTGCACCTCCGCCTTCGCCGCCTGCTGCTGCTCGAACATCCAGCGGCGCTTGGCCAGCACCTTGTCCACGCGGTCATCCAGCTCGGTCACCGCCTTGTCCTGGTCCATGCCGCCGCGTACCACCTTTTCGGTGACGATGCGCATCTCCTGCACGATCCGCTCCCACTCCAGCACCTTCGGCGTGGCGCGCACGCGCTCCAACTGGTCACGGAACGGCTGCGCCAGCGGGTCGTTGGCCAGCGACGGGTGTTCCCAGGTGCTGCGGCGCGGCGGCAGGTCGCCGATGATGGAATGGAAACGCTGCTGGATATCCGGACGCGACAGGAACTCGATCAGCTTCCACGACGCTTCCTTCTGCTGCGAGGAACGGAAGATGACCAGGCTGGTGCCGCCGGCAATGCCCGCGCCCAGGCCGTCCGGACCGGGCAGCGCGGCGGTGCCCCACTTCCCTTCCAGCTCCTTGGGCTGCAGCTTCTTGAACTCGCGGATGTTCCACGGGCCGGACAGATAGAACACGTTGAAGCCGCGGAAGAACTCGTCCCACACGTTGCTGATCTGCGTCTCGGACATGCGCGGAGCCCAGCCCTGCGCGAACATGTTCTCGTAGAACGCCAGGGTGCGACGGAAGCCGGGGCTGCGGAAATTGCCGCGGGTATCGTGGTCGCGCAGCAGCGGGTCGGGCTGCTGCAGGGCGAACGACAGCTGCTGCTCGAACTCGTTGATCGGCATCAGCACCGCGTAGCGGTTCGGCCCCTGCATCTTCTTGATGTCCGCCATCATCTGGTTCCATTCGTCCCAGGTTTTCGGCGGATGGTCGTGGCCGGCCTTGGCCAGCAGGTCCTTGCGGTAATACAGCAGGCGGGTGTCCACGTACCACGGCACGCCGACCAGCTCATCGTGGATCACGTTGGTGTCCCAGATGCCCTGGAAGTAGTCGGCCGGGTCCACCACCTTCGACTGCGCCACGAACGGCTTCAGCGGGGTCAGCGTGTTGAGTTCGGCAAACTCCGGAATCCAGGTGTTGCCGAGCTGGCACACGTCCGGCAGGCCGTCGGCGGCAAACGCCGTCAGCAGCTTCTCGTGCGCGGCGGTCCACGGAATGTTCTGCACATCCACGTGGATGCCCGGATTCTCCGCTTCAAACTCGCGGATCAACCCACTCACCACTTCGGCCTCGCGGCCCATCGCCCAGAAGCGCACGGTGACGCCTTCAGGCTCCTTGCGGCAGGCACTCAACAACAGGCTGCCAATCACCAGCAGCAACAAAGTCACCCAACGGCGGGGACGCAAAATCACGGGCACTGCTTACTTTCCTTGCGGCTGGCTGCGGTTGTTGTTGGCATTGTTCTTCTGTTCCTGGGCCGCCGCCGCACGCGATTCGGCGATGCCGATCGAGCGCGCTGCGGCTGCTTTTTCATCCTTCTGCAGCGCCAGCGGCGCTTCCTCGCCGTCCGGGGTCAGCCACCCGCCACTGAAACCGGCGCGCTCGAGGCCGCGGCGGATATGCGGATTGGTCTTCATGACGTCCCAGACGAAGTCGTTGCGATAGTTGGCGATCATGGTCAGGATCGGCCCCTGGTCGATGCCAATGTAATCACTGGCCACCCAGCCGCGGTCCGGCACCATGCGCCCGGTCTTGATCGGAATGTCGAAGGTGAAGCTGGGGTTGAACGAGTCCAGGAAGCCGTAGCTGGAATACAGGTAGTCGCCGTAGCGCTTGTGCATTTCCAGCGTGGCCGGAATCACCTCTTCCGGGGCGAACACCACCGAGGAGATCGCCGCGGTCGGCGCGATGGTGCCATCGTCGAAGTTCTCGCGCAGGCCGGCACCGCGCGAAGAATAGTGGCGGAACTGTCGCTGCTCGCCACGGAATTCCTGGGTGGTGTTCTGCGGGCCGTCGCTGGCGGTCAGGCCCCACACGTTCTCGCCGTACTCCTTCCAGTTCATCGGGTTGGCAATGGCATATTCGCGCTGCGCCAATGCCGCCGAACGGCTGTTGAGGAAGTAGGTGCTGCCACGCTCGCGCATGTAGGCGTCCTGGATGTCGCGGAAGTCGATCCAGACGTGGGTGTACTGGTGACCGAACAGCGGTCCGAACGACAGGTATTCCTGGCCCTGGAACACGCCCCAGTCGTTGTCATAGGTACGCGTCCACACCGTCCAGGCGTCCGGGCTGACCGGGTGCGTGGGCGAACCCAGTGCCAGGATGTAGACCATCATGGCTTCGTTGTAGCCCATCCAGTCGTGGTCGATGAACCCGCTTTCCGGGAACCAGCCCATCGAAATCAGCGGCGAACGCTGCTGCAGCCACGGCCAGTCCACGCGCTTGTACAACGTGTCGGCGATGGCGCGGATCTCTTTTTCGCGTGGGTCGTCGCCGGTGTAGTACGACTGCGCGAACAGCACGCCCATCATCAGCAGCGCGGTGTCCACGCTGGACAGTTCCACCCAGCTGTCATAGCGGTGGCCGGTCTGCATGTCCAGGAAGTGGTAATAGAAGCCTTTGTACGCGCCCTTGCCGGTGCGCTGCGGGCCGCTGGACAGGTCACGGAAGAACTTGAGCGTGGTCAGGGTGCGGTCCACCGCCTGGGTGCGGCTGACCCAGCCGTTTTCCACGCCGATCGGGTAAGCGGTCAACGCATAGCCCACCGCCGCGATGCTGGCGAACGGGCGCGAAGGATAACGGTCCGGGCTGAGCCCGTTGACCTCGTTGGTGGTGTCCCAGAAGAACTGGAAGGTGCGGCGTTCAATGTCATCGAACAGCGGCGGCAGTTCCGGTTTCATCGGGCGCGGGGGGGCGTCGGCTTCGATCAGGATCACCGGCGGCTTGGGTTTGGCGGGCGTGGGTTCTGCCTGCGGCTTGCAGCCTGCCACGGCCATCGCCAGCACTGCCATTGCCAATACGCGCGTTGCCTTCATCGTGCCTGCCCTCCTGGGAATACGGTTTCCACGTCAGCATACCGGCCCGTGGAGTGAAATCGTTTACAGGTGAAACGCTTAAAAAACCGGTTCACCCCCGGTTGGCGGGGGGACCGGTTTGCCGTCGTGACACGCGGGGCGTGTCACCTACGGTGCATCTATCCCGTAGGTGACACGCCCTGCGTGTCACCCCGGAACTTCACATCACGCTTAGAAGCGGAAGCCCACTTCGGCCTTCACCTGGCGCGGCGTACCGACGATGTCGCCGGTTTCGTTGTAGCTCGCCAGCAGCTTCCCGTTCGACTTGGTGTAGTTGAAGTTGGAGAAGTTGTCGAAGTTGAACACGTTGATGATGTCGATACGTGCGTACAGCTCGGTATCGCCCGGCATCTTGAACGTCTTCGTCGCCTGCAGGTCGACCGAGCGGTAGCCCCAGATCTTGCCACCGACCAGGAACTTGCCGTTGCCCTGCGCAACCGCCGCACCCGGGGTCGGCAGGTCATAGCCGCTGGCCTGGGTGACCGGGTACCAGTCGTTCACCGCGGTCGGGGTGGCCAGGGTGATCTTGCCGCCGAAAGTGATGTCCCAGAAACCGGCATACGAACCGGTCAGCACGATGCGGTGACGCGGCGCGCCGTTGGAACGGATGGTCGGGTAATCACCGATCACGCCGCGGTCAAACGCGTAATGCTCGTTGATGTCGCGGTTGTGGCGGGCGGTGGTCCAGGTGTAGGCGATCGAGGTGCCCCAGCCGCTTTCCTTGGTGAACGGCTTCTGCGCCGACAGCAGCACCTGGGTCGCACGGGTCTTGATGCCCTGCTGGCCGATGATCAGGCTGCCGAAGCCCGGCACGTTGCAGCTCCACGCCTGGCCCAGGCCCGGCGAGGTGCCACCGCACAGGCGCGGGTCGTCGAAGAACTGGCCGGTCGGGTAACGGTTGCCCAGGGTGAAGGCGAAGCCGTCATAGGTCAGCGTACGGGCGATGGTGGCGTCGGTCAGCCAGTCGCCGATCTGGTTGCTCATGCCCAGGCTGAACTGGTCCGCGTACGGAGCCTTCAGGTTGTTGTTGAGCAGATCCACTTCCAGGCCGGCGTTGCTGGTGGAACCCAGCAGTGCCTGCAGGCCCTGGATGTTGCCCATCAGCGCCGGATCCCAGTCGTAGCAGGCCGGCTGGCCGTTCAGGCAGGCACCGGTGGCCGGGTTGCGGAAGTACACGGTCGGCTGCGGCAGGGCCAGCTTGGTGGTTTCCAGCTGCAGATAGTCAAACAGGTCGCGGTCATACGAACGACCGGCACCGCCGTGGATCACGTGCATCTCGTCGGCATTGATGTCATACGAGAAGCCCAGGCGCGGCTGCCAGGCGTCCTTGAACGCCTTGCGGTTGTTGCCGGTGCTGATGTAGTCGTTGATGTTCAGGCCGCTCAGCGCCAGGGTCTGCGCGTAGGTCTGGCCGGCCGCAGCGCGCGGATCCTGCGAATACAGCGCCGCCACCACTTCCGGCGGGGTCACGAAGTCCAGGTAGGTCGGGTTCTTTTCGTAGTCCCAGCGCAGGCCCAGGTTCAGTTGCAGGTGGTCATTGACCTGCCAGTCGTCCTGGATGAACAGGCCGATCTGCTTCACCTTCGAACGCACTTCGCCGGACACGCCGGTGACGCCGGTGACCGGCTTCACGAACTGCGCCTTGTACGGAATGTTGTCCGGGAAGTCCGGGTCGCCCAGGGTGTAGGAGTACTGCGGATTGATCTGCGCGGCATCGGACGCGTACAGATCGATTTCCTTGTACTTCGCACCCATCTTGATGGTGTGGTCGCCGGCGAACTCGATGCCGTTGAGGGTCAGGTTGTCTTCAATCGACCAGCCCTTCTGGCCCTTCACCTGCGCGTCCAGCGCCGAAGCGCCGCCGATCTTGACCAGGATGCGTTCGTCGGTGCCGTCCGGTGCGGTGTAGGTGATGCCCGGGCCGAGGGTCAGCGGGTACGGGTTGTTGAACGAGTCTTCGTGGGTGACCATCAACTCGTTGTAGAAACGCTCACCGCTGTGGTTCCAGCGCAGCGCGTAACGACGGTCGGTGTTGATGGTTTCCTTGCCGGCCGACGGCGCAGTCTGGCCGCTGAACTGCTGCTGGGTTTCGTCGCGGTCCTGGAAGGTCAGTTCGATGCGGTCATAGTCGGTCGGCTCGAAGTCGATCTTGGCGAAGATCAGGTCCTGCTCGAACGGCTGGCTGGCCGGGCCCAGGCCCGCGGCAGCTTCGGCCGGCAGCAGGCCGACGCGGTTGGTGACCGAGCCTTCCGGTGCGATGGTCACCGGCAGGTCGAAGCGCTTGGCTTCATAGGTGACGAAGAAGTGCGCCTTGTCCTTGACGATCGGGCCGCCCAGGGCGAAGCCGTATTCCTTCTCGGCCGAGACCTGCTTGGTCTTGCCTTCCTGGCGCTCGGCCGGGGTCATCGCACGCATGTCTTCGTCGGTGTAGCGGTAGAACGCCTCACCCTTGAATTCGTTGGTACCGGACTTGGTCGCCGCGGTCACCGCCGCACTGGAGACCTGGCCATACTCGGCCTTGTAGTTGCCGCTGATCACCTTGTATTCGCCGATGGCCAGCTGCGGGAACGGATTGCCCGCGCTGCCGGACTGGCCGGCCACGCCGCCGCCCTTGACGTAGCTCTTCTGGCCCACGCCGTCGATGTAGACGTTGGTGCCGTCGGCATTGGTCGCACCGCCGCGCAGCGAGGTGTTGCCCTTCGCATCACGGGTGAAGATCATGCCCGGCACCGCGTCGGCGAATTCCAGGAAGTTGCGCGACACCTGCGGGGTGGTCTGGATCTGCTGCAGGCTGACCGTCTTGCCCACTTCGGAAGTACGCACTTCCTGCAGCAGGGTCGGCGCAACCACGTTCACCGTGTCCAGGTTGGTCGCATTGGCGGTGGAGCCGTTGGCCGGCGCGCCGCTGAAATTGAGGGTCGCGGTCGACGCAACCGTCACCGTCACCTTCTGGGTCTGGCCATTGGCAACCACGTCATACGTGCCCGGGTCCAGGCCCATCAGCGAGTAGCTGCCATCGGCACGCGTGGTGGCGCGGCGGACGGTACCGGTGGCCGTGTTGGTGGCGGTCACTTCGGTGCCGGCTTCGGCCGAGGCCACCTGGCCGCGTAACGACGAAGTGGCCGACTGCGCCATCAGGCTCGGGGCTGCGCCCAGCATCAGGCAGCTGACCAGTGCGCTCGTCAGCAGGCGACGTGCCGGCTGGCGGGTGCGGTGATTGGAATACGTCATGCGAAAATCTCCGGGTGGTGGTGGCCGTCATTGCGGCCGCCTTTCGTTTTTTATATGACAGCGTGGTTTACGAGGTGGTGCGGGTACCGCTTGAATCGCGCACGATAAGACGAGGCACAAGCGTGTGCTTGTACCCTGCCGTTTCCGTGGTGTTGCCATCCATCAACTGCAGCAGACGCGTCATCGCCTTATCGCCAAGCTCAGCGATACTCACCTGCATCGTTGTCAACGAAGGGTGAACAAAGCGCGCCAGTGGAATGTCATCGAAGCCCGCCAGCGCCACATCGGCCGGCACGCGCACGCCCGCTTGAGCGAAGGCATACAGGCAGCCGAGCGCCATCATGTCGTTGGCCGCGAACACCGCATCGGGCAGTGCGCCGGCCGCCAGCAGCTCCTGTCCGGCACGATGACCGGAGGCTTCATCGAAATCGCCCGGCAGCTCGATACCTTCCGCGCCATTACCGAATTCGGCAATCGCATCGCGGAAACCGCGCAGGCGTTCGCGCGCGTCGAAGTTCAGGTCGGGACCGGCGATGAAGGCGATGCGGCGGTGGCCCGCGTCGAGCAGATGACGGGTCATCGCCACGGCACCGGCGTGATCGTCAATGCTCAGCACCGGGTGGTCCTCGCCGGGCAGATAGGTGTTGATCAGCACCGTCGGCAGCGACTGCGGCAGGTTGTCGGTCAGGAAGTCCGGGCTTTCCGCATACGGGGAAAGCACCAGCAGGCCGTCCACGCGGCCGCGCATCGCGCGCAGGGCCGCGCCCTGCTGCTCCTGGTCGCCGTGGTAGCTGGACACCAGCAGATGCTGGCGACGCGCACGCGCGACCTGGTCGATGCCGCGCATCAGTTCTGAGAAGAATTCGCCGTACAGGTCCGGCAGCACCACCCCGATGGTGTTGGTGCGGCGGCTGCTCAGGCTGCGCGCGGCCGCATGCGGGGTGTAGCGCAGGCGCGCAGCCACCTCCAGCACCAGCTTGCGCACTGGCTCGGCGACATTTTCGTGCCCGTTGAGAGCGCGCGAAACCGTGGCCACAGAGACACGGGCTTCCCGCGCGACATCCTTGATGGTGATCGCTGCCTTGTTCACTTCGCCGCCCTCCACGGCTTAGAGATCTGGGCTTGGCGCGGAATGTAAGCGTTTTCAAACCCCGATGTAAACACTACGTTAGGTGAATGTCGCATGGTCGTAACCTCGGCGTGTCTTGTGGGGAACGTCCCGGGACTTGCCAGGACAAGGCAGGACAAGGGTTTCAGGGTTTTGTGACCGGGGTCTCGGCGCGGATGGACAGCGCATGGATATCGGTGTCCATCATCGTGCCCAGCGCGGCATAGACCGCCCGGTGGCGCGCCAGCGGCAGCTTGCCCTCGAAGGCCGCGCTGACGATATACACATTGAAATGCCCGCGCCCGTCCTTCGCGCCGGCGTGGCCGGCGTGGCGGTGGCTGTCGTCCTCGATCTCCAGCAGTTCCGGGTCCAGCGCCGCCTGCAGCGCGGCGCGGATGCGCTCCACCCTCCCTGCATTCATGGCAGCACCTTGCGGAACGGGCGCACTTCGGTGCGCACATAGACGCCGGCGTCCACGTAAGGGTCGGCGGCGGCCCAGTCCTGTGCGGCCTCGAGTGAGGCGAACTCGGCAATCACCACACTGCCGCTGAACCCTGCCGGGCCCGGATCTTCGCTGTCGATGGCCGGGCATGGGCCCGCCAGCAGCAGCCGGCCTTCGTCACGCAGGGCGGTCAACCGGGCCAGGTGCGCGGGGCGCGCCGCCAACCGTGCCGCCAACACGTCGGTTCCGTCATAGCCTTCAATCACATACAGCACGGGCAACTCCAGGGGGTGACCTTAACAAACGCGTGGATTCTAGCCTGCCCGGCTGGACAGAGGCCCGGTAACGGCTTACTCTTCACCTTATTGCACGTGGCTGGACGCAGCAGCCCCGTCGGTTCCGGCCCCTTCGGCCGCCGACGACCGACCCGCTGCCCCACACCGGTACACGTAGACGACCTCCCTGTAGTTATGTCGCTGCCCCATGCGGCGCGCCCTGCTGTTTGTAGTGTGGAAACCACGCCGGTCCTGGCGTGCCATGCCGCTCATGTTCCTGCTTTCCGGCCCTGCCGGCGGCGGGTGTGGTCCGGCGAACGGTCCGATGCAATCCAGACATCACGCTTGATGACTTCCGAACTCGCGTCCGACGCGAACCCGCAAACCCGGCCGACCGCCCCGCAGCAGCAGGAAATGCCGCTGGCCGTGGTGCATGGGCAGCCGGTGCTGCAGATTCCGCAGGACCTGTACATTCCGCCGGATGCGCTGGAAGTCATCCTGGATGCCTTTGAAGGCCCGCTCGATCTGCTGCTGTACCTGATCCGCCGCCAGAACCTGGACATCCTGGACATCCCCGTCGCCGAGATCACCCGGCAGTACGTGGAGTACATCAATGTCATGCAGGAGCTGCGCTTCGAGCTGGCCGCCGAGTACCTGGTCATGGCGGCGATCCTGGCCGAAGTGAAGTCGCGCATGCTGCTGCCGCGCCCGCCCAGCGCCGAAGGCGAGGAAGCCGACCCGCGTGCGGAACTGGTGCGCCGGCTGCAGGAGTACGAACGATTCAAGCAGGCCGCCGAAGATATCGACGCCCTGCCCCGTCAGGACCGCGACACCAGCCTGGCGCATGCCTTCGTTCCCGACCGCGCGGCGGTGAAGCTGCCGCCGCCGGTGGATCTGAAGGAAATGCTGCTGGCCCTGCACGACGTGCTCAAGCGCGCCGAGCTGTTCACCGGCCACGCCATCAAACGCGAGGCGCTGAGTGTGCGCCAGCGCATGGGCGACGTGCTGGGCCGTCTGGAAGACGGCAGGTTCTACCGCTTTGAAACGCTGTTCACCGCCGAGGAAGGCAAGCTCGGCGTGCTGGTGACCTTCCTGGCCCTGCTGGAACTGGCCAAGGAGCAGCTGCTGGACATCGTGCAGGAAGCCCCGCTGGCCCCGATCTACGTCAAGTCGCTGGCCCTGGGCAACACCAACGAACCGCTGCAGTTCAACAGCGAATTCGACGACAACGACGCCGCCAACGAAACCGAGTGAGCCCCGTTCACGCATGGATCAACCGCTGATCAACCGCATTGTCGAAGGCGCGCTGCTGGCCTCCAGCCAGCCGCTCACCCTCGCCCAGCTGCAGGGCCTGTTCCCGGAAGAGGAACCGGCACCGCCGGGCAGCATCGAGCGCGCACTGGAAATCCTGCGCGACGGCTGCGCCGACCGCGGCGTGGAGCTGGTCGAGGTCGCCTCCGGCTTCCGCTTCCAGGTCACCAACGAAGTGCACGGCTACATCACCCGGCTGTGGACCGAACGCAAGACCCGTTACACCCGCGCCACCCTGGAAACCCTGGCGCTGATCGCCTACCGCCAGCCTATCACCCGCGGCGAGATCGAGCAGGTGCGTGGCGTGGCGGTGAGCAGCAACATCATCCAGGCGCTGGAAGAGCGCGAGTGGATCCGCGTGGTCGGCCACCGTGACGTGCCCGGCAAGCCGGCCCTGTTCGGCACCACCAAGGGCTTCCTGGACTACTTCGGGCTCAAGCGCCTGGACGAACTGCCGCCGCTGTCGGAACTGCGTGACCTCGGCGAACTGGAACCGCAGCTGCCACTCGACAGCGACGGCCAGCCGGCCGGGAAGATCGCCGCCGGCGTTGACGTAGAGCCGGGCTCTGCCCGGCTGGACGCGCCGACGCAACCTGACAGCCAGGTAGAGCCGGGCTCTGCCCGGCTGGACGCGCCGACGCAACCTGACAGCCAGGTAGAGCCCGGCTCTACGTCGGACGCACCGATTGCCACGGATGAACCGGGCACCGCCGACACCGGCGACACCCGCCGCATGAACCGCCTCGACCGCTTCTCGGCCCGACTGGCGCAAAACGACGAAGAAACCGACAATACGCACGACCCCGAATCCAACGCGCCGCCGTCACTCCCCGACAGCGACGACGAACCCGATACCGCGCCGGGAACACGCGCGGCGCATCCGAACGAAACCGAAAACAACGCCGTCGCGACGACGACCGTGGCTGTTGACGAAGCCGATCCCGAACCAGAGGCCGACGAAACGTCGCCGGCCGGAGCCAAGTAAATGAGTGACACCCCTCGCAAGCTGTCGTTGAACAAGCTTTCGCTCAAGCGCGAAACCGCCACCGAACAGCCCAAGCTCGAAGAGCGCCTGCACAAGGTCCTGGCCCAGGCCGGCCTCGGCTCGCGCCGCGCGCTGGAACAGCGCATTGCCGACGGCCTGGTCAAGGTCAACGGCGAAGTCGCGCAGACCGGTCAGTCCATCAAGAGTGGCGACAAGGTCGACCTGGATGGCCGTGGTTTCGTCGCCACCGCACTGACCGAAAACTCGCGCGTGCTCGCCTATAACAAGCAGGAAGGCGAAGTCACCACCCGCGAGGACCCCGAAGGTCGCCCGACCGTGTTCGAAGCGCTGCCGGCCCTGAAGGGCGCGCGCTGGATCGCCATCGGCCGCCTCGACATCAACACCACCGGCCTGCTGCTGGCCACCACCGACGGTGAACTGGCCAACGCCATGATGCACCCCTCGTTCGAGGTGGAGCGCGAGTACGTGGTGCGCGTGCGTGCCCCGGAAGGCGAAGACAAGGTCCCCGACAACATCGTCGACCGTCTCGCCCGTGGCGTGGCGCTGGACGACGGCCCGGCCAAATTCGATGAAATCGAGCGCATTGGCGGTACCGATTCGCACGACTGGTTCCGCGTCGTGGTGAAGGAAGGCCGCAACCGCGAAGTGCGCCGCCTGTGGGAGTCGCAGGGCTGCCAGGTGAGCCGCCTGAAGCGTACCCGCTACGGCAAGGTCAGCCTGCCGCGCGAACTGCTGCGCGGCCAGTGGATTGAACTGCCGGCCAAGCAGGTCGAGCAGCTGCGCGCCGAACTGAAGCTGGAAGAAGGCGCACCGTCGGCGCTGACCCTGCAGCCGGTGATCGGCCAGCGTCGTGCGGCCAAGACCACCGTGCGCGTCTCGCGCGATGGAGCCCGTGGCAACGCCTACGTCAACGGCAACAACGTGGCCGATGAAGGCCGCGAACTGCGCCGCTTCGACAACGTGCGCGAAGACCGCGGCCGTGGTCGCGGTGGCAAGGGCGGCGGCTTCAAGGGCGGCCTGACCGTCAGCGGCGAAGCGGCAGCCAAGCAGTCGCAGCGCCCGTTCAAGCAGCGCCAGGACAAGAACAGCCGTGCCCTGCCGGAAGGCAACCCGGCCGCGTTCCGCAGCTGGTACGTGCCCGATGGCGTCAGCACCGGTCCGAGCAACCACCGTAATGCCGGTCCTGGCGCAGCCCGTGGCCCCGGCGCGCGTGGCCCGGGTGCCGGTGGCCAGGGC
>NZ_RHPP01000090.1 GCF_003935715.1 Stenotrophomonas sp. 278 | reverse complement strand
TGCTGCGCGAGGCACGCCGGCGCGACGCCGTGCTCGACGGCCGCACCGTGCTGCTGGCCGAGGACGATGTGCGCAACATCTTCGCGCTGTCCAGCGTGCTTGAGCCGCTGGGCGTGAAGCTGGAGATCGCGCGCAATGGCCGTGAGGCGCTGGAGAAGCTGGGGCCGGAAGTGGACCTGGTGTTGATGGACATCATGATGCCGGAGATGGATGGCCTGACCGCCATGCGCGAGATCCGCAGCGAGGCGCGCTGGCGCGATCTGCCGATCATCGCGCTGACCGCCAAGGCCATGCCCGACGACCGCGAGCACTGCCTGCAGGCCGGTGCCAATGACTACATTTCCAAGCCGATCGATGTCGACAAGCTGGTCTCCCTGTGCCGCGTGTGGTGCTCGCGTCGATGAACGAGGCTGAGCTGTTCGACCTGGAGCTGAAGCTGCTGCTGGAGGCGGTGTACCAGCGCTATCACTACGATTTCCGTGATTACGCACTGGCTTCGCTGCGCCGTCGCATGCGCCACGCAATGGCGCGCTTCGAGTGCCCCAACCTGGGTGACCTGCAGCATCGGCTGCTGTCCGAGCCGGAGACGTTTGCCCAGGCGATGCAGTTCTTCACCGTGCAGGTCTCGGAAATGTTCCGTGACCCGGCCTATTTCAAGGTGCTGCGTGAGCACGCCATTCCGGTGCTGCGCACCTATCCATCGATCAAGATCTGGATTGCCGGCTGCAGCACCGGCGAGGAGGTCTGGTCGCTGGCGATCCTGCTGCAGGAAGAAGGGCTGCTGGACCGTACCATCATCTACGCCACCGACATCAATCCCGAGGCACTGCACGCCGCGGAGGCCGGCGCGTTCGGCCTGGACCGGCTTGCCCAGTTCAGCCGCAACTACCTGGCCGCAGGGGGCACCGGCTCGCTTTCCGACTACTACAGCAGTGGCTACGGCAGCGTGGTGTTCGACCGTGCGCTCAAGCGCAACATCGTGTTCGCCGACCACAGTCTTGCCACCGACACGGTGTTTTCGGAGGTGCATCTGGTCTCGTGCCGCAACGTGCTGATCTATTTCCAGCGCGCCCTGCAGGACCGGGCCATTGGTCTGTTCCACGAGGCGCTGGTGCACCGTGGCTTCCTGGGTCTTGGCAGCAAGGAGTCGCTGCAGTTCGGCGAGCATGCCGACGACTTTGAAGCCTGCGCGCGCGAGCAGCGCCTGTACCGGAAGCTGGCATGAGCACACCGACCGACCCGCGCATGGATTTCAAGGTGCTGGTGGTGGGAGCCTCCGCCGGCGGAGTGAGTGCGCTGCAGACCCTGCTCGCCGCCTTGCCCGACGACCTGGCGCTGCCGGTGCTGGTGGTGCTGCACCTGCCGCGCGACCGCCCCAGCCGCATTGTCGACCTGCTGGACGTGCGCTGCCCGCTGCCGGTCCGCGAGGCCGACGACAAGCAGCCGCTGCGGCCCGGAACCGTCACTTTTGCGCCACCGGACTATCATCTGCTGGTGGAGGATGCCGACACCCTGGCCCTCTCGGTGGATGCCCCGGTGCTGTATTCGCGCCCGGCCATCGACCCGCTGTTTGAGAGTGCGGCCGAGGTTTTTGGCAGCGGTGTGCTGGCGATCCTGCTGACCGGTGCCAGCAATGACGGCAGTGCCGGCGTGGCGGCGGTGCGCCAGGCCGGTGGGCACGCCTGGATCCAGTGCCCGGACGAGGCTTTTTCCCCGATCATGCCGGCGTCCGCGCTGGCCCATGCCGGGGCTGACGCGGTGCTGCCGCTTTCTTCCATCTGTACACGTATCAAAGGTCTTGCCCGATGAACCTGATCGAGCCCGCGGCGATGACAACGCCGACCGACAACGTGAACCTGCTGATCGTGGATGACATTCCGCAGAACCTGGTGGCGATGGAAGCGTTGTTGCGACGCGACGGCCTCACCATCCTGTGCGCGGCGTCCGGCGCGCAGGCGCTGGAACTGCTGCTGGAGCACGACGTGGCGCTGGCGCTGCTGGACGTGCACATGCCGGAAATCGACGGCTTCTCGCTGGCTGAGCTGATGCGCGGCTCCACCCGCAGCCGCGACGTGCCGATCATATTCCTGACCGCTTCGCCGAACGATCCGGTAAGAGCGTTCAAGGGCTACGAGTCCGGTGCGGTCGACTTCCTGCACAAGCCGATAGAGCCGCAGGTGATCGTCAGCAAGGTCAACGTGTTCATTGAGCTGTACCAGCAGAAGCAGCTGTTGAAGGCGCGCAACCAGGCCCTGGAGCACGCGCTCAAGCTCAACGAGACCATGATGGCCGTGCTCACCCACGACCTGCGGACGCCGCTGTCGGCGATTCTGCTCTGCGCTGACAAACTCTCGCTGGATCTGCCCGACGATGGCCCGGTGCAGCAGACCCTGAAGCATCTGGAGAACAGCGCCGAGCGCATGGGACGCATGGTCGAGCAGCTGCTGGACTTCTCCAGGATCCGCAGCGGCGGTCTGCGCATCCACCACAGCGACTGCGACCTGGCCGAAGTGGCCGGCGTCGTCGTGGCCGAGCTGGCACGTGCGAATCCGCAGGCGCGGATCGACCTGCATATCGAGGGCGACACCTCCCTGCATGGCGACCCGGACCGCCTCGCACAGCTGCTGTCGAACCTGGTGGGTAATGCCGTGCTGCATGGCGGAGACGCGCCGGTGCAGGTGCTGGTCCGCGGCAACCCGGGGGAGTCGCTGCTGCTGCAGGTGCGCAACCAGGGGCAGATTCCCGAAGCGCTGCTGCCGCGCCTGTTCGAGCCCTTCAAGGCCAGTTTCCACGAGAGCCGCGGACTGGGGCTGGGCTTGTTCATCGCGCACGAATTTGCCCGTGCGCACGGCGGAGCCCTGGTGGCGCGCAACCTGGAAGGGGAAGTGCAGTTCGAAACCCGGCTGCAGCGTCGCATGCGCGGCTGAGCCGGCAGTGAGGGCGGTGAGGGCAGGGCGGCTGGCTGCGCTAGACTACACGCCAGTTTCCCATCGGCCCCGCCACGGACCATTGCCCGCATGCCGAGCAGCAGCCGCAAGCCCGCCCCCCTGATCGACGCCCAGGTCCATGTGGAGGGCTTCGCACAGGTGCGTGAAGCGCGGCGCTCCGAGCTGGTCGAAGACTACGTGGAGCTGATTGCGGACCTGATTGCCGACGGCCGCGAGGCCCGCCAGGTCGACATTGCGACCCGTCTGGGCGTGGCCCAGCCGACCGTGGCCAAGGCCCTCAAGCGGCTGGTCAAGGAAGGCTGGGCCGTGCAGCGGCCGTATCGAGGCGTGTTCCTGACCCCGGCCGGCGAGCAGCTGGCGGTGGAGGTGCGGGCGCGCCACCAGACGGTGGAGCGTTTCCTGCTGGCCCTCGGGGTGGATGCCGACTCGGCGCGCCGCGATGCAGAAGGGATCGAGCACCACGTCAGCGAGGCCACCCTGGCCGCCTTCGAAGCCTTCCTGCGCAAGGCCAACGGCCATGGTTGAACGCCTGCCACCGCCGCCGCCGCTGGGCGTGCCGGTGCACGACCAGGACGAATACTGGATGCAGCACGCGCTGGCACTGGCTGCGCGCGCCGAGCGTGAGTTCAATGAGATTCCAGTGGGTGCGGTGCTGGTCGGCGCTGACGGCCAGTTGCTCGGCGAGGGCTGGAACCTGAACATCGCCGAGCACGATCCCAGCGCGCACGCCGAGATCGTGGCGATGCGCCAGGCGGGCAGGGCGCTGGGCAATCATCGCCTGCTCGGCAGCACCCTGTACGTGACCCTGGAGCCGTGTGCAATGTGCGCCATGGCGGTGGTGCATGCGCGTGTGTCGCGGCTGGTGTATGCGGCCAGCGACCCGAAGACCGGCGCCTGCGGCAGCGTGTTCAACCTGCTCGAAGACCCACGCCACAACCATCGCGTGGAGCTGCATGGTGGTGTGTTGGCGAAAGAGGCCAGCACACGCTTGACCAACTATTTCCGCGCCAAGCGCGGCAAGCCGCCTTTGCTGCCGACGCTTGGTTGATGGCCGGCCAACGTTATGCCCGCCGTCCTGGCGGGCACCCTTCGGGCCGTCGCTTCGCGACGTTGGGAATGGCTCCTGCCATTCCCTTCGGCGCTACCGCTGGGGGCTGCGGTCCGCTGCGGTATCATGGCTGCTTTCGTAAACGGGTTTGAACACATGGCCGACAACGGCGCGGAAAGCGAACGACTGATCTGGATCGACCTGGAAATGACCGGTCTGGATACCGACAACGACTCGATCATCGAGATCGCCACGGTGGTGACCGACGCGCAGTTGAACGTGCTGGCCGAGGGCCCGGAATTCGCCATCCATCATCCGGTGGAGCGACTGGAGGCCATGGACGAGTGGAACCGCAACCAGCACCGCCGTTCGGGGTTGTGGCAGCGCGTGGTCGACAGCGAGGTCACCCTGGGCCAGGCCGAAGCAGCGACGGTGAACTTCCTGGCCCAGTGGATCCGCGCCGGTGCCTCGCCGATGTGCGGCAACTCGATCTGCCAGGACCGCCGTTTTCTGCACCGTGAAATGCCGAGGCTGGAGAAATATTTCCACTACCGCAACCTGGACGTGTCCACGGTGAAGGAACTGGCCAAGCGCTGGGCTCCCTCGGTGGCGGCTGGCGTGGGCAAGACGGCCAGCCACACCGCGCTGAGCGACGTGCACGATTCGATTGCCGAGCTGCGCCATTACCGGCAGTTCATGGGCGTGTTGTCGGGCCTGCCGGCCTGAAATTGCGGGTGTATCTTCGGTAGCGCCGGCCGTTGGCCGGCCCAGGCGATACTGCGGGCCGGCCAACGGCCGGCGCTACCGGGAAACGGATCGTTCAACCTTGCGGCGCTATGATCCGCCAATGAACGAACTGATCCGCCCGGTGCCGCCGCCGCTGCAGTCCCACATCCTGCCCACCTCGCAGGACTACGCCGACCTGCGCAGGGCGGTGTCACTGCTGGAATCGCCCACGCTCACGGCCAAGATGGCCAACCTGATCGGCTCGCCGCTCGAGTTCGCGGTCAACAAGCTGCCGAAGTGGGTGTCCAAAAGAATTCACGGCGCGGTCGAGGCAGCATTGTTCAAATCCGCCCAGGCCGCGCTGTGGAGCATGGACAACACGCCGGGCAAGGCCGCGTCCACGCGCTGGCACAAGGCCGCCGCCGCCGCGACGGGGGCAGTGGGCGGTGCGTTCGGCTTCACCGCGTTGTTCATCGAGCTGCCGCTGTCGACCACCATCATGATGCGCGCGGTGGCCGACGTGGCGCGCAGCGAGGGTTTCGACATGAGCGACATGGCCACGCGCCATGCCTGCCTGGAAGTTTTCGCGCTGGGCGGTAACTCCGGCCAGGACGATGCCAGCGAGACCGGCTACTACGTCACCCGTGGCTTCACCGCTGAGGTGATGCGGCATCTGTCGGCCGAGTTGACCGGTGCCGCGGTCAGCGGCGGTGGGGTGATGATCGGGCTGACTCCGAAGGAAGCCGGCAAATGGCTGGCCAAGATCGTGGAGAAAGTGGCCGCGCGCTTTGGCGTGGTGGTCACCGAGAAGTTCGCCGCTCAGGCCGTGCCGATCGTGGGTGCCGTAGCCGGGGCGACGCTCAACACCATGTTTACCGACTACTACCAGGACATGGCGCGCGGGCATTTCATCGTGCGCCGGCTGGAGCGCACGTACGGGTACGAGACGGTACGTGCGGCGTATGCGGTGGTGGCGGGGAGTTCCGACGTTCCGTGATGACGCGCATGGCGCGTCACTACGGGACAATCGGCCCCTGTAGTGACACGCCATGCGTGTCAACGGATCAATGATCGCGAATCAACGCATCGGCCGTCTGGACGCCACCATCCTTCCCATGCAGATACAGATGCATGTCCTGCTGCGGATACGGAATGTTGATTCCAGCCTGGTCAAACCCAAGCTTGATCTGCTCCAGCAGCGTCACCTTGGTCCCGAACCAGTCCGCTGACTTCACGAAGCAGCGGATGCCCAGGTTGATCGAATGCGCACCCAGCTCGTACACCACGACGTCCGGTGCCGGCGTTTCCAGAACCCTCGGATCGGCCTTCACCAGGGCCAGTGCGGTATCGCGTGCCAGCTGGATGTTGTCCTCGTAACCAATGCCGATCACCAGCTCCACGCGCCGGGTCGGCTCGGCGGTCAGGTTGATGATCGGTGCGGCGGTAATCAGGTTGTTGGGAATGGTGGTGTGCTGGTTGTCCGCACCGGTGATCACGGTCTGGAAGATGCGCACTTCGCGCACGCTGCCGGTCTGGCCGGCAACGGTGACCACGTCGCCCACGCGGAAGGGGCGCAGCGTCACCAGCATGACCCCGGAGGCGATGTTGGACAGCGAGTCCTTCAGCGCCAGGCCCACCGCCAGGCCTGCGGTACCCAGCACCGCCAGCAGCGGCGACACCGGCACGCCCAGGGTGGCAATGGCGATCACCACCACGATCACCAGCGCCGCCGCATACACCACGTTGCGCAGGAAGCTGCCCAGCATCGGGTCCACGCCGACCCGCGCGGTGGCGCGCGGCATCACGTTTGAAAGGCGGCGTGCCAGCCACAGCCCGATCAGCAGCACCACCACCGCCGACAGCAGCGGCAGACCATACGTTTCCAGGATGTGCTGCCAGTTCCATTGACGGAAGAAGGCGGGCGTGGTGATCGGCGCGGCAGTGGCGAGCATGGGGTCTCCGGGATGGGGCTGTAAAAACAAAGCCCCGCATAGGGCGGGGCTCTGGATGCGATCAGTGTGAACCGAACGCGATGAACATCATGTCAGGGCGACCTTCAGCCGTTGGCCTTGAGCTTGGCCAGGCGCAGCCAGGTGTCGACCACGGTGTCGGGGTTGAGCGACACCGACTCGATGCCTTCCTGCATCAGCCATTCGGCCAGGTCCGGGTGATCGGACGGGCCCTGGCCGCAGATGCCGACGTACTTGCCCTTGGCGCGCGCCGCCTTGATCGCCATCGACAGCAGCTTCTTGACGGCCGGGTTACGTTCGTCGAACAGGTGCGCCACGATCGAGGAGTCGCGGTCCAGGCCCAGGGTGAGCTGGGTCAGGTCGTTGGATCCGATCGAGAAGCCGTCGAAGATGTCCAGGAACTCATCGGCGAGCAGCGCATTGGACGGCACTTCGCACATCATGATGATCTTCAGTCCGTTCTCGCCCTGCTTCAGACCATTCTGGGCGAGCACTTCGACCACCTTGCGACCTTCTTCCAGCGTGCGCACGAACGGAATCATGACCCACAGGTTGTCCAGGCCCATTTCGTTGCGCACGCGCAACACGGCCTTGCATTCCAGCGCGAACGCGGCGGCGAAGGTCGAATCGACGTAGCGGCTGGCACCGCGGAAGCCGATCATCGGGTTTTCTTCATGCGGCTCGTAGTTGGTGCCGCCGATCAGGTTGGCGTACTCGTTGGACTTGAAGTCCGACAGACGCACGATCACCGGATTCGGGGCCACCGAGGCGGTCAGCGTGGCAATGCCTTCGGCCAGACGGTCCACGTAGAAGCCGACCGGGTCGGAATAACCGGCGATCTTCTCGTCGATCTTCTTCTTGGTCGCCGCATCCTGGCGGTCGTATTCCAGCAGTGCGTTCGGATGGATGCCGATGTGGCTGGCGATGATCATTTCCAGGCGGGCCAGGCCGATGCCGGCGTTCGGCAACTGGCCGAAGTCGAAGGCACGTTCCGGGTTGGCCACGTTCATCATGATCTTCAGCGGAGCCGGCGGCATGTTGCCCAGGTCCGTGGTGGTGCGGTCGAAGGCGAGGGTGCCTTCGTAGATGAAGCCGGTATCGCCCTCGGCACAGCTGACCGTGACCTGCTGGCCATCTTCGATCACCTTGGTGGCATTGCCCGAGCCGACCACGGCCGGCACGCCCAGCTCACGCGCGATAATCGCGGCGTGGCAGGTGCGGCCACCGCGGTTGGTGACAATGGCCGAGGCGCGCTTCATCACCGGTTCCCAGTCCGGGTCGGTCATGTCGGCGATCAGCACGTCGCCCGGCTGCACGCGGTTCATGTCGTCCAGGGACTTGACCACGCGGGCCACGCCCGAGCCGATCTTGGCACCCACGG
Source organism: Stenotrophomonas sp. 278 (assembly GCF_003935715.1). Lineage (GTDB taxonomy): Bacteria > Pseudomonadota > Gammaproteobacteria > Xanthomonadales > Xanthomonadaceae > Stenotrophomonas > Stenotrophomonas maltophilia_AH. The sequence goes on along the minus strand of NZ_RHPP01000090.1, from coordinate 9,732 downwards.
CGCGACCTTCGGCCAGTACCTTGCCGCCCTTTTCAGTCAGCGCGAAGCGCTCGATCTGGGTGGCGTGGCTGCGCGACTTCACCGTTTCCGGGCGGGCCTGCACGATGAACAGCTTGCCGCTGACCCCGTCCTTGGCCCACTCGATGTCCATCGGGCGGCCGTAGTGCTTTTCAATGACCAGCGACTGCTTGGCCAGTTCCTGCACGTCTTCGTCGCTGATCGAGAAGGTGCGGCGCAGCTCGGCCGGGGTGTCTTCGGTGCGCACGCGTTCGCCCGGCACGTCCGAATAGACCATGCGGATCGCCTTGCTGCCCAGCGAGCGGCGCAGGATGGCCGGCTTGCCGGCGGTCAGGGTGGGCTTGTAGACGTAGAATTCGTCCGGGTTGACCGCGCCCTGCACGACCATTTCGCCCAGGCCGAAACTGGAGGTCACGAAAACCACGTCGCGGAAGCCCGATTCGGTGTCCAAGGTGAACAGCACGCCGGACGAGCCGACGCCCGAACGCACCATCAGCTGCACGCCGGCCGAGAGGAACACGTCTTCGTGCTTGAAGCCGTGGTGCACGCGGTAGGCAATGGCACGGTCGTTGTACAGCGAGGCGAACACTTCCTTGACCTTGTGCACGACGTCGTCGGCACCGGTGACGTTGAGGAAGGTTTCCTGCTGGCCGGCGAACGAAGCATCCGGCAGGTCCTCGGCGGTGGCCGAGGAGCGCACGGCCACGGCCACGTCGCCGCCGCCATTCTCGGCGCTCAGCTTGGCGTAGGCAGTGCGGATGTCCTGGTCCAGCTGCGGCTGCAGCGGGGCGTCGATCACCCAGCCGCGGATTTCCTTGCCGGCTGCGGTGAGCGCAGTGACATCTTCCACGTCCAGCGTGGCCAGCTTGTCGAAAATGCGCTTGGAAAGATCGTTATGTGCGATGAAGTCCTTGAAGGCTTCAGCGGTGGTTGCGTAACCGCCGGGGACCGAAACCCCCAGACCGGCCAGATTGCCGATCATTTCGCCAAGTGACGAATTCTTGCCGCCCACGCGTGCCAGGTCGGCCAGGCGCAGTTCGTGCAACCACAGGATGTTCTCGTTCAAGCGCGATGCTCCGTTTGGCCATCGCCCGAGGCGGGCTGGATGGCCACGTCCGTAGGAAGAAGCCGATATGATGCCGGGCAGACCGCCGTTGGCACAAGCTTGTATCGACGGCCTTTTTAGGCTTCAGAGGGGTTCACAGGCACATGACGATGATCCGTCCGGTCTTCTACGTATCCGATGGAACCGGTATCACCGCTGAAACCATTGGGCATAGCCTGCTGACGCAGTTCTCCGGATTCAGCTTCATTACCGACCGCATGTCGTTCGTCGACGACCCGGAAAAAGCGCGGGAAGCCTGCGAACGGATCCGCGCGGCCGGGGAGCGCTACCAGGTCCGGCCGATTGTGGTCAGTTCCTGCGTGGACAGCGGCCTGAGCATGATCCTGGCCGAAAGCGGGGGGCTGATGCTCGACGTTTTCGCCCCCTTCATCGAGCCGTTGGAGCGTGAGCTGGCTGTGAACCGGCACTCCCGGGTCGGCCAGGCGCACGGCATGGTGGACTTCGAGACCTATCACCGCCGCATCAATGCGATGAACTTCGCGCTCAGCCATGACGATGGCATCGCCATCAACTATGACGACGCCGATGTCATCCTGGTAGCGGTTTCACGCGCCGGCAAAACCCCCACCTGCATCTACCTGGCCCTGCATTTCGGGGTGCGTGCGGCCAATTACCCGCTCACCGACGAAGATCTGGAAAGCGACCGCCTGCCGCCCCGGCTGCGCCAGTACCGGCAGAAACTGTTCGGCCTGACCATCGATCCGGACCGGCTGCAGCAGATCCGGCAGGAGCGACGGCCCAACTCGCGCTACGCCAATCTGGAGACCTGCCGACGCGAAGTGGCCGCTGCCGAAACCATGTTCCGGATGGAGCGCATTCCCACCCTGAGCACCACGCATACCTCGATCGAGGAGATCTCCAGCAAGGTGCTGGCGACCCTGGGGCTGCAGCGCGAGCATTATTGAGTGGGTTGACCCACCGCCCGGGATGCCTGAACCGGTAGGTCACGACCGTTGGTCGTGACACCTCATGCCCTTTTGGCCGGTCCCATCCATCCCCACGTTTGATCTTCCAACGTGTAGGATCGGATTCATGGCCCAGGCATCGCCCCGCATCGAACGCATCCCCCGACTCAGCCGCTTGAGCTGGCTGATGGGGCTGTACGCGGAAAACTACCGGCATCTGGTGCGGCTGTTCGCGCCTTCGGAGCTGGCCGCGGGCAGCTACGTGTCCTCGGTGGGGGACGGCCTGGACGTGCGCCTGGACGTGATCGAGTGCCACCGCTACACCGTGGAACTGCGCCTGACCTACGACTTTGCCGACCCGGTCACCGGACAGCCCGACCCTTCCGCCTACGTGCGCCTGTACCGCGACGCCCGCCAGGCCGAGACCACCCATTGCTATGTGGGCCGACGCTGGCAGGACGTGGTCGGGATGTATCCGCCGCCGGCCGAGCTGATCAGCCATCGCATGCGCATGAACACCTTCCTCGGCAAGTGGCTGGAGTATCTGGCCGAACGCGGCCACGGCGTGGCCACCCTGCGCCGCGACGGCGATGTGGCCCCGGCCACCGTCGACGTTCCCCGCGCCATCGCGTAGCGCCGGGCTTGCCCGGCTGCTCCGTCTCGCATGATCAAACCCCCGTCCCCAAAGAACCGTACGACATGCCTTACACCCCCATCGTGGCCACCCTCGGCTACGTGCTTTCGCCCGATGGCGGGCAAGTGCTGATGATCCACCGCAATGCCCGCCCGGGTGACCATCATCTCGGCAAGTACAACGGCCTGGGCGGCAAAATCGAGCGCGACGAGGACGTTGCCGCGGGCATGCGCCGGGAAATCATGGAAGAGGCCGGGATCGAGTGCGGCAGCATGCGCCTGCGCGGCACCCTCAGCTGGCCCGGTTTCGGCAAGCACGGTGAGGACTGGTTCGGTTTCGTGTTCGTGATCGACAGCTACACCGGCACGCCACTGACCGCCAACCCCGAAGGCACCCTGGAATGGGTGGATGTGGACAAGCTCGAAACCCTGCCGATGTGGGAAGGCGACCGCCAGTTCCTGCCGCTGGTGTTCGACAGCGACCCGCGCCCGTTCCACGGCGTGATGCCGTACCGCGACGGGTCCATGCAGTCGTGGAGCTACAGCCGCCTGTAGAGCCGGGCTTGCCCGGCTGATGTACGCGTAGCCGGGCAAGCCCGGCTCTACAGTTATGCACAGGGGGTGTGGATGACCGGTGCGCAACTTTGTGGATAAACGCCGGAAGTCCCCAGCCCCCCTCGCTGTCAAGATGGGTGGCGAAAAATTCACCGCAGGTCGCCATCGCGTGAGCGCCGTGCGAAGGGGCCATACGCTGGAGGCTGTCATGGTCCGGGTCGCTCGCGGTACTCTTTCCGTACCACGGTCTTTCGAGCTTTCATGAAACGTCACTTCTCGATGCTGCGCGAGTTCCAGCTGGCCGACTGGTTCACCCTGGCCAACGCCTTCTGCGGCATGGGCGCGGTGTTCGCCGCCATGCGCTACGTGCAGGACGGCGAGCGCAGCTACCTGTTATGGGGCATGGCCTTGATCCCGCTGGCCTTCATTTTCGATGCGCTTGACGGCCGCATCGCGCGCTGGCGCAAATCCAGCTCCACCCTCGGCCGCGAGCTCGACTCGCTGTCGGACGTGATTTCCTTCGGCGTGGCTCCGGCAGCCCTGGCCTATGCCTGTGGCATGCAGGGCGGTTGGGATTGGCTGGTGCTGAGTTACTTCGTGTGCTGCGGCGTCAGCCGGCTGGCCCGCTACAACGTCACCGCCGAAGCGTTGGCCGGTGAGGGCGACAAGGTGCCGTATTTTGAAGGCACCCCCATTCCCACCAGCCTCGTGCTGGTGGTGGTGCTGGCCGTTGCCGCCAGCCTCGGGGCCATTGGTCCGGACCTGTGGCTGGGGGGCTGGCAGCTGGGGCCGTGGCAGCTGCACCCGCTGGTGCTGCTGTTCGCCCTGTCCGGCTCGCTGATGATCAGCAAGACCCTGAGAATTCCCAAGCCATGAGCAGCAGCGCAGGCGGCCCACACGACGCAGGAGATTTCGAGGCGCTGGCGCGCCAGTACTTCAGCGCGTGGGGGGATGCCCTGCGCCATGCGGCCAGTACCGGCGGTGTCGAGGGCGGCCACGCGCCCGGCAGCTGGCAGCAGACCATCGAGGGCTGGGCACAGCTGATGTCCGCGCCGGGCGCTGCGCCCGGAAACCGCCAGGCGGACGAGGCCGTGCACCGTTTCCGCGAACAGGCCGGTGGCTGGTACGGCACCATGCAGGCGGTGGCGGCACGGTTCGCCGGCCAGGACGCCAGCAGTGCCGACATTGCCCAGGCGTGGCGCGAGGCCGTCGAGGGGCAGGGCGGAGGCATGCTCAAGTGGATGCTGCAGGGCGCGCGCGGGCATACCCAGAGTGGTGGGCCCGACCTGCTGGCGATGCTGGAGCGGCTGCAGAAGGAGCTGGAACCGTGGCTGCAGAGCCCCGCATTCGGTCCGGCCCGCGAGCACCAGGCCCGCTGGCAGGGGCTGCTGCGCGCCCAGCAGGACTACCAGGCGCATGCCCGCGCCTATGTCGAGCAGATCCAGCAGGCGCTGGACGACGCCCACGCGCTGTTCGAGCAACGCTTGTCCGAGCACGAGCAGCCCGGCAACCAGCTGACCAGCGCCCGCGCCATGTTCGACCTGTGGATCGAGGTGGCCGAAGAGGCCTATGCCAAGGTCGCCCTGTCCGAGCCGTTCCAGCAGGTCTATGCCTCGCTGGGCAATGCCCAGATGCGCCTGCGCGGTGCGGCCCAGCATGAGGTGGAGCGCCTGTGCGAAGCGCTCGGCCTGCCCACCCGCACCGAAATGGATGCCGCCCATAGGCGCATCACCGAGCTGGAGCGCCTGGTCCGCCGCATGGCGGCTGCACAGAACCCGGCACCGGATTCGAAAGCCAGGGCAAAGCCACGACCAAAACCCGGTCCGACATCCAGATCGACCGCGAAATCGAAACGGGATGCGAAATCCACCGCATCCGTAGAGCGACGCCCTGCGTCGCTTCGCGGTGCCGGCAGCACCACCCGACGGAAGCCCACACCATGAAAGGCCCGCTTGGTTTCAATGCCGAAGACCTGCTGGAGGAGACGCTCTCCATGCAGCGCAAGCTCATGGACGGCCTGAAACTGCTGCCCTCGGTGGACGACGTCGACTACGGCAGCACCGCCCGCGAAGAGGTCTGGCGCGACGGCAAAGTGTGCCTGTACCGCTTCGTCGGCGAGGAACCACCGGTGCATCGCACGCCGCTGCTGATCGTGTACGCGCTGGTCAACCGGCCGTACATGGTCGACCTGCAGGCCGACCGCTCGCTGGTGCAGCGCCTGCTGGCACTGGGCCATGACGTGTACGTGCTGGATTGGGGCTATCCGGACCGCTCCGAGCGCTACCAGACCCTGGAAGACTACCTGCTGCGATTCGTCGACGGGGCCGTGGATCATCTGCTCGCAGCGCACGATGGCCAGCCGATCAACATGCTGGGCATCTGCCAGGGGGGTGTGTTCGCGCTGTGCTACGCCGCGCTGCGCCAGCACAAGCTGGCCAACCTGATCACCATGGTTACTCCGGTCGATTTCCACACGCCCGACAACATGCTGTCGCACTGGGCCCGGCAGGTGGACGTGGACCTGCTGGTGGATACGCTGGGCAACATTCCGGCCGACCTGATGAACGCCAGCTACCTGATGCTCAAGCCGTTCCGGTTGAACGTGCAGAAGTACGTGGGGCTGCTGGACATCCTGGACGACAAGGCGGCGCTGGAAGATTTCCTGCGCATGGAGAAGTGGATTTTCGACTCGCCCGATCTGGCCGGCGAGGCCTTCCGTGACTTCATCAAGCAGTTCTACCAGGGCAACGGGCTGATGCACGACGGCGTGCGCATCGGCGTCGAAAACGTGGACCTGGCGCGGGTGACCCTGCCGGTGCTCAACATCTACGCCGAACAGGACCATCTGGTCCCGCCGGACGCCTCGCGCGCGTTGCGGGGGCGCGTGGGTAGCGCGGATTACACCGAGAGCAGCTTCCGCGGCGGCCACATCGGCATCTACGTCTCCGGCCGCGCCCAGCGCGAGGTGCCGGCAACCATCACCGAATGGTTGCAGGCACGAACGTAGTGCCGGGCTTGCCCGGCAAGCCCCCCAACGTAGTGCCGGGCTTGCCCGGCAACCGCAGCGGGGCAAGCCCCGCTCTACGGGTCACCGCGCGCCGTAGACACCCCGGGCGGTACGGTAGCCTGCAGTCACCGCTGGAGGACCTCGCCATGAACACTGCCCCGCGAACGCTGTCGCGCTCGCTCAACGACCGTATGATCGCCGGGGTGATGGGCGGCATCGCGCATCGCTTCGGCTGGAACACGACCCTGCTGCGCATCCTGTTTGTCGTGGTTTCGATCGCCTCAGCCGCTTTCCCCGGCATTCTGGTCTACCTCATCCTATGGCTGCTCATCCCGAACGAAGCCGATTGAGCCTGCCGCGGCCGGCGCTGCGCCTGCTGCAGCTGCTGGGGGCGCTGTGGACCCTGCCGAACACGCTGGCCGGCCTGCTGGCAGGCGTGGCCGGGCTGTTGGCCGGGGCACGCCCGTACTGGAGCGGGCGTGATCTGGCAATCGTGTTTCGTCACTACCCGTGGGGCCCCGGTGGGGCGATCACGCTGGGCAACGTGGTGCTGCATACGGGTCCGACGCTGGACGTGCCGTGCCGGACCTACGCCCATCAGGCCGGCTGGTGCAGCGAGCCGGTGATAGGGCTGCACGACCACGAGCGCGCCCATGTGTACCAGTATCTGGTGCTGGGGCCGCTGTATCTGCCGGTGTATCTGCTGTGCGGGGGCGTCAGTGCGCGTAATCCGTTTGAACGCGCGGCCGACATCTATGCGCTGACAGGTCGCGGCTGGTGGCCAGCCAGGTTATCGACGCGTTAAATCCGTGTAAGTAAATCGTCGATATCACGACGTCATCTGCATGCAAAAAACAGTTATTAGCCTGCACCCCGAATCTTCAGGCTGGGTGGCGTAAACTGCACCCTGTAGTAGACGTAACAGGAGAAACACATCACATGGCAATTGTTCTTTATGTCGGTGGTAGCAAGGATGGCGACAAGGGCGTGGTGCCGCTGGGCTTCAGCAAGTCCCAGGCCGACACCGCGCAGGGGCCTGAAATCTATACCGAGCGCTTCATGGAACTGCAGGGCATTGGCCGCGTGCGGGTGATGGCGCTGGAGAGTCTGCGCGACGAGGCGGTGCGCCAGCGTACCGCCCAGCACTACCGCTGACGCGCGACCCCCAACCGCCGCCGGTTGTCAACGGGTTCCCCCCGCCGCCGGGCGTTGCCACAATCGGGGTTTTCCGCACAGCGGCCCCGGCCGGAAGCAATGTCAGATACCAAGCTCGCCCTGCAGATCGCCCAGACCATCGCCGATGAGATCGGTGCCCAGACCGCCCAGGCCCGTGCCGCCATTGCGCTGCTGGACGAAGGGGCCAGCGTCCCGTTCATCGCGCGCTACCGCAAGGAAGTCACCGGTGGGCTGGATGACACCCAGCTGCGCAATCTGGAAACCCGCCTGACCTACCTGCGCGAGCTGGAAGACCGACGCGCGGCGGTGCTGGCCAGCATCGACGAACAGGGCAAGCTCAGCGATGAGCTGCGCGCGGAGATCCTGGGGGCCGACACCAAGTCGCGTCTGGAAGACCTGTACCTGCCTTACAAGCCCAAGCGCCGCACCCGCGCGCAGATCGCCCGCGAAGCGGGACTGGAACCGCTGGCTGACGGCCTGTTGGCCGATCCCAGCCAGGACCCGCAGCAGTTTGCCGCCGGCTTTGTGGATGCTGAAAAGGGCGTGGCCGACGTCAAGGCCGCGCTGGAAGGCGCGCGCGCCATCCTGATGGAGCGCTGGGGCGAAGACGCCACCCTGGTGGGCGAACTCCGCGGCTGGCTGGGCGAGCACGGGGTGATCCGCGCGCGCGTGGCCGAAGGCAAGGAAGAGCAGGGCGCGAAATACCGCGACTACTTCGAGCATGCCGAGTCGCTGGCAAAAATTCCTTCGCACCGGCTGCTGGCGCTGTTCCGTGCGCGCCGCGAGGAAATCCTGTTCCTGGAGCTGGACCCGGGCAGCGACGCCGAGGCCGGTCATGTCTACGCAGAAGGTCGCGTGGCCTTCAACGCCGGCATCCGCGACGCCGGTCGTCCCGGCGACCGCTGGCTGCTGGACGCCTGCCGCCTGACCTGGCGTGCCAAGCTGCACATGCACCTGTTGCTGGACCTGTTCAACCAGGCCCGCGAAAAAGCCGAAGCCGAAGCCATCTCGGTGTTCGGCGACAACCTCAAGGACCTGCTGCTGGCGGCCCCGGCCGGCCCCAAGACCGTGCTCGGCCTGGACCCGGGCATCCGCACCGGCTGCAAGATCGCCGTGGTTGACGCCACCGGCAAGCTGGTCGCCACCGAAACCATCTACCCGCATGAGCCCAAGCGTCAGTGGGAGCAGTCGCTGCAGACGATCAAACACCTGTGCGCCAAGCACAACGTCGAACTGATCGCGATCGGCAACGGTACCGCCAGCCGCGAAACCGACAAGCTGGCCGGTGAGGCGATCAAGCTGCTGGGGGAGGCAAAACTGCAGAAGATCGTGGTCAGCGAAGCCGGTGCTTCGGTGTACTCCGCGTCGGAATTCGCGGCCAAGGAATTCCCGGGCCTGGACGTGTCGCTGCGCGGTGCGGTGTCCATTGCGCGCCGCCTGCAGGACCCGCTGGCCGAGCTCGTCAAAATCGAGCCCAAGGCCATTGGCGTGGGCCAGTACCAGCATGACGTCGACCAGTACCGCCTGGCGCGCGCGCTGGACGCCCGCGTGGAAGATTGCGTGAATGCGGTCGGTGTGTTCGTCAATACCGCCTCGGCCGCGCTGCTGTCGCGCGTGTCGGGCCTGTCCTCCACCGTGGCCGAGAACATCGTGCGTCATCGTGATGAGAACGGGCCGTTCAAGCGCCGCAAGGACCTGCTGAAGGTGCCGCGCCTGGGCGACAAGACCTTCGAACAGTGCGCCGGCTTCCTGCGGATCGCCGACGGCGACCAGCCGCTGGATGCCTCCTCCGTACACCCGGAAGCCTACCCGGTGGTGGAGCGCATCGTGGCCGCCACCGCGCGCCCGATCAAGGCGCTGATCGGCGACGGCAGCTTCCTGCGCGGGCTCAAGGCCGAACAGTTCACCGACGAGACCTTCGGCGTGCCGACGGTGCGCGACATCCTGAAGGAGCTGGAAAAGCCAGGCCGCGATCCACGCCCGGAGTTCAAGGCCGCGCGCTTTGCCGACGGCGTGGAGGAGATCAAGGACCTGCGCCCGGGCATGGTGCTGGAAGGGGTGGTCAGCAACGTCGCCGCGTTTGGTGCGTTCGTCGACATTGGCGTACACCAGGACGGCCTGATCCACATTTCCGCGCTGTCGGACACCTACGTCAAGGACCCGCGTGACGTGGTCAAGGCCGGCGACATCGTCAAGGTCAAGGTCCTGGAAGTGGACGTCGCGCGCAAGCGCATCGCCTTGACCCGTCGCCTCGAGGACAGCCCGGCACCGGCCAAGGCACCGGGCGAACGCGATGCGCGCCCGTCCGGTGG
>NZ_RHPP01000008.1 GCF_003935715.1 Stenotrophomonas sp. 278 | reverse complement strand
GCTGCTCGACGTCCCGCGCGGCACCGCCGCTGCCGGTCGCCAGCACCAAGCCGACGTGCCCGCCGCCGGCAGTCAGCGTAGGCAGAGGCTGGTCGATCGACGCGGCGCTCGCATGCAGGTGCTGCTCGCTGGTGCCGCGCAGGGTGACCAGCATCGGCTCCACCGCGATCAGGCCCAGCTGGATTGCCTCGGCCCGGGAGAACACCAATCGTGGTTCAGTGCCGTCCAGCAGCGCCTGCACCGCTTCCTGGTAGGGCTTCGGCCAGTTGTACTTCACAGCGCCGGCCTTGATCCGCTTCAGCGTGTTCGGGCGCAGCGGCTTCTTCCGGCGGAAGATGCTCTTGCCGGTCATGGTCCAGTCGATGACCTCGCGGGCACCGCGCCAGCGCTGCCGGGTTCCCAGCAGGTCGGTGCTGCCGGCGCGGTCGTGGGTGGCCTCTGGCCAGGTCAGCGGCTTGCCGTCACTGCGGCCGATCAGGAAGAAGCGGCGGCGGGTGGTCGGATCGCCGTAATCGGCGCAGTTCAGCACCTTCCAGTCGACCTTGAAGCCAATGGCCTCCAGCGCCTGCACCCAGGCGCGGAAGTACTCGCCGCGGCGGGACTTGATCGGCCGCCCGGTGGTCAGGCTGCACGGACCCCAGTCCATAAACTCGGGCACGTTCTCGACAAGGATGCGCTTCACGCGAAGTTCCGAACACCAGCGCACCACGTGCCATGGGTCCATTCGCTGCTGGTCGTGCACGGGCCGCCCGCCGCGCGCACGGCTGTGGAACACGCAGGACGGCGCTGCGATCAGCAGGTCGAGCCAGCCTTCCGGTACCAGGGACAGGGGCAGGGCGGATTCCAGATCGGCGCAGTGGATACGGTCGGCGTCTTCCGGATGGTTCCGGCGGTTCGTCTCGATGGCGACGGGCCAGTGGTTCACGGCCACCAGGCGCGCGGGCCGGCCTAGCTCACGCATGGCGCGCTTCGCACCGTTGGACAGCCCGCCGGCACCGCAGAACAGGTCCCCGATGATGGCGGACCGGACGCGGGACTTCGGCGTGATGCGAATCTCAGGGGAGCGGGAACCGTCAGCCATTACGCTGCTCCCGGCGTGCCTGGTCCAGAAGCTCCCGCAGGTCCAGCAGAACCTTCACCTCGACGTGGTGGTCTTGGGCAAGCCGGACGGCGACCTCGAGGGCGTAGATGCGGTCATTTGGGTGGACGCTCATGGCAGAATCGGCTCCAACAAGGAGGGAACATGGACTGGGTAGAATTGGCTTCGGCCATCGCAACAACGGGTGCCGTGGTGGTCGCGATGTGCGCGATCAGGAGCGAGAACAAACACCGCAGTGCCGAGAGAACCCGTGCGGACGAGATTCGAAAGTCTGACTTGGACGCGGCGAGAGACAGAGAGAACGCCGCGCTTGAACGGGCTGAAGATGAACGTCGGTCTAGAGCCCGGCGTCTGGCTAAGATCTTCGACCGCGAGCTCACCGAAGCGGCGAGAGAGCTGATCGCGTTGATATCCCTTCTGAAGAAGGTGACGCCGGAAAACATTGCTCAGTTCCGTCACATCTACGCGAGGCCCTTGAACCCTGGCGTCTTCAAGATGCACGAGAGGTTTCTCGACCAGCTCGACGTCTTTCCGGATGCACATGCCATTGCCATCGTCAACAACATGACAAACTGGTCGAGCATGACGTTGTTCTCCGAAGGCTTGGAGGTGTCGCCAGGTGTGGACCTGATCCGCGTCCGATACAAAATTCTGGCGGATGTCTCGGAGGTGCTGAAGTTGATCGGCGAAACGAAGACGCTTCTGGAGCCTTACTTCGCGGATCTTCCTGGCCTCCAGATTCTTTCGCTCGATGAGGTAAGGGCGATGAATGAAGCTAAGGCGGATGCATACCGTCGCAACAGCGAGGGCGGCGATGGGGGCTCCGACAGGAAGTGAGATGCGATTCACGCCGCCACCCCCATCGCCAGCAGGTCGATGGTGTCCACCAGATCTCGCAGGTGGCGGCGGGCGCGGCGCAGCTGCGCGGCAATGACCTTCAGCTCAGTGTCGGCGAAGAAGGTCACCGCGTGCGTGTGCAGGGCGTTCTTGTGGTCGCGGCGGAACAGGCGGTAGGTGACCGCGCTGGTGTCGCGCGTCGGGATGCGGCTCCACGCGAAACCCTGCGTTTCCTTCGGGCGGCGGTACTGGAGGTGGCGGCTCATGCCTTCTTCTTCCGAGGCGTGGAACGCCCATCAATCCCGCCTTCGACGATCTGCCGGCGGCTGGTGGACTTCTTGTTGATCGGATCGTTGCCGAGCACCTGGACGTGACCGCCGTTGCGGCGGAACTCGGCGACGTCGGCGGCCAGCTTCTGGCGCTGCTCGTCCTTCTCGCGGGCGGACGATGTGTCGTACAGGCGCAGTGCGTGGATGTCGGTCATGCTGCGTACCTCAGCGGCACGCGGCTCACCGGCCCATGCCACAGGTTGAAGGTGTTGTTGATCCGGACCTGCGCGGCATCGACCGGTACCGGCCGCAGCGGCGTGCTCAGCCGGCGCATGTCGTTCAGGCACGGCGGGCAGCGATGCAACTTGCTGTTCCTGCCGCCGCTCTTGTAGATGGCCAGCGGCAGGCAGCGCCCGCATGATTTGCAGGTCCGGAGTTCCATCAGGCGGCCTTCTTCATGGCTGCGGCCTGGGCGACTTCCGACATGGCCTGGCACATTGCCTGGAACTGGGCCTCGTCGTACAGCTTCGCTGCGCCCTTCTCGGGCAGGGCGTTGAAGCCCAGCTTTGCCAGACCGTCGGCACTGATCGTCAGCGGCGCGATGCGGGCGTTGATGTCGCCCAGCTTGATCTTCACGACGGCGCGCGGCGTGGTGGCTGCAGCAGTTGCAGCGGCTGCGAGCACGGTGGACGGCGTACGCACCAGGCCAACCACCGGGCGTTGCTGCACCGGCTCTTCCACCGGCTCAGCCACGGCCACCGGTGCCGGCTGCTGCTGCGCGGCTGCCTGCTCCGCCTCCAGCTGCTTGCGGGCCTTGTCCGCCTCTTCCTGGCGGATCTTCTCGCGCTGCTGCTCCAGACGATCCTCTTCGGCCTTCTTGTGCTCGCTGATGCGGGCCGCGATGAGGTTGCGCAGATCCTCCGGCTGTTTGCTCGAGCACAGCTGCACCCGGTCCGGGAAGAGGGAGCTGTAGGTGCCTTCCTCCATTTCCAGCACGCGGATGTTGGCGCGGATCCGGTCGGCCGCCTGACTGGCAGTGATCTTCGCGTTGGTGGCCACCGAGTCGACGGCGTCCTGCATGCTGGCGAAGGAGCGCTTGCCCTTGATGGCGGCGGCGATGTCGGAGGCCAGGGTGCTCGGCATGGCGATGCCGTGCTGGCCCAGCGTCTCGTTGATGGCCTGGATGTGGTCCTGCACCACCACGCGCGCGGCATTGCCGATCTCGGTCTTCCGCTCGTCCTTCCGCTTCGTGACCAGCTTATCCAGCTCCAGGCGAATGCGGCGGGTTTCGGCGCTGACGTCGTCCATCGTCCGGAACACCGCGTCGATATCGGCGGTCTGGCCCAGAACCTGCTGCTTCGTGGCCTCGATGCGCTCTTCGACGCCCTTGCACCAGGTCACCGTCTTCTCGGCGTTGGCGAAGTCCTCGTCGGTCTGCAGATTGCGGTTGATGCTGCCCAGCACGCCCATGGCCTGGGCCTTGAAGGCCTCCATGTTCGATTCGGTCACCATGCCGGTGACTTGGATGCTCAGGGACGGCAACGTCTCTGGAGCGCGGCCAGTCGGCTGAGGTGCGGCGGCAGGTGCCGGAACGAACCCGGCCACGTCGGCCTCCAGCTGGGCCCAGCCCGTCACAATGCGGGAGCGCAGCTCAAGGTTCGGCGTGTACCAGCAGTGGCGCTCTTCGAGCAGCTCCCAGCTGCCGTCCACGCGCTTCCACTCGGAAGCCATGAACAGCACGCGCTCGCAGCCCTCGGCCACCATGCACTGGTGCTCCATCTGCACCTGGTACATCAGGGGAAGGTCGGTACCGGTGCAGCCGTCGAACATGGCCTCGCGCAGCGTCTCGTTCAGGCGCTTGTGCTCGAAGGCGGTGTCCTCCAGCAGGCTCAGGCCGTCAAAGCTGGCGGAGTACTTCCCGCTGACGCCGGTGACCGGGTACAGGTCTTCGCCGACGATCTGCTCCGCGATGACGCGCGCTTGGGCTTCGTATTCGTGGCCCGGGTCGATCACGTGCTCTTGCACGAAGTCGCTGAACTCGCGCGGCACGCCTGCCGCCAGTTCCTTCAGAAGGTCAGCGCGGCTGTGGTTGCTGGAGACGCCGAGCATGGCCGGCGCATCACTGGCGTTGAGGTGCTGTGCGCGGTGCTGGTGCCAAGATTCAGATCCTTGGACAAGGTCAATGGTAATCATGAAGCCCTCGCATATTCGTGGTAGTGGCGGCGGGAGGCCTTCAAGTACTCGCTCTCCGCCTGCTCAGGTGTGGAAAAGGTGCCAAGCAGGATCTGGACTCGATCCACGGTGATGCGTGCTTGGAACTTCCCACTGGGAAGCCTTCTGACACCCTTCGGGGTGTCCTTGTCGCGATCGCGAAGCCGGTTCGCCTGGTTCTGTGAGTTGGTAGCCAAGCGAAGGTTGCTGATGCGGTTGTCGAGTGGACAGCAGTTGCTGTGGTCGATGTCGAGATCCGGCCACTCGCCGTGCACGTAAAGCCATGCAAGGCGATGGCCTTTGTACTTCCGCCCATCGATCTTGATCAGGACATAGCCAGTGCTTATGCCCCCCGCCACATAGTCCTGGAGAGCAGGGTGCGTAGAAGGCGGTCTTCGCCAGTAGAAGAGCCCAGTGTCCGGCTCGTAGCGAAGGACCTCCTTCAAGCGCTGCTGCGTCACCGCATTCACGGCGCATTACCTCCGTTCTCTCCTGCGCCCGGTGCATCCCAGTCGATGGGGCCGTTATCGTCGGCGGAGGGATCCTTGGCGGTGGTCGGAGCAGCATTGCTGTCGGTGGTGGCCGCGTCCTCCACGTCTTCCACCGGTTCGAAGGCCTCGATGGCGATCATCTGCTCTTCGGTCAGCGTGCCCTTCGTCTTGACCATGTTGATGATCTGGCTGGCGGTCTTCTTGCCGGCGGCGATCAGTGCGCCCCACGCCGGCAGGTTCTCTTTGAACTTGTCGCTGGGGTACGGGGCAAGTTCGCGCTGCAGCTGCTGCTGGGCCGGCTCCTGCCGCACGGTGGAGACCTCGCCCTCAATCACGCGGCCTTCCATTTCCTCGGCGGTCGGCTGCGCGCCCACGGCTTCCGGGAACGCCTTGCGCAGAGCCAGCGCCTCGGCGCACTTTTCCAACTGGCCGAACGGGCGCTTCTTCCACATCGCGTTCGGTGCATCGCTGTCGCGCTTCGCAGTGGCGTAGCTTTCCAGCCAGTAGGCCTTGGCCGAGTAGCGCACCGGGTTGCCGTTGACCAAGCGATAGACCGCGACGCTGCACCATTCTGGGTAACGGACGTTCACGCCGCTCAGGTTGTCCTCAATGGTCGGCCCGAAGGTGGCTTCGTCCTGGCCCGCGTACTCGCCGGTGCGATGCGCCTTGGTGCGGTAAAGCTCGATGCCCGGCATGATCACGTCGCGCATTCCGGCCGGGCTGATGACACGATTGCCCTGCTTCTTCTCCGGTACCCACATCGGCACGATGTGCACCGGCTTGGTCATCGGGTCCAGGCTGCCGGCCCGGCAGTACGCCAGAACCATGTCGACCGACTCGTCGCTTGCGCCGGGGTACAGGCTCGTCTTCAGCGCAGTGCGGATGGCGTCGGCCTGTTCGGCGGTCATCAGTTCGCCGCCGCGCTGCTTCATGGGTGCGATGTTGCTCATTGATTGCTCCGGCCGGCAGCGCCGGCATGGTGGGTGTGTGGGACTGCGATCCATCCGGCTGCGGCCTCCCCGAGCTGCTTACGGGGTTGTTGCCCTGGACCGGGAGGGCAATCCCGGCAGGCCGCATGCGGATGGGTGCCGGTCTTTCCCGGCCGTCAGCGGCGTTGCATCCGCACCACTCGTTGACCCATGAGCTTTCGCTGGGGCGGGTTACGTCTCCCGCGCGGCCCGGCGCTGCAGCACCTCCGCCGTCTGGGTTCGGTCAGGCCGCCTGCTGCTGCTCGGCGACCTTGCGGTAGGGGTACCTGTCAGCGAAGTTCTTGATGTAGCCGCCGAAGTGCTTACCGATGGACTCGGCACCCTTCAGGGCTTCGAACTCTTCGGCGCTGAAGTTCTCGTAGAAGTAGAGCGAGCCCGGTCCACGGTTCTGCCCGTACCCGCTGGTGAAGCGGATGGCCAAGGTGTTGGTTTCCGGGTCGTGGCCGATGCTGTGGATCTGCGAGGACTTGACCTCGATGAGCTTGATATCGCTGGCAGACAGCGAGCGGCTGGTGCGGGTGTTCGACATTTTGTGCTCCTGGGCGGAAGGGAGAAGTGCCGGCTTACAGCTCCTGGCCGGCGCAGGTGCCTCGCGTGAGAGGGGAGGTCGCGCGAGGCCAGGGGATCAGGCAGCCAGGTCTTCCTGCTGCGGCGCGTCTTCGTTGGCCTTGCCGGGCTGCAGCGTCAGCACCACCGATTCACGGATCAGGGCTTCGGTCAGCTCTGCCACTTCCTCAGGCTCGACATTCGCGGAAGCCTTGAAGGTCAGCTCCACGCTGCCGCCTTCCTTCGGGGCGATGACGAACTTCTTGAGCTTCACGTCGACCAGAACGATGGGCTGCGTGGCATCCAGTTCGCCGTCGATCTGGAACTCGTAGCCCTTGAATTCGTGGCCGACCTTGATTGGTTCGAGACTCGGAATCTTGATCTCGGTCAGGTGGTCGCCGCCGATGGTCGGCAACTGCTGCTGCTCGCCGCTCTTGGCCTTGCGGAAGAGCGACTTGCGCAGTTCCTTGTCGAAGTGGTCCAGCACGGTGTTGCTGGTGCTGGTGACGAACGTGACGTCTACGGCCAGCGCTCGCTCGTCGCCGTGCCGTTCGATGCGCACGTTGACGTTGCTGAGAACGGCAGGATTCTTGTCCAGATGGAACATGGGGACCTCGGTCAGTAGTTGCGGGGCGGGAGCGCGTCACGGCCGGGCGTCGCACCGTTGTCCAGGTGCACGGGTGCGGCATCGGAGAGCTGCAGACGCTGGTCGTCGAACCATTCGCCGCCGCGCAGCTTTCCCTCGGCGTCGACAGGCGGCACCAGCAGGGTCTGGTTGCAGCCGGTGAGGTATTCGACGTGACCGACTGCGACGCCTTTGAAGCCGGTGATGCGGTCGGTGAAGGTGTTACCCAGAACAAGGGGAGTCATTTCGTGCCTCTCGGATAGGGCCGGCCGGGCCGGCAGTGGTTACTGCAGGTCTTCCGCCGGCTGGGCGGAGGTCGGGGAAAGCGGGGCAGGAGAGTCGCGCAGGGCGACCAGCGCAGCCTCGGCGCGCATCCACTCCAGAGTGGTGGCGTAAGCGCAGCCGGCCAGGACAGCCCGGATCAGCACCATTCCGTAGTAGCTGTCGTGCAGGAAGGCGAAGGCCGCGCCGCACAGCGCCAGGCCGCAAAGTGCGCCCCACAGCAGCACCGGCAGCAGGATCTGAGTGCGGCGGCTCACAGGAACACCCCGCCAACCACCACGGCCGCGATCACGCCGAGCACGAAGCCGACGATGCCGCCGTAGACGGCGAACTCGCGGGACATGGCGCGCGTTTCCACGCGAAGCATCTCCTCGAAGCTCATGCCAGCAGGCCCCCGTCGTTTCGCGCGGCCAGCGACAGGTCGGCTTTCATGTCGGCTACCGCCTTCGCGGCGCTCTTTTTGCCGGCCAGAACCTCCTTCTTCACTTCCGCTGATGCGCGGGCGGCGAGGTGGTCGGCGTAGCCCATGCGGCGGGCGATGATGTTGATCGCGGCGAACGCACCATCTGCGTGCTTACGCCGAGCCGGGATCACGAAGGGGAGGATGACGGCGCTCATGCCGCGCGCTCCAGGTCGGCGTCGCCGCGCTGGATGCCGTCGCCGGCCGGGGCAGAGTGTGGGTTGACCAGAGCACGCGTGGCGTCGATCAGTTCCTGCCGGGCGGCGCGGCGGCGCTGCAGTTCCAGTGAGGTCATCCCGTCGCGGTCGGAACGGGCATCGCGGCCGTTCGGGACGATGTCGATCGCGTCGCCCAGCATCTGCAGCTGGTGCCGGCGCGCGGCCTCCCAGGCCAGTTCGAGGTTGCCGCTGGTTGCCCAGTGAGCGGCGAAGTAGGCGGTGGCGCAGCCCGAGTCGGTCAGGCCTTGGTTGTACAGCTGGCCCCGCACGATGGGGGCGGCCTGGCGCTGGATGCGTACATCTTCAGCCCGGTGGGCCAAGAGAGGGGATTTCGTTGCGGGTTGGTCCATGACGTTCTCCGGCGGCCCGGCACGGTTGCTGGGCGACGGAGCAGAGTAAATCATCGTTTACTTCACGGAGTCAACAACAATTTACTTACCGGGCGCAGAAAACCCTGAACAGCTTTCGGGCCGTTCAGGGTGTGGGGTCAGAACGAGGGTTCGATAACCGGGAACTCTTCCGCAGCTGTGTACAGGCGATAGGTCTGTACAGCGCCGGGACGCACGAAGACCTCAGTGGACCGCCGACGGGCAGCGTTGGTCTTCTCGGTCTGCAGCGCGCCGCACAGGCCACGGCCCTGCACGGGTGTCGCGGTCAAAACGTGCCGTCCCTCAGACAGATCCACTGTCAGTCGCTCCGCCGGGTCAAGGTGGGCAGCCATAGCACCGTCAATCATGACGCCCAGGTAGCAACCGCTACCTATGAACCCTACGTCTCGCGTGATGGTGATGGTGCCGGTAGGGGAGGCCTGCTCGCCGATCTCAAAACGCCGTTCGGCTGGGACGTCCTTCACTTCATTGGGTGGTGCCTGCTTTGTCGGCATTACGCAGCCGGTCAGGCCAGCCAAAAGCACGGGCAGCAGAAGCTTCTTCATGTTGGTGGTTCTCGTCATCCGTAATAGGTCCGCAGCAGGCCAGCGTCATGGAAAGAGATACCCTCGCGCAGGCACTCTTCCGCCCTCTCCATGTCCTTGTGGAGTTGCAACAGGTCTTCGTAAGCAAGGCTTTCGATGTCCATCACCCCTCGGCAAGCCTGGTCAATGACGTGCTGTCCAGCTTCACCGCATCGGCGACGGATATTCCGAATCATGCGGCAATGCCAGTCACGCATGATCATGTCTTGGCCACGGGAACCATCAGCGAGCAGCTCATCTGGGTCCACTGGCTTGCCCGAGCGGACAAGCCGCAGGGTCGGGCGCTCTGGTTGATCTGCTCGAAGTTGGTCCGTTCTAGCCGCCAGCCGCTTTGCCAACTCTTCGAACTTCTTGTTGCTCACCCTTCGCCCCCCTGATGCGCTTAGAAAGTAGCTTGGTCAGGTCGAGGACATTGTCAGGCTCTGCTGACCCACCGAACTCTTCCACGACCATGTACGCGGTCTCGAGGAGGATCGGATCGTGCACCCATTCCGGTGGATCGTTCACCAACTCCAGGTAGTGCGTGAGCACATTTACCGCGGCTGCAATCTTGTCGAAGTCGGGTCGCGCAGGTTGAGACGAGTCGTCACGCGATCCTTTTCCCGTGATCAGCCACTCGGCGCTGACGCCGTAATGGCGAGCCCAGCGGAAGACCGGAAGAGCCCCAGGCTCTTTCGTGACCCCTTTCTCAATCTGGGACATCGACTGCTTCGTGGTTTCAGCAATGGCACCAGCCTGCTCAAGGGTGAGGCCCTTGTTCAGCCGCAGCTCTCTCAGTCGTTCGCCAATGCTCATGTCAACCATTGTTGACGGCAAGCGGTAAATAGTGGTTGACGTCATAAGGTAAACGGTGGTTTACTCGCGCCATGAACGAGCCGATCACCAAAGCGATGGCGAAGAAGGCCCTGGGATTTAGCCAGGACACTCAGCTTGCGAGCTTCTTCGGGACCTCCAAGCAGGCTGTAGGACGTTGGCCGGAGGACGACCCGCTGCCCGACGGTCGGCAGTGGCAGGCGCGCGCACTGCGGCCCGACCTGTTCGGGGACAGTCGCCAGCTTCCGGCCAACGATGAACCGGCCACCGGTGCCGCCGCATGACCCATTCCTTTGCCCCCGCCCAGCCGGCCCGTGCGTGTGGTGACCGCGGGTATTCGGCTGGGCGGGGCACCCGTTCCCTGAGTTGATCTTGTCCATGGCGCACATCCTGCGCCGCCGTCGCCGCCCCGTCTCCAATCGAGAAATCCGCCCATGAATGTCACCGACGCCGCCTACGACACCGTCCACGAATACCGTGGTGGCAGCGAAGCCCTAGCGCCCAGGATGGGTATGTCCGCCGCCACGCTGCGGGGCAAGGTCAACCCGAACACCGACCGCAACCTGCTCAGCCTGCAGGAAGCCGACACGTTGATGGCTCGGACCGGCGACTTCCGGATCCTGCACGCCCTGGCCGCCACGCACGGCTTCGTGCTGGACCGCGTCGAGGCCCCGAAGTCTGGTTCCATGATCAGCGCGCTGCTGACGGCTGCGCACGCCAAGGGCGACCTGTCGCAGCTGGTGGCCGATGCCATCGCAGACGGCAAGGTCACCCCGAATGAAGCTGACGAGATAGGCCGCGCCTGCGCTTCAGTGATGGCCGCGATCGCGCAGGTCGGCCAGCACGCTGACGCTGCAGCGGAGCGGGGCGGGGTATGAGCCTAGCTGGGCGCACATTGGCCTGGGTTAGGGCAACGAACTGGCGCGCCCGTGCTACAGCATGGGTGTCCGCCCAACGAGGGGGACACCCCATGAAAGCACGACCCGATGTTCTCCAGCAGCTGCAGTGCTGCCTGGACGTAATCGCCCGCAGCACCCCAATGACCGATGCAGAGCGGGCCGAGCACCGCTGCAGGTGTGCGGCTGAGCAGGCGAGGGCAGAGGCCCGCCGTGCCGCTGCGCCGGCTGACCTGCTGGATCAGGGGTTCGGCCATGCGTGACTACGCCAAGGTGGTGCCCACGTTCTGGACCGGTGAAACAGGAAAGGCGATCCGCAAAAGGGGGCCGGAAGGGGTGGTCGTGGCCCTGTACCTGATGTCTTCCCCGACTTCGAACATGCTGGGCTTGTACTACCAGCCGATTCTGTACATGGCTCATGAAACAGGATTGGGCATCGAAGGGGCATCGAAGGGGCTTCGTGACTGCATCGAAGAGGGGTTCTGCCTCTACGACGAGGTCACCGAGTTCGTGTGGGTGCAGGAAATGGCCTCCTTCCAGATTGGCAAGGGTTTGAAGGCTTCTGACAACCGCTGCGTGGGCATCCAGCGCGAGTACGACAGCCTCCCGGTGAACCCGTTCCTGGGCAGATTCTTCGACCGCTATCTGGAAGATTTCCACCTCAAGAATCGGCGTGGTCGTGGAGTCCCTTCGAACCCCCTTTCAAGCCAAGAGCAGGAACAGGAGCAGGAACAGGATCAGGAAACAACATCCTCGCTTCGCTCGGAGTCGTCCCCGCAGCTGGCGCTGACGGGCGACCCCTCGGCACCCGCCGACCTCAAGGCAAAACGGGCAGACCGCATCCGGCAGATCGCCGAGGACGCCCGGACTGCGTACAACGCAATCCTCGCCAAACCCCACGGGGAACTTTCCGCCTGCACTGTGCTGAACAAGCCACGCATCAAGGCCGTGGAGAAGGCGCTGCCGACCGTGCGCCAGCTGTGCCAGGCCATGTTCGGCAGCGAGCGGGTGACGCCGCAGTTCTGGCAGGCCTACTTCGAGACTGCGGCCGGTGACGACTTCCACGCCGGCCGGCAACAGGGCGGCCCTGGCCACGAAAACTGGAAACCCGACTTCGAGTACCTGCTTCGGGAGACGGTCATCGCCAAGCTGGCTGACCGCGCCGCGTCCGAGGCTGCGGCATGAGCGCGGTCCGTGGAGAGGTTGATCGGCTGGCGGGCCTGTATGGCGACCAGCAGGCACTGCGCCTGCCGCCGCACAGCGTGGACGCCGAGCAGGCGGTGCTGGGCGGCCTGATGATGCGCCAGAGCGCCTGGGACGAGGTCGCAGACGTGCTGAGCGCCGAGAGCTTCTACCGGCACGACCACCGGCTCATCTGGCAGGCCATCGAGGACGTGGTGAAGCGCGGACGGGAACCAGACCCGGTGACTATGGGCGAGTGGTTCGAAGCACGCGGCAAGCTGGACCTGGTGGGCGAGGGCACGTACCTGATCGAGCTCTACACCACGACCCCGTCGGCGGCCAACATCGTGGCCTACGCTGAGATCGTGGCCGAGAAGGCGAAGCTACGCGCCCTGATCGATGCCGGGCACGACCTGATCGACGCCGCCTACAGTCCGGAAGGGCGCAGCGCGCTGGACTTGGTCGGGCAGGCGCAGAGCCGCATCGGCGGCCTGCTGGATAACGAGCCTTGCGATCTGGAGCCAGTGGCACCGGTGATGGCGCGCGTCTACGACCAGCTGACCCGCGCGTCGGGGCTGCCCGGTGGCATCACCGGCCTGTCCACCAGCATGGAAGAGCTGGACAACCTGCTGGATGGCCTACAGCCAGGGCGGCTCTACGTGCTGGCTGCGCGCCCGAAGATGGGCAAGACGACGCTGGCGCAGAACATCGCCGAGCAGGTGGCGATGCGCGCTGGGCGCTCGGTTGCGTTCTTCAGCTTCGAAATGAAGCCGGAGGAACTGGGCAAGCGGATGCTGTGCAACCGGGCGGGGATCAGCGGCAGCAAGCTGCGCCGCGGCGACCTCGACGAAGTCGACTGGCAGAACGTGGCTGAGTGGACTCGTCGCATTGGCGAGGCCAGGATCCGGATCAGTCGGCCGCGCATCGCCAAGGTCCAGCATGTCTGCGCCCAGGTGCGTCGCATGAAGGCGCAGGATCCGGGCCTCGCCGTGGTTGTCATCGACTACCTGCAGTTGATGCACGTGCCCGGCGACAACCGCGCGTCAGGTATCGGCGACATCACCCGTGCGCTGAAGCTGCTGGCTAGCGAGATCGACGTGGCGGTGCTGCTGCTGAGCCAGCTCAACCGCGACGTGGAGAAGCGGGTAGGGGACAAGCGCCCCATCGTGGCTGACCTGCGCGACTCAGGTTCGATCGAGCAGGACGCGGACGCGGTGATCTTCATCTACCGCGACGAGATCTACCACAAGGACAGCCGCTGGGAGGGCACTGCCGAGCTGATCGTGGCCATCCAGCGTGACGGCGCGCCAGGCATGGCCCGGGTGCAGTACCAGCCGGAGTACTTCAGGTTCTCGACGCTGCCGGAGTACTGGCAGCCGAAGGAAAGCAGCGCGAGTGCACCGGCTGCAGGCAAAGCGCCCGCGAAGCGCAAAGGCCTAGCGGGGTTCCTCCCGCAGGCAGGAGAAGCCGCATGACCCTTACCGCAGCTGCAAAGAAGATCCGGGCGAAGCGCGCCCGCCGTCCCGTCTACCTGACGGTCAAGAAACTGGTCGATCCGGAAACGGGCGAACTGGTCGGTGCTCTGGTGCCTGAGCACGACGTCGACGCGCGCCTGCTCCGCGAGCGGAAGTTCCACACCGGGCGCTCTGTCCGCGCCGAGCTGAAGCAGCCGCGCGTGGAGTGGCAGCACCGGCTGATTCACAAGATTGGGCACCTGGTGGTGGACAACGTCGAGGGCTGGGAGCAACTGGACGCCCACGACGCCGTGAAGCGCCTGCAGCGCGAGTCTGGCACCTGCTGCGAAGAGATCGAGATCGACGTGCCCGGCGTCGGCCGGCTGATGGTGAAGCAGGCGGAAAGCCTGTCATTCGACGAAATGGAACAGGACCGGTTCCAGGTGCTGTTCGACGGGATCACCGAACACATTGGCCGGTGCTACGCGCACGTCATGCTCGATGACGTGCGTGCGGAGTTCTGGAATATGGCAGGGCATAACAGGAGGGCGGCGTGAAGTACTTACCCAGCGTTCCTCTTTCCAGGTCTACGCGAGTGTTCAAAATACCCTTCGATTCTGGATTGCGACTGCGACAAGCCTCTGAGAGCGTCCCACATCAGGTCGTAAAAGCTGCTCTTGTCGAAGATGACTTGCTCCGGCCCCACGCGGATGTAGCCAACCATTTGACGTGTTACCTGTTCGTATGTGAGGAGCTCGTTCGCTCGCGCCAGGTTGTAGATGGCTCGCTGTATGCCTTCGGCCGCGTCACCGAGCTCGTGAAGGCGACCTACTTCCTCCAAGATTTCACCTGGGACGGTCAAGGCATCCCTAGTGCAGTCCCCCAAGATGCACGAGTTTTCGCTCCTGTCTTCAACTTGATCATCGGGATGTTCCTTATCCCAGATCTTGTTGTTCTGATCGATCATCCGCTGAATGTGGGGAAGCAACTGAAGACCCAAGCTTCTGGCACGATTGTCCGCATCCTTCCGTTTTTCGGCTGCGCTAATTCTGTGCTGAGCTGCCGGGACAGCGACGGCGATCAAGATGCCAACGATGCTGCCGATGGCCTGAACCCAAGCCGGGAGATCGCTGCTGCTTTTGGATGCGTCCAGATTGCTTGGATGGTCGGCCAGCAGCGCCCACGCGAGGAGGGCTCCTGCACAGAAAGTCATGACAGCCACCACTCCCCAATCACGGCTGTCCGGTCCTTGCCCCATGGTCTACTCCGTCACTTAGCGGCGCTCACTCCGCGATGGGAGGAAGCATGAGGCGCGGCCGTTCCACCGGCAAGGCCAGCGTCGCTCAGCAGGCGCGGATGGACGCCATCACGGACATCGGCTGCATCGTCTGCGCCGCCCTCGGGCACGGCTTCATGCACTGCCAGGTGCACCACCTTCTGGTGGGCGGGAAGCACGGCCAGAAGCGGCGTGGCCACGACTACACCGTCGGCCTGTGCCCCTGGCATCACGTGGGCGAGCCCATGGCCGGGCTGAGCCATTCGGCCTGCGCTGACCGCTATGGCCCGAGCTATGCCCGTGAGCCCCGCAGGTTCCGGGAGGAGATCGGTACCGACGACTACCTGCTGGACCTGCAGAACACCCTGATCGAGCAACACATGGAGAAGACCTCATGGCGACCAGCCGCCTGACCATCGCAATCGACCCCGGCCTTAAGGGCGCGATCGCCGTGCTGGCCGACGGCTTCCCTACCGCAGTGCTGGACATGCCCACCATGGAGGTGGACGGCCGCACCGAGATCGACGCCCGGGCCATCGCCGTCTTCATCCGGGAGCAGCGCGCCGCGCACCCCGGCGCAGAGGTGCTGGCCTGCATCGAGCGGGTCCGCGCCATGCCGGCGCAGGGCCGGAAACAGGGCGCTCAGTCGTCCATGAACTTCGGGGACAACTACGGCAAGGCCAAGGCGGTGCTGGAGCTGCTCGGCATCCCGACCATCCGCGCGGAGCCGCTGAGCTGGAAGCGGCGATTCGGGCTGGTGGGGCAGGACAAGGACGCCAGCCGGCAGCTGGCGCTGAAGCGCTATCCGGCCGCTGCGCATCTGCTGACCAGGAAGAAGGACGACGGCCGGGCCGACGCGCTGCTGATTGCCCTGTGGGCAGATCACCAGATCGCCATGGGCAAGGCCGCATGACCCAGGACGTCGCCGAGATCCGGATGAAGAAGCGGTACCGGTCCTACCTCAAGAAGCACGGCCGCTGCGCGGTCTGCCAGTTCCGGGACCGGGGCGAGGACGGCTTCCACTGCAAGGGCTGGCCAGGCCGGCAGGGCACCTGTGACACCGACGGCAGACTGCCGGCGTTTCGATTTGATGCTGATGTACTGGAGGGAATGCGCGATGCGCAATGAAGACGAACTGACCAAGCAGCTGCGGAAGTGGGGCCATGCCCAGGTCAACAGGTTCGCCCTGAGCCGCGCCGACCGCAGTGTGCACGTGCTGGACAAGGTCCGGGACCACGCGCCTATGACCCGGGAGCGGGCCGCCCGCGACCTGGTGGCCAGGGACGGGGCCGAGCGTCGCCGGTTCATGGCTGCGCGTAGCGGGGTGCAGGGCATGGTCATGTTGCCGACGTGGGCGGTTGACCCGGTTCGGGCCTCCAACGACGCGGACCACCCCCACGACAACCCGGAGATTGCGGTCGACACCGGCACCCCGGACGAGCTGCGCTGGGTGGATAGGGCGCTGGCCTCCATGGGCCGGCAATATCCGTTGAGGGCGCTGATCGTGCGCACGGAGTTCACGGTATCGGCTAGCCAAGCGGTGAAGGCACGGATGGTGGCCGAGCAGTACGGCGGGAGCCTTACTCTGCGGCAGTATCGCTATGAACTGGGACGTGCATTAGACTTGGTTCGCGGCGCTGCTGCCGCCTGACGGAATGTTAGGAAATGGAAGTCATCGTCGCGGCGCTTGCCGCATTCATTGCGTTGTTGGCATGGCGCGCTCAACGCGTGCATAACCGGCTTTCTGTGAGTCCTTTCCCAACAGTTGGACTTACTCTCTTCGCTGATCGTTTGAAGATCACCGTGATGAACAACGGGATAGGGCCGATGCGTGTTATCAGCCTGCGCTTTGTAGATGAATCTGGCAGCTCTCTTCCGAATGTTCTTAAGCTCGTGTCTACGCGCGACGGGGTAGGCATTACGTTGATGGATGGAGCGGCGCTCGGCCCCAACCGGCGGCGAACGCTGTTCAAATTGAATGGACAAGCCGGCAAGAATGGCAGCGATGTGAAAGCCACTGCGGCTGAGCTGGCTCGCTACAAGATGGTGATCGAGTACACGGATGTTTACGGGACCAAGTTCGTTCCGTACTCGAGGGACTTGAAGTGGTTCACCGAAGACAGTTGACAGTAACGTAAGCAATCTGCATGATTCTGCCACTGTCAAGAATTGTCCCTGAAGCCCCGGCCATGCGTCGGGGCTTCTGCGTTTCCGGGACCCCGAACACCGATTGACCACCGTGCGACCAGGCCTGGTAGTTCCTCGCCGTGAGGCGACATGGGCCGGCACTATTTGGATCCTCCGGGCGGAGGGAGCTGGGACCATGACCCCGGCGGTGCCTATCCAGCGGTGGTAATCGGCCTTCTACGCCCGCAGCCCCCCGGACCAACCACGAACTGTCGAAGAGACCGGTCGAGGGGCGGGCACCTATCGACACCCAGCGGAGACACCATGGTGAGCACCGAATCAGTCGCGGCCGCCATGGGCGCGGGCAAGTACGCGCAGGCGCTGGAAGAGGCCTGCATCCGGTTTGGGATCGTCCCTGCGCTGGAGAAGTGCCATTTCCTGGCGCACACGTCGGTGGAGTCCCAGGGCTTCACCCGTATCCGCGAGAACCTTGGTTACAGCGCCCAGCGCCTGCTGGCGGTGTTCCCGGGCCGGAATGGGCTGAAGACGCTGGATCAGGCGAAGGCCATTGTCGCGAGAGGTCGCGACGGCATCGCAGAGGCAATCTACGGCGGTGCCTGGGGCGCGAAGAACCTCGGCAACACGCAGCCCGGTGATGGAGCCAAGTTCGCTGGACTCAGCCTGATCCACCTAACTGGGCGTGCCAACGTGACCGCCTACTCGCAGGCTAGGTACGGCGGCGACCGGGTGGTGCGCGACCCGTCCATGCTGGAGCGACTGCCCGATGCGGCCCTGGCCGCCGGTTGGTACTGGCAGTGGCGCGACTGCGGGGAGCCGGCACGCCGCGACGACCTCGAGGGCAGCACCAGGAAGGTCAACGGTGGCCTGAACGGCCTCGCGGAGCGGCGCGTGGCGCTGGCCCAGGCCAAGAAGCTGTTCCGCATCGCATGACCGGGTCGAAGAAAAAGGCCCCGAAGCTGTCGCCGATCAGCCAGCTGCAGGGCGTACTGCTGGTGCTGGACAACCGCAGCGGCAGGCCGACGGCCGAGATGCTGGCCAACGTGCGGGAAATGGTGGGTGACGCCCTGGCCGTGATGCAGGAGCCGGATCCCACGAAGCAGAAGATCGCCTTCGTGCTCCTGGCGATCCAGCAGTCCACCGAGGTGGTGGTGCGGGTGGTCCGCAACAAAGAGCTGACCCGAGTCACCGTCATCGACCAGCCGCTGTACCACTGGGCGCTCCGGGAGATCCACGCACTGGCAGGTGCCGCATGACCTTCGCAACCCGAAACATCGGCGCAGCACGTGTGGGCATCGCTGTCCTGGTGCTGACCATGCTCGGCTTGGCTATGGCGGCCCTGGTGTCGGTCGCGATCCCTGCAGAGAACAAGGACGCCTTCAGCCAGCTTGTCGGCGGTTTGAACAACGCCACCGGCATGGTCATCGGCTACTTCTTCGGTATGGCCCGTCGCGGGTCGGGAGCCTGATATGCGCCATCTGTTCTACGTCACCCAGGAAGAGGCGGTCGAGGCCGGCATGACCCATGAGGGCAAGCTGTTCGGTGTTCCTGCCTGGCTCCGCGTCGATAGCGACGAGCAGGTGACCGGCACCCCGAAGGTGCCGGTGCTGCACGTCTGGTGCTGGATCGCCGATATGGCCATGGAACTGAAGGCCTGCTTCTTCTACGAGGACGAGGTGATCGAGTCGCCCATCAGCATCGGCCGGCGGCTCGGTGCCGAATGAACGCCACCGCCATCAAGATCGCGCTTTTCGTCGGCTGGTCTGCAGCTGCTTTCGGTGCCGGCTGGGCCTGGCGCGGCGACCGCGCCGAGGGGAAGGAAGCCCGGCAGGAGGCCAGCGCCAGTGCCGCCCAGGTACAGCAGGTCAACGAGGTGCGCGCCACCGAGCATTCCCAGGCCGACACGCTGGCCGCCATTGGAGCGAAGCATGAAGAAGACCGGGCTGCGGCCGAGGCCGTCCCTGATGCTGTTGTGGCTGACCTGCGTGCTGGCAATCTCCGGCTGCGGGACGACCTCGCGACTTGCAACACCTCCCGCCTATCCGAAGCTGTCGCCGGCACCGTCGAACGTGATGCGGGTGCCCAACTACGAGACGAGATCGCGGGCGCTCTTGTTCAAATCGGGCGCGACGCCGACAACCACGTCCTCGCCTGCCAAGCCGTCGTCGCCGCAGATCGGGCCGAGGTGAGGCCCTGACCGCCCGCTGGTCACGGGTATCTGTCGGCGGCCTATTGGGCTACTTCCTGCGGCGATGGTTGCGGCGCGCCTCTATGTAGTTAGCCAGTGCAAGCAGTAGGCCAGCCGCTGCCGTGATGAACTCTGGACTGATAGTTAAAACCATGGGTGTAGCGTCTCCTTGGGGCTGTTATGTCGTACGTGTACCAAAACTCCATGGGCGGCCACGCCGGGGGTCACCGCGCCGCGCCCACCTGCGCATCGTCTGTTGGTCTGGGCCGGCGTTCCACTTGCAGAACTTCCGCGTCCCCAATCTGTACTCGGGAGAACCACATGAGCCTGTCCGACCGCCTGCGCCGCCTCGAGCAGCAGCAGGAAGAGCAGCGACTGGCCACCGCACGGGTGGAGGAGAAGCTGGACGCTCTGCTGGGTGCCTTGGCAGAAGAGGGCGAGGAAGAGCAGGACCAGCCGGCCAGGGATCTGGACGGCGGCTTCATCCCCGGTGAGCGGGACCAGTCGCAGAGCCTGGGCTGATGGCCCGCATCACCACGCTCGCCCCGCGCATCGCCTGCGCACCCAGCAGGTTGAAGCCCACCGCACCGGTGGTGCCCACGTATGGGAAGGGGAGAGGTGGCCGCCCCTGGCGGCGGAAGAGGGACGCTGTGCTGCTGAGGGACAAGTATCTGTGCCAGTGCGAGGACTGCCAGGCCGGTGGCCGGCTTCCCCTGCTGGCAGACGAGGTGGACCACATCGTGCCTGTGGCAGAGGGCGGCACGGACGACGAGTCGAACCTGCGAGCCATCAACCACGGCTGCCACAAGCTGAAGACGCAGGCAGAAGCGCGACGTGGAGCAGCACGGCGCTGAACGTGGAACATGAAAGCCGGCCGTGAAACCTGAACGAAAAACGTGAAACCTGAACGTGAAACCTGAACGGGGCCCGGGGGGGTGTGAAAAATTTTCAGACCTTCGACCTCGGACACCCGCCGCCCACTCATTCAGAGGTTTTTTTCTCAGCCGGAATTTCAGGCTGAAGGCCATTTATGCGCAAAAACACGAAACCGGGTCGGCCGGCGTTCAAGGCGACCGCCGTGCAGCGCCGCATGGTCACGAACGCGGCGGCCAGCGGCATGTCGCACGAAGAGATTTCCATTGCGCTCGGGGTGTCCCGGAACACGCTGGAGAAGCACTTCGAGAAGGAGCTTTCCACCCAGGCGCTCAAGCGCCGGATGGAGGTGATGGACGCCATGGCGAGGACGGCACTTAAGGGCAACGTGGCAGCCCAGAAGGCGTTCCTTGCCAACGTGCCCACGTTGAGTGCGCCCCCGGTTCCGAAGGAGAAGCCGATGGGTAAGAAGGAGCAGGCCAACGTCGACGCCGTGGGTGCCGAGGCTGGCACCGGCTGGGATGGCCTGTTGAACAACAACGTGACGCCGATCCGCAGCGCGGCGGGGAAGTAAGTGGGCTGGGATCTCTCCTGCCGCGACTGGTGGGAGAAGCTGCAGGCCGGCCAATTGCCGGTTGCTGACCTGCCTTTGTGGACCCCGCAGGCGGAGCGGGCAGCGGCTATCCTCGGGCGGCTTCGCCTGGCTGACGTGCCGGGTACGCCGACGGTAGCGGAGGCCGGGGGCGAGTGGTTCCAGGACGTCACCCGCAACATGTTCGGTTCCCTCAACCCGGAGAATGGCCAGCGCGAGATTCGCGACCTGTTCGCCCTGGTGCCGAAGAAGAACGCCAAGACCACTTTCGGTGCCTTGGGCATGGTTACCGCGACGCTGCTGAACCAGCGCCCGCGTGCGACGTTCCTGATGACAGCGCCGGTGCAGGACACCGCGCAGCTGGCGTTCGACGCTGCTGCAGGCGCGATCGAACTGGATCCGGTTCTGGATGCCAAGTTCCACATCCGGCACCACCTGAAGACGATCATCCACCGGGAGACGAAAGCCTCCCTGGAGATCATGACGTTTGACCCGTCCGTGCTCACCGGTGTGAAGGTGTCCGGCGGTGCGTTGATCGACGAGCTGCACGTGTGCGCCAAGAAAGCCAAGGCCGCCCAGGCGCTGCGCCAGATCCGAGGCGGCATGGTGCCGTACCCGGAAGCGTTCCTCTGGTTCATCACGACCCAGAGCGACGAGCAACCGGTGGGTGTATTCGCCGACGAGCTGCAGAAGGCGCGGGATATCCGCGACGGCAAGCGCGTCGGCAAGATGCTTCCAGTGCTGTTCGAGTTCCCGCAGGAGGTGCAGGAATCGAAGGACCAGCAGTGGAGGGATCCGGCGCTGTGGCCGCTGCTGAACCCGAACATCGGCCGGGCCATGACGCTGGAGCGCATGGTCGAAGAGTTCGATGACGCAGAGGGAACCAGCGAGGCGGAGCTGCGCAGCTGGGCTTCGCAGCACCTCAACGTGCAGATCGGCGTCGCACTGCACCAGGGCAGCTGGGCCGGCGCTGAGTTCTGGGAGGCGCAGGCGGACAAGGGGCTCACTCTGGAGGCGATGATCCGCCGGTGTGATGCGATCACCGTGGGCATCGACGGCGGTGGACTGGACGACCTGCTGGGCCTGTCTTTCTGCGGCCGGGACAAGCACACGAAGCGGAAGCTGCTGCTGAGCTGGGCCTTCGCTCATCCGAAGGCACTGAAGCGGCGCAAGAGCGAGGAATCCCGCTACACGGACTTCATCGCTGACGGGCACCTGATGGTTGGCAGTGAGGCGGAGGAAGGCGCGACCGACCTGCGCGACATGGCCAAGATGGTCAAGAAGGTCGAAAAGGCCAGGCTCCTGGCTGGCATTGGCGTCGATCCTTCCGGGCTCGGCACCGTGCTGGACGCCTTGGCCACGGAGAAGATCGACGCGGACCTGATCACCGGTATCCGCCAAGGCTGGCAGCTGACTGGCACCTGCAAGGTTTTCGAACGCTGGCTGGCCGATGGGCTGCTGACGCACGACGGCTCGCGGCTGATGGACTGGTGCGTGGGCAATGCCAAGGTCGAGGCATCCAAGAACGCGCTGTACGTGACCAAGGCGGCCAGTGGCGTCGGGAAGATCGACCCGCTGATGGCTGCCATGAACGCTGTCGAGTTGATGTCCCGCAACCCCGAGCCGCAGAACAAGAAACTCGTCCTCATGACCCTGGGTGGAGCCTGATGAACATCGAGAACCGCGCCTACAGCGTGTTGGAGGTCAAGTCCTACGACGACGACCAGCAGATCATTACCGGCTGGGCGACCACGCCGGAGCCTGACCGCTACGGCGACATCGTAGAACCGCTGGGCGCGAAGTTCGCAGCCGAACTGCCGCTGCTCTGGCAGCACCGCCACGACAGCCCGGTCGGCATCGTGAAATTCGGCAAGCCGACGGCGAAGGGCATCCCCTTTACCGCGACCGTCGCCAAGATCACCACTCCCGGCGCGCTGAAGGATCTGTGCGACCTCGCCTGGCAGTCGGTGAAGGAACAGCTGGTGCGCGGCGTCTCCATCGGCTTCCGCGCGCTGGAATACAGCTACATGGAGGGCGGCGGCATCCGCTTCACGGAGGTCGAGATCTTCGAGCTCTCCCTGGTCACCATCCCGGCTAATGCCGCGGCGACCATCCAGACCATCAAGGCCATGGACACCACCGGCATCCGTCGGTCGGTGAACTATGGCGTTCCCCTCATCCAGCGCCAGGCGGAGAAGGTCGAAAGGCCTGCCGGCGGCGCGGTGAAGTTGCTGCACTGAAGCACCGGGCCACGCGGCCCTGCGGGGTGGAACCCGCTTCCCACTTATGCAGGCACTGCCCGGCGTGGAACCCGGGTCGAACGGCTGCGCCACAAGGAAATCCGAATGAACATCGCAGAACAGCTGGAAAAGCTCCGCGCCACCCGTGTCGAGCTGGAGAAGAAGCTGAACACCGTCGTCGAGAAGTCGATGGGTGAAGGCCGGTCGATGAACACCGGTGAGCAGGAAGAGTTCGACTCGGTCAAGGACCAGATCAAGGCCCTGGACGGCGACATCGAGCGCTTTGAGCAGCTGCTGGCGATCCAGGCGCGCTCGGCCGTACCGGTTGCGCCCATTGCCGCGGATAACGCGCAGCAGCCGGCGGGTACCGTCGTGCACCAGCGCGGCGCAATTCAGGTGCGTTCGGCCGAGAAGCTCGAACCGGGCATCATGTTCGCCCGTCACGCAATGTGCGTGTTCGCGGCGCGCGGAAACATGCGCGAGGCGTCGTACATCGCAAAGGAACGCTTCGGCGTCGAAAGCGCGATCGCGAAGGCCCTGGCCTTCTGCGGCTCGCAGAAGATGGAATCCATTTTGCAGGCGAATGTCACCAAGGCGGCCGTAGATGCCGCCACCACCACCGATGCGACCTGGGCTGCCCCGCTGGTGGCGTACAACCAGTACACCGCAGACTTCGTCGAGTTCCTGCGGCCCCGGACCATCGTTGGTCGCTTCGGTCAGGGCGGTATCCCGTCGCTGCGCCGTATCCCGTTCAACGTGCACATCCGCGGCGCGACCTCGGGCGGCACCGGTTACTGGGTGGGGCAGGGCAAGCCGAAGCCGGTGACCGCATTCGGCTTCAACGACGTCTACCACGGCTGGTTCAAGGTGGCCGGCATCACCGTCGCGACCGATGAGCTGATCCGCTTCAGCGACCCGGCTGCGGAAACCCTGTTCCGCGACATGCTGGTCGACGCCTTGGTCGAGCGCATGGACACCGACTTCATCGACCCGGCTTTTGCAGGCGTGGCGAACGTCGCCCCGGCGTCCATCACCAACGGTGTCACTGCCATCCCCTCGTCGGGTAACACCGCGGCGGATATCCGTGCTGACCTGAACGCGCTGTGGGCGGCGTCGGATGAAGCCAACCACGTGTTCACCACGCCGGTTTACATCATGCGTGCCTCCACCGCACGTTCCGCGTCCTCGCTGGTCAATCCGTTGGGCCAGAAGGAGTTCCCGGACCTGACCCCGCAGGGTGGTTCGATCGATGGTGTGCCGGTGATCGTGTCCAACTACGTGCCGGCGGATTCGGACGGCAGCTACGTGGTGCTGGTGGATGCCAGCAACATCTATCTGTCCGATGACGGCCAGGCCACGGTGGACTTCAGCAACGAGGCGTCCATCCAGATGATGGACAACCCGACGAACGCGAGTGAGCCGGCCACCGCAACGTCGCTGGTGTCGATGTTCCAGACCGACAGCACCGCGATTCGCGCCCACCGCTTCATCAACTGGTCGCGTCGTCGCCAGACGGCGGTTGCGGTCCTGTCCGGCGTGAACTGGGGTAACTAACCGGTGCAGGGGAGGGCCAGCCGGCTCTCCCCGATTCCAGGAGATCGAAAAATGAAGACCATCGTGATTGTGAATGGAAAGCCCGTAGAGGTTCCTTCGTTCCATGCTGATCGCCTCATCCGAAACGGTAAGGCGCAGCTGCCGAAGAAGAAGGCTTCTGGCAGTCCACCAGCAGAAGAACAACCTGCTGCAGCTGAGCCTCCGGCAGTTCCGCCTGCTCCGGAGCCGGTCGAACAAGTTGATTCAGCACAGCCGGAGAAGCTGGCAGATCCGGTGGAGCCGGTGGAGGTGGTAGAGCCGGTAGAGGCGAATGCGGCCGGCGATGCAACCCAGGACGCGGCCCCGCCAGCGAAGGAATCGTCCACGCGGCGTGGTTACAGCCGCCGTGACATGAAGGCAAAGGACTGACATGCGCATTTTCGGGCTGGAAGTTACGCTGGCGAAGAAGGCACTGACTCCAGTCCCGAAGCGCGGCGGCTGGCGCTCTCTCATACGCGAGCCGTTCTCTGGGGCATGGCAGCGGGACATGGAGGAAGAGCACGGAACCGTGCTCTGCTACCCCACGCTGTACGCGTGCCTCAACCGAATCGCCTCAGACATCGGCAAGCTGCCGTTCGTCCTGAAGACCAGGGACGAGAACGGCATCTGGCGCGTCGAGACGAAGAACACCTCGTATTGGCCGGTACTGCGTAAGCCCAACGGCTACCAGATCGCCCAGCAGTTTCGCGCGGTCTGGATGCTGTCGAAGCTGATCCAGGGCAACACCTACGTGCTGAAGGGTCGCGACGAGCGCCGCGTTGTGAACCGGCTGTGGGTGCTGGATCCCTGCAGCGTGCAGCCGATGGTTTCCGAAGGCGGCGAGGTGTTCTACCAGATCAACTACAGCACCGGTTCGAACCTGCTGCCGGAGAACTACCCTGGCACCCAGCTGATCGTGCCGTCCAGCGAGATCATCCATGACCGGATGAACTGCTTCCACCACCAGCTGATCGGCGTGCCGCCGCTGTGCGCTGCTCACTGGCCGGCGGTGAAGAACCTGAAAATCCTGAAGGACTCGACCACCTTCTTCTCCAATGGTGCGAGCCCGGGCGGCATCCTGACAGCACCGGCTGGCATGTCCGATGAGGACGCCCAGTTGGTCAAGGACTACTGGAACACGGAATTCCAGGGCGCGAAGGCCGGCAACGTGGCTGTCGTCGGCGCTGACATGAAGTTCACCCCATTCGCCTTCAAGGCTGCCGATTCGCAGCTGGTCGAGCAGATGCGGTACTCCGACGAGCAGGTGTGCCAACCGTTCGGCATTCCGCCCTTCAAAATCGGCATCGGGTCCATTCCGGCCGGCATGAAGGTCGACGACATCAACCAGCTGTACTACTCGGATGCGCTGCAGGCGCACATCGAGGGAATGGAAGAACTGCTCGACGAAGGACT
This sequence comes from Stenotrophomonas sp. 278, assembly GCF_003935715.1. Lineage (GTDB taxonomy): Bacteria > Pseudomonadota > Gammaproteobacteria > Xanthomonadales > Xanthomonadaceae > Stenotrophomonas > Stenotrophomonas maltophilia_AH. Next base: position 36,990 of record NZ_RHPP01000008.1, on the reverse strand, counting down.
GGGAATCTCGCTGCCGATGGGAGTGGAACTCGATCTGGAACCGCTGCTGCGGATGGACGTTGGCAAACAGGCCGAGGTGCACACGAAGCTGACTGCCGGCGCGATCGAAACCCCGAACGAAGGCCGGCTCGCCTTCAACCTACCGCCGCTGGAGGGTGGCGACACCGTCTACATGCAGCAGCAGGACTTCCCGCTGGACCAGGTCAGGAAGAACGAGATCAATGCCGCACCGGCACCGGTTGAAACCCCGGCACCGGCAGAGGACGACCCTGACGACAGCGAGGAACTGAAAGCGCTGCAGCAGGAGAACTTCATGTTTAAGGCCCTCGAGGCCGCCCGAGCCGAGGTGTTCCGCAATGAGTGACCCAATGGACTTCGGCAAGATGATCGGCGGCCTGATCCGCGAGGCTCTCGCCCCGATCCTAAAGCGTCTGACGCAGCTGGAAGAGCGGGAGATTCCGGCTGGCCAGCCTGGCCGTGACGCGGATCCGGAGATGGTCGCCGAGCAGGTGCGTGCCGCCATCGCGGTGCTGCCCGCACCGGCCGCAGGGAAGGACGCCGACCCGGTGTCCGACGAGCAGATCGCCGCCCAGGTTGCGAAACATCTGGAAGCCAACCCGGTGAAGGCGGGCCGTGACGCAGATCAGGTCGATGTCGAGGCGCTGGCCGACCTGGTGGTGGCGAAGCTCCTGGCGTCTGACCGGCTGGAAACGCTGCTGGACGTGGGCACCACCGCGGCAGTGGAGAAGTACTTCGCCCAACATCCGGTGCGTGACGGGAAGGACGCGGATCCAGTGGCCATTGCGGGCATGGTGAAAGAGGCCGTGGCCGCGCTACCTGCTCCGGAAAATGGAAAGGACGCCGACCCGGTGACGGAGCAGCAGCTGGCCGAGGTGGTGGCCAAGCACCTGGCCGCGAACCCGCCGCAGGCCGGCGCTGACGGCGTTGGCCTGGCCGGGGCGATGATTGACCGTGCTGGCGAGCTGGTGATCACCACCACAAAGGGTGAGGCGATCCGCCTGGGGGTGGTGGTGGGCAAGGACGGCAATGATGGCATCAGCTTCGAAACCGCCTCTGGTGAGTACGACAGCGAGCGCGGCTTCGTAATCACGCTGGGCTCTGGCGAGCGCCGGAAGGAACTGGTGCTGCCGTACATGGTCCACCGCGGCTTCTGGCGTGAGGGCCTGGGTATGAAGTCCGGCCAGTCCATCACCCACGATGGCGCGCTGTGGATCGCAAAGCGCGACAACGCCTCAAAGCCCTGCCTTGAGAACGATCAGGACTGGGCGCTGGGCGCACGGAAGGGCCGTGACGGGAAGGACGGCAAGTCGGTGCGGCTGCCGCAGCAGCCCGTGCAGCTGGGCGGCGGCCATGCGTGATTTCGTCACGGTTGAGCAGGCCCGCCAGCAGCTGCGCATCGACGGCGATGCTGATGACGCCTGGCTGGTCATCTGGATCCCGGCCGTGTCGGGTGCGGTCGCTGGCTGGCTGAAGGATCGCTGGCGGCCGTACCAGCTGCAGCTGGACTCCAACGGAGATCCGCTGCGGGACAGTGACGGCGACCTGGTGCTGCTGGTCGACAGTAATGGCGACCCCATCGCCCAGCCGGCCGTGATCGGCGCGACGCTGGTAGAACTGGCCTCCCAGTACCGGTACCGGGAAGGCGAGGGCGACAACACGGTTCCTGCAGACGCCGGCCACGGCTACGTCCTGTCGCGCGCGGCCACCGCGCTGCTGGCACCTCTTCGTCGATCGACGGTGGTCTGATGAGCAACGTAGCTGCAGGCGAGCTGCGCCACAGGGTGCGGATACAGGAGCAGGTGACGGCCCGCGACAGCGATGGTGTGTCCCAGACCAGTTGGGTGGATGTGGCCACGGTGTGGGCATCGGTAGAGCCGCTGTCGGCCAGGGAGTTCATCCAGTCTGGCCAGGGGCAGTCGGCGGTGACGGCGCGCGTCACCATCCGGCACCGCGCCGGGCTGTTGCCGACCATGCGCTTGGTCCACCGGGGGCTGGTCTACAACATCGCAGGCCTGCTGCCGGACAAGGCTTCGGGTTTGGAGTACATCACCATCCCGGTGTCGGCAGGGGTCAACGAAGGCCAATGATCGAGGTTGATCTGCTGGGACCAGGTCCGAGCGCGTCGGCTGGACTGGCCGAGCGCTTGCGCGGACGGCGGGTCGGTGTGGTGAGCAACGCGCATGAACTGGCACCGTGGGCTGAGTTCCTGGCCGCCAACGACCGGCAGTGGTGGGACAAGTACCCAGCCGCGCGGCAGTTCGCTGGTGCGAAGTACAGCAGCCACCGCATCGGCGGGGTGAACCTGCTGGCCGGCGCGGCGACGAACTGGAACAGCGGCGTGCTGGCGCTGGCCGTGGCCGTGCACCTCGGCGCACGGCTGATCCGGCTGCACGGGTTCGATATGCACGGCACCCACTTCTTCGGGCCATACGCGAATGGGCTGGCCAACACAGCGCCGCCCCGGCGCGAGGTCCACAAACGACAGTTCGAGCTGTGGGCGCAGATGCACCCGCAGGTGGTGGTGCTGAACTGCACCGCAGGTTCCGCGCTTCAATGCTTTCCCTTCGAGATCGAGCAATGCTGACCCTTCTGACCGCAACTGGTGCACGGCCTGCCGCCTGGGCGCTGTGCGAGCGCTGGATGGCCAGGCAGGACTACGCCGGGCCGGTCCGTTGGATCATCGTGGACGATGGGTCTGAGCCGCAGCCGGTGACCTTCCAGCGGGAAGACTGGCAGCTGGTGCTGGTTCGCCCCACGCCGAATTGGTCTGTTGGCCAGAACACCCAGGCTCGCAACCTGCTGAAGGGGCTGTCTGCGGTGGATGCCAATGATCAGCTGGTGATCATCGAGGACGACGACTGGTACTCGCCGGACTGGCTATCCACCGTTGCCCGGGAGCTAGAACACGCGGAACTGGTCGGCGAGCGGCTGGCGCGCTACTACAACGTACAGCAGCGCTGCGGGAGGCAGCTTTCCAACACCAGTCACGCCAGCCTGTGCAGCACCGCGATGCGTGGCTCGGCGCTGCAGACCTTTGCCGAGGCCTGCCGCTCACGACCGCAGTTCATTGATCTGGAGCTGTGGCGTAGCGCGAAGACCCGGCATCTGTTCGACGGTCACCGCGTCGTCGGTATCAAGGGCCTACCCGGACGGGGCGGTATCGGCATGGGGCATGCGCCGGGTTTCAAGGGGCGGCCAGATCCGAGCGGTGAGCTGCTGGAAATGTGGGTAGGACCTGACGCGGCGGCGTACCTGTGAAAGTCGAGTTCAAGATCACCGGGATCGACGGCGTGCTCAGCACGCTGCAGTCCCTGCCGGCAGAGGTCGTGAGCAAGCGCGGTGGGCCTGTGAAGGCGTCTCTGGCCAAGGGGGCTCGGGCGCTCCGGGACCGAGCGAAGGAGAACTTCAGGCGCTCGGTCGCAGCCAATGGCGCGGCAAGCACCGACACCACCGTGAACCACATCATTTCCAGCCGCGGTAAGGCTCCGACCGGAACGAATGGCGAGCGCTACCTGGTGCGCGTGAAGCGCAAGGCCTTCATCAACGCCAGGGGCACCGCCACCAGCACGCGGAAGGCAGCGCAGCTGATGGAGTACGGATCATCAACTCAGCCGGCCTATCCCTGGCTCCGACCGGCGGTCACCCGGTACGGGACGCAGATCATCGACATCGTCACTGAGGACCTGCTTAAGCGGCTGGACCAGCTCACGAAGCGCCTCGGCGCGCAGAACCGGGGGAAGGGCTGATGTTCCCGAAGGTGTACAGAACCATCCACACGGAAGCGGTAGCGGCCATCGTCGACGACCGAATCGGCCGGCACGGCGATATCGCGGCAACGGAGCGACGGCCCTACATCACATGGCAGATCGTCACGGGCCAGCCCTACGACAACCTCAGCAGCGGGCCTGGCGGTGACTTCACGACGGTGCAGATCGACTGCTACCACGCCAACGACGGTGACGCGGAGAAGCTGGCCCTGGCCATTCGGGCGGCGCTGGACGGAGCGCTGATCTGCAACCGGGTAGTGGTCAACAACCGCGACCCCGACACGAAGCTCTACCGGGTCGGCATGGAAGCCGACTTCATCGACCAGCGCTGAGCCGCTGGCAACCACCACCAGCCGCCGCAAGGCGGTTTCTTTTTGACCAGAGGACTTTGCAATGACCGAGGGCGTCATCAAAACCCAGGGGTCCGAGCTCTTCACCGTGGACAAGCTGAGTTCCAGCGTCGCCTCGGTCCTGAAGTTCGAGTGCCCGACTGGCATCACCGGCCTGGGCGGCGCAGCCGACCAGATTGAATCCACGTGCCTGGACACCGTGGGCGACAAGGAATACGAAGGCGGTTTGGGCAATCCCGGGCAGGTCAGCGTGCCCTTCAACTTCATCCCGCGAAGCGGATCGCACCAGATCCTGTTCGAACTGAAGGAATCGCGCGAGGTGATCCCCTGGCTGATCGGCCTGAGCGACGGCACCGCCGTGCCCACGCTGGATACCGAAGACGAGCTGGTTGCGCCGGCATCGCCCGCGCGTACGTCGATCGCGTTCCGCGGCTATGTCTCCGACCTGAACATCGACATCGCCACCAACGAGATCGTGCGCGGAACGCTGACGATCCAGCGGAGCGGCAGCGTCATTCCCTATTGGAACGGGCCGTACACGGCCTGACGGCTTCTACGACAACCTTCGGGGTGTCCGGCTCTGCGCGCCCAGCCGTCGCGTACCCGGCCCCCACCTTCTGAGAACGGCTGATGGACAAGAGCAGAATTCTGACGAGCAATGCCCCGGTGGCCCGCGAGGTCACCTTCAGCGACGGCACCACCGAGACCGTCCATTTCAAACAGGTCAGCGCCGGCCAGGTCCGCCGCTGGCGTGCCGCAGAAGCGTCCAGCGACGAGGACGAGCGGTGCTTCTCGATGCAGCGCCTGGTGGCGGCCAGCCTGTGCGATGCCGATGGCAAACCGGTGATTACGGAAGCGGAGTCCGCAAACCTCACCCCCACCGGTCTGACCGACCTGTTCCCCCATGTCGTCGCGGTGGCCGGCATCGGCGCTGACCAAAAAAAATCCTTGCCGAGCGCGGACGCGAGTACTTCAGCTGCATCCTAGGCCTCGCGCTCGGCAAGACCCTCGGGGAGATCGACGATCTTCCCGAGCCAGAGTTCCAGCGCTGGCTCGCGTTCTACGAGCTGTATCCCTTCGACGACCTGCACCGCTACCACCGGCCGGCCGCCCTGATCGGTGCCAGCTTCGGCGGGTCGATCCAGAAGAACCTCGAGTACCTGCAGCCAGTCCCGGTTGCCCACAAATTCCCCGATGCCGACCTGCGAACTCTCGCAGCCTTCGGCCTGAAACCACCCAGAGGCTGATCTGATGGCAACTGCCGGATCCATCGTCGTCGACCTGTTGTTGAAAACCGGGTCGTTCGTGACGGACGCCCAGCGCGCCGAAAAGCAGATGAAGTCCATGGAGCGGACTGCCTCTGGTGTTGGTAAGGGGATCGTCGCCGGCTTCACTGCCATCGGCAGTGTGGTGGGCGGTGCCATCGCGGCCATTGCAAGTTTCGATGCCGCCCTCACTGGCCTGACCACCGCGATCAACGCCGCTGACCGCCTGGACGAGCTTTCCGCTCGCTTCAGTATCTCTACGGAGACGCTGGCAGGTTGGGGCTATGCGGCAAAGATGACCGGCAATGACCTGGAGGCGCTGGTCGGCGTCATCCCGAAGTTCTCCAAGAACATCGCCGACGCCTCGAAGGCCGGCAGTGAAGCCGACAAGACCTTCAAGGCGCTCGGGATCTCGGTCAAGGACCAGGCCGGCAACCTCCGCAGCTTCGAAGACCTGCTGCCAGAGGTGCAGAACCGCTTCGCCGGTATCAGCAATGAAACGACGAAGACTGCGCTGGCCATGCAGCTGTTTGGCCGGTCCGGCGCGGAGTTCCTGGAGTTCCTGAGCCTGGGCGCGGATGGCATGCGCACCATGGAAGAGCGGGCCAGGGCGCTTGGCATCGTGATCGACTCCGACACCGCTGGCGCAGCGGCGGAGTTCAATGACCGAGTGGACGACCTGCGTGCGGCGACGCAGGGGTGGTTCACCCAGCTTGCGGGTGAACTACTGCCGACGCTCACCGACCTCACCACGCAGCTGGTGGACATCGCCCGAGAGGGCAGCGGCGTCAGGGACGTCGCTTCGTCGATCGCCAGCGCATTCCGCGAGATCGGCAAGGCGGCGGAGATCTTCGGGGTAGTGGAAGACTGGCTGGACCGCCTCCGCGGTGGCCTTGTAGCCGTGGAGAAGCAGGGCAACGCGGTGATGAAGCTGGTCACCGGACAGTACAGCGGCCTGCTGGGTTCACAGGGCGGCGGCTGGGAGCAGTTCGCCAAGGAATACCAAGCCGGCACCGCCTACGCCGACAGCGGCTGGAAGGCGATGCAGGGCCAAGGTCAGGGCATACCGGACGCTGGGCGCAGCGGGCCGCGTGGGCGGCGCACGCGGGCAACGGCGGAGGAGATCCAAGCCACCAAGGATCAGACCGAGCAACTGCGCAAGGCGGCCGAATGGGAAGCAAAGCTGCAGTCGCTGTGGGGCGAGAGCGCGGAGAAGTCCAGCAGGGCGTCGAAGTCGAAACAGCAGGGGATGTCGGAGGAGCAGAAGGCCGCTGATGCGCTGGCCAAGTCCTACGACTCCCTCAACAGCAGCATGGATCGACGGCTGTACATGTTGGAGAACGGCGACGGCCAGGAACAGGCAGTCCGGTACGACATAGAGCGCGGCGAACTGCAGAGGCTCACGGCTGCGCAGCAGGAGAACCTGCTGAGTCTTGCAAAGACCATTGACGCCGTGGAGGACTACAAGGCTATCTACGGCGAAGGCATGGACGCCATGGCCAGCAGAACGAAGGAGGCTTCCGGTACGCTTTCCACCTTCGGCGAGCAGGCGGCCCGCAATGCGCAGGATGCATTCGCCGAATTCCTGTTCGACCCCTTCGAAGATGGCGTCGACGGCATGGTCAAAGGGTTTGCCGATGCCCTGAGGCGCATGGCTGCACAAGCAGCCGCCGCAAAGTTCTTTGAGATGGTCGGCAGTTGGGCGTCCAACTACCAGGGCGGCGGTTCCAGCTGGATCAACGCCATCGGGCAGGCCATTGGCAGTTACGCCGGTGGGCGCGCAGGGGGCGGCCCGGTCGCTGGCGACAACGTGTATCGCGTCGGCGAAGGCGGCCGGCCGGAACTGTTCCAGCAGGGCGGCAAGTCCTACCTGATCCCGGGTGATGCCGGCTCGATTGTCCCCATTACCGCCAGCGCTCAAGCCGCAAGCGGATCCAGCGCTGGCGGAGCGCCAATCAACGTCATCACCAACGTCACCGTGAGCGACAGCGGGACGCAGAGCACCACCAGCGGCAGTCAGGACCAGGCCGGGCAGCAGCTCGGTAACCTGATCAGCAACGTCGTGAAGAAGGAACTGATTCAGCAGATGAAGCCCGGCGGGATTCTCGCCAGCGCGAGGTCGTACTGAGATGGCAGAAGAGTTCACCTGGTGCGTGCGCACCGAGATCAACGGCACCGGCACCTTCTCGGTGCGAGAAGCGAAGTTCGGAGATGGCTACAGCCAGGCCGCGTCCGAAGGAATCAACAACGAAGAACAGCAGTGGCCGATCTCCATCGTCGGACGCGCGGCAAAGGTGCAACCTGCCCTGGAATTCATTCGTGCGCATCAAGGCGCTCGCTCTTTCCTGTGGACGCCGCCCCTCGGTGCGCAAGGCCTCTACCGGTGCAAGACATACAACCTCATCCCACATGGCAACGGCGTATTCACGCTCAACGCCACCTTTGAACAGACGTTCCAGCCGTAAGGGATCACTATGGACCTTGAAATCATCGATCTCGACACGCCTCAGCCTGGCGGGAAAGTGGGAGATCCTGCTCGCGTCGCCTTTGAGAAAGTCAATGACAACTTCTCGGCGGTCGGCGCAGCGCTTCCAGAAAAGACCGCCAACGAGTTCGTATTCTCCGGTACGGACATCACCGAGATATCGCTGGGTATCCGAAACGACGGTGGCGGCACGCCCGTGCTCCACTACCATTTCAAACACCCCACGGCGGGATTCCCCGGCGATGGTCAGCTGGTGGGCGGAGCGGGCAGTCGGCCATGGACTGGCGCTGGCTATTCTGACCACTCCACCGCGGCATACCACCTCATCGCCACGCAGGCGCATACCGCAAGCGCCCAAGGAACCGACTTTCGAGTACTCGCCACCCCGCTTGGCGCGACCCAGTCGGGGCGTGTGTACGTAGCCAACTTCAATGGCGACGGAGACGTCATCGTTTCGAAGGGGCTGACGCAGCGCAAGGTGGTTCCGGAAGAGCGAGGTCGTGGCATCGAGATCGCAAGGAATGCTGCTCCGGCAGAGATATCGCTGGTCTCGAACTACCCTGGCTTTGGCTCGCTTATTCGCGGCTACACCATCGGCGGTACCGTCGTTGCACCCACCGCAACGCCGGGTTCGTCTGCCGTAGGCATCGGCTTGTGCGGCCATGATGGATCTGCATTCGTCGGATCAAAGGCCATTGTCGCGCTGATTGCGGGAACGAACTGGACGACAACCTCCACCCCCACGTTCGTTTCCCTGGAGACGACGGCAGCGGGGTCCACTACGCGTACCCGACGTTGGGTTGTGGCAGATTCTGGCCATCTCCAGCCCAGTGCAGACAACACCTACGATCTGGGCAGCGGGTCGTCCCGCGTTCGGCAGATCTATTCCAACAATTCGGCTATCTCCACTTCCGACGCCGAACTGAAGACGTCGCCTCGAGACCTGAACGCTGAAGAGCTGGCGGCGTTCTCCGAGATCGGACGGCTGCCTATGCTGTGGCGCTGGCTGTCGAAGGCCGGCTGCAGCGCGGATGACGGTCGGCTGCATGCAGGCCCTACCGTACAGGCAGCCATCGCTGTGATGGATAGCCACGGACTCAACTGGCGGCACTACGGTTGCTTCTGCTACGACAGCTGGCAGGCGGAGGCCGCAACCGTCAACGACGAGGGGGAGGTGATCCGTCCCGCCCGGGACGCCGGCGAGATCTACGGCCTGAGAAAGGACGAGCTCCTGTTTCTGGTCACCCGAGCGATGCTCTCTGAACTGGATGCAATGAGGAACGCGGCATGATCACCGCCGATGCCCAGCAGTTGGAGCCGGGCGGCAGGGTCACGGTGTACGAGTTGGACTGCAGCAGCTTCGGAGCAGACCAGCTGTTCTTCCACCAGCACCTGCGGTCGGAAGTCATCTGGTGGCAGGGGCAGGAATATGGGGCCTGGCCTATCGAGGCGACCGGGTTCGAACGCACCAGCGACCAGCCGCCGAACCCTCGCCTGAAGGTAGGCAACATCGATGGCCGTATCGGTGCCCTGTGCCTGATGTTCGACGACCTGGTCGGCGCGCGCATCATCCGCCGGCAGACGCTGGTGAAGTACCTTGACGCAGCCAACTTCGCCGAAGGCAATCCGACCGCAGATCCTGACGAGCACTTCCCGGACGAGATCTGGTTCATCGAGCGCAAGGTTTCTGAGGACTACCAGGTCATCGAGTTCGAGCTGACCACCGCGATCGACCTCAATGGCGAGCAGCTACCGCGTCGGCAGATCATTGCCGGCCTGTGCGGATGGGGAAGCATCGGTGGGTACCGCGGCCCGTACTGCGGTTACACCGGCCCAGCCGTTGCAGACGCGGACGACAACCCGACGGACGACCCGTCGAGGGACCAGTGTGGGCTGCGCGTTCATAGCTGCAAGCTGAGGTTTGGGGAGAACAACGAGCTGCCGTACGGCGGCTTCCCGGCCGCAGGCCTGCTGCGAACCTAACCGAATTCACCAGCACCATTCCATCCCAGCCCGCCTTGAGCGGACTTTTTCATGGGCGAAGACATGCAACAGAGCACCCTCCAGGCCATCCAGGCGCATGCCGTGGCTGAGTACCCGCGCGAGTGCTGCGGCCTAATCGTGGCCACGGCCGAGGGCGAGATATATATCCCTTGCCGGAACACAGCTACGACGCCCAGCGAGCACTTTCGACTTCCCGGTGAGGACTACGCTGCGGCGGAGGATCTGGGCAAGGTTCTGGCGCTGGTACACAGCCACCCGAACGCTGCGGCCGCGGCATCGCAGGCGGACCGCGTCATGTGCGAGCTGCCCGACCAGCTGCTGCCTGGCTCGGGCATACGCTGGCACATCATCAGCGTCGGTCAGGTCGTGGGTGAGGAGCCGAGCTGCGGCGACGTACAGACCATCGTGCCGTGTGGCTACGAAGCGCCTCTGGTGGGCCGAGAATTCGCGCACGGCATCCTCGACTGCTACACCCTGGTGCGTGACTTCTATGCGCGCGAGTTGAGCGTACAGCTCAACCAGTACGACCGGCAGGATAAGTGGTGGGAGCAGGGCGAGGACCTCTACAGTCTTGATCGGCTCCGTTCCGAAGGCTTCGACCTGATCCCCGACGAGCCGCGCCGCGGCGACATGATCCTGATGCAGTTCCGGTCGGACGTGCCGAACCATGCCGGGGTCTATCTCGGCGACGGGAAGATGCTGCACCACATGCAGGATCGGCTGTCCGAGGTCGTGCCCTACGGCGGCATGTGGGCAGAGCGCACGGTGCGTATCGTCCGTCACCGCGAGGTGCGTCATGACTGAGCGGGTGCGCACCGTCCGTCTCTACGGAGTCCTCGGCGCACGCTTCGGCCGGGAGTTTCAGTTGGCCGTGGGCAGCGCCAGAGAGGCAGCCTATGCCCTGAGCGTCATGCTTCCAGGCTTCCGCCAGTTCATGGAGCAGGCGAAGTCAAAGGGCATGGAGTTCGCCGTGTTCCTCGGCAGGACCAACCTGCGCCCCGACCAGATCGACGACCCGCCCGGCGACGACGTTATACGCATTGCGCCTGTGATGGTCGGCTCTAAGCGCGGCGGCGTTCTGCAAACCGTGCTGGGAATCGTGCTCATCGTCATCGGTGTGGTGCTGAACGTTTACACGGGTGTGAGCGGAACTCCGCTAATCAACCTTGGCGTGAGCATGGTGATTGGCGGGGTGGTGCAGATGCTTTCACCGCAGCCCAAGGGGCTTGGCGCGCAGGACAGCGTCGAGAACCGCCCGAGCTACAGCATGAACGGAACGGTCAATACCCAAGCTCAGGGCAACCCGGTGCCGTACGCCTTTGGAGGTGATGATGTGCTTGGGATGCTGGTTGGTTCGGCTGTTATCAGCGGCGGCATCATGGCGGAGGATCAGCAGTGAACCTGCCCGTTCTTTACAGCCATCCTGGTACGGATCTAGCGGTCGTCCCGAGCTGCCGCGACTTGGTGGGTGCAGGTGGCAAGAGCGGCAACGATGGTCGCACCCCGGTAGAGTCGCCAGATAGCCTGAACTCCATCGCGCGCGCTCGCATTCTGGACCTGATCAGCGAAGGCGAGATTCGCGGACTTGTGGCCGGGAACCAGTCTATTTACTTGGACCAGGTTCCAATCCAGAACGCAGACGGCACGCTCAACTTTCAGGGTGTGCGCGTTGAGACGCGCTCTGGGACGCAGGACCAGAGCCATATCCCTGGCTTTCCGTCTGTAGAAAATGAGATCGCTGTCAACGTCGAGTTGCGGAGTGACAGTCCAGTGGTGCGCAGCGCGACTGGCTCCGAGTTGTCGGCGATCCGGCTGCGCTTCGGGGTGCCTGGTCTGCAGAAGGTCAACAGCGAGAACGGTGATACGAACGGCTACGTGGTCAGCTACGCCGTTGATCTTTCCACCGACGGAGCTGCCTACACCACCGTCTTGACGAATGCATTCAACGGCAAGACCACCACAGAGTACCAGCGCAGCCACCGCATTGACCTGCCGCCTGGAAACGAATGGCAGGTTCGAGTCCGCAGACTCACCCCGAACGCGAACAGCGGCCTTGTGACGGACCGTGTGAATGTGCTCTCGATGACCGAGGTCATCGATGCAAAACTCCGCTATCCGAACTGCGCCCTGGCCGCAGTGGAGGTAGACGCGAGCCAGTTCCAGAACATCCCAACCCGGTCCTACCGAATCTGGGGCCGGATAGTGCGTGTGCCGAGCAACTACGATCCGATCAATCGCAGCTACACCGGCGTATGGGACGGCACCTTCAAGTCCGCGTGGACGAACAACCCCGCGTGGGGATTCTTCGACATTGTCACCAACGATCGATTCGGACTTGGTGACCGTTTACCACTGGACTGGGTGAATAAGTGGAAGCTGTACCAGATCGGGCAGTACTGCGATCAGATGGTCAGTGACGGGCGGGGCGGAATGGAGCCTCGCTTCACCTGCAGCCTGTACATGCAGACCCGTGCTGATGCCTACCGCGTACTGCAAGACATGGCGTCTATTTTCCGTGGGATCAGCTACTACGCAGCGGGCCAGATTCTGGCATCCGCTGATATGCCCCAGGACCCGGTGTTTACCTTCAGCCAGGCGAACGTCATTGACGGTCAGTTCGTCTACGAAGGTAGTGGGCGAAAGACCCGCCATACCGTAGCTCTGGTGTCGTGAACTGACCCAGAAGACTTTGGCCGCCAGAAGGTTGAGCCCGTTCAGTACCTTGCCGGCGTTCAGCGCTACGGCATCCAGCAGACCGAAGTCACGGCCATCGGCTGCCATTCACGGTCGCAGGCGCAGCGCATTGGTAACCACATCCTATACACCGAGAATCTGGAGACGGAGACGGTTTCATTCGCGGTGGGCCTCGATTCCCTGACCTGCATGCCCGGGGACATCATCCAGGTCGCGGACCCTTACCGCGCTGGTCGACGCAATGCAGGACGTATCAGGAGTGCTGGCGCTGACACGCTCGTCCTGGACAAGGTGCCGGAGGAGATCTATGCCGGCGATACCATTCGCGCAACGTTGCCTAATGGGCGATCCGAAGCACGGACAGTGGAGTCGGTGGCTGGCAGCACCGTCACCGTAACCGTTCCCTGGTCGTCGCAGCCAGTGCCGCAGTCTATCTGGGCGTTGGAGAACGCGGTGCTGGCGCTGCAGCAGTTCCGGGTGATCGGCATTGCCGAGAATCCGATCACTGGAGACGAAGGCCTCACCTACCGTGTTACCGCACTGAAGCATGTGCCTGGAAAGTTTGCCGCGATCGACGATGGCACAAAGCTCGAGCAGCCGCCGATCAGCATCATTCCTCCCAGCGTCCAGCCGCCGCCGACGAACGTGCGCCTTTCGTCGCACGTGGTAATCGCCCAGAACATCGCTACCCCTACGCTAACTATCGAGTGGGACGCCGCGGACAAGGCCATCGCCTACGACGTGGAGTGGCGGCGTGACGACCTGAACTGGGTGCGTGCCGGCCGCGTGGCAACGGCCAGTCTTGAGGTGCCCGGCATCTATGCCGGCCAGTACCTTGCCCGGGTGCGCGCGGTCAATGCGCTGAACGCCGTGTCCATCCCGGCCATGAGTCCGCTGACGACCATCGAGGGCAAGACGGAGCCGCCGCCGGCCCTGACTTCGCTGACCACCACCAGCATTGTGTATGCCATTGGGCTGCAGTGGGGTTTCCCTCTGGGAGCTTCCGATACCGAGCGTACTGAGATCTGGTACGGGCCGTCTCCGAACCTGGGTGCCGAGAGCACGATCAAACTGGGCGACTTCGCGTACCCTCAGAACAAGCACCAGATCAACGGATTGGCCGCCGGTGCGCGCTTCTTCTTCTGGGGCCGCCTGATCGACAAGAGCGGAAACGTCGGTCCATGGTATCCGGCTGAGCTTGAAGCAGGTGTTATGGGCGAAGCCAGCGTAGACCAGTCTGAGTACGACGAGTACTTCTCCGGCCGTATCACGGAGAGCGCGTTGGGTCAGGATCTGCTGTCGAAGATCGAATCCATCGACAGCATCGTGCCGCTGATCTGGGAGGAGGATGCCGAGTACGAAACCGGGCAGACCGTGATCTACAACGGGAAGATCTGGAGCTGGACAGGGGCAGAGCCGGGCAACGAAGAGCCGCCGGGTACCAACTGGCAGGACATTGGCGATGCCATGGCGCAGGCAGGCGCAGTGGTGGGGCGCGTCGACACGCTGGAGTTGCAGATCAACGACCCGGAGACGGGGCTGCAGGCTGTCGCCGAGAAGACGGACGGCCTGTTCGCTCAGATCGACACGCAGCACGCTGGCGATGAAGAGTGGAACGCCGGCGACATGAACGTCTTCGCGGGTACTCTCACCGTTCAGACCGCTGTTGTCGGCGGCGATTACGCGATGGGTAAGCGGGTGGACACCGTGGAGGCCGAGGTCGGAGATACCAACGCCTCAGTGCAACAGGTCAGCCAGGCGGTGGTTGGGATCGACGGCCGCATCAGTGCGACGTACACCCTGCGGGCCCAGGTCACTGACGGTGGGCAGATCTACGCGGCTGGTATGGGGCTGGGCGTCGAACAGCAGCCCGACGGGAGCTACCAGTCTCAGTTTCTGGTGCAGGCAGATCGGTTCGCTGTGATCAATGTCGTGAACGGCGCAGTGACTGCTCCGTTCGTCATCCAAGGAGGGCAGACCTTCATCAGCCAGGCGCTAATCGGCACAGGTTGGATCCAAAACGCCATGATCGGGGACGTCATCCAGTCAAATGCTGTTGGCGCAGGTGGGCAGCCGCGGTGGAAGCTCGACAAGAACGGGACGCTGACTATGACCGGGCCGGCGAATGGAGGCTACCTCACCATCAACGACCGTGTGATCGAGGTGTTCGACGCAAACAACGTGCGCCGGGTGCGCATGGGGATTTGGGGATGATCGCGGGTCTGGAAGTCAACGACGCGGCGGGGCAGCCGGTTATATCGGTCACTGACCGTCTGCCCCGCACGTTGGGAACCGTATGGACGGGGACCACCAGCGGATCGGTAGGGCATGCGGGCTTGGAGCAGGGAGAGCCTTGGTTCACTATTCTCGGTCAGGAAATTGGCTACGTCTCCCCGGAGGTCAGCTTCTCTGGCACGACCATGACGTGGACCTTTGAATCGGCGGTTACCGCTTTTCGGGACAACTGTTTGATTTTGTACGGAGTGCGCTGATGCCCGCTGGCCTGACCATCGTCAATGACGCCAACACGGTGCAGATCGACGAAAACTACAAGAACCTTGCTGTAGCTACGAAGGTTCCGTTCACTACCACTATCGTGTCGGGCGGCGCGTTCTGGGGGAACTATCAGCATGCGGACATCGTTTACACGGCGCGATACGCGGAGCCGCCGATGGTGGCCGTGGAGGCGACTGAGGGCAGCTTCGTTTTCCTGCTATCTGCCACCGGCAATACGTTCACTTTCCGGATGGTCTTCCCTTTGGCTGGTTCTACTGTCACGGGAACGTTCTGGATCTTCGATCAGCCCCCAAGCAGCTCAACAAGTACATTCGGCCTTCAGGTTTGCGACGCGCAGGGCCGGCTCACGTTCGACGCTCTCTTCCGCTATGCCAGAGTTGTCGGCCGGATGTCAGTGCCTTTTCAGAACTGGGGCGATCCGGACCAGCAATACCCTGTGCCGGCCGGCAGGAAGTACATCGCGGTGCAGTCGGTGTGTGGGACCTATGCTCAGTCGAACCCGATTAGCATTCCAGGGCAGCCACCGTCGTTTGATCGCCTGATCGCCATTCGCTTAGTGTTGAATCAACCAGGTGCCTTGCAGACTGCCCGGCACCTGATGACCTACAACATGAGCTTTGCCATGCCCAGTATGCGCCGTACTGCCGAGTACACCATCCTGGACATGACAGGCGCTTAATCACCAGAAGCCGAGCTTCCCCACCTTCCTCTCCCGCTTGCCGCTCTGGTGGTACAGCAGGTTTCGCGTGGCCATGTACCCTGGGATTTCCCGTTCGCTCTCACTGAAGGTGCCTTTGCCCCACGTGCGGGTTGCAAAGTAGACGGTGGTATCTGCCGGCAGTTGGCAACTGTGCGTCTTTGCCGACAAGCGAAGTTCAACCTGATATCCGCCTTCCGAACGCTCTATTACGCTCCCGCAGACCCTATGCCCGGTCGCGTTGGTGTAACGGACCGCTTTCGGAGCGATTCGAACCATGAAGCTGTCGAGGGTTTCACCTGGGGCGGATACTTCCTGGTAGGAATCGACCACCTGGGCATCGTCGAGCGGCTCTGCAGCGATACTGGCGAATGCTGAAGCTGTCAGCAGGACAAAGATCAGTGCACGCATTTCGCTCTCCTTGTGTGTCGTGGTGACAGCACAAGGTTAGGGGCGAAAATGGCCCATCGCCTGAGTTTTTGACATTCGCGATAGCTGTTCCTGAATGTCAGTTTGGGCAGAAAGCTTGGCGCGCTAGCGGCTATCAGCAACCGCTGAAGGCGCAATGGGCGATCCAGGAATCGGAGAGACGCCTGGAGCGCCCGCCCGGATCCTGTCTCTGGTCCTTCGCAGCGGTATATCCACTGCAAGGATCGTGATTGCGCTGATGGCGACCGATACGGGTATGGCCCACAGGGCGATGGACCAGCTGCGCATGGCCTCTGGCTGCCCCAAAGCCAGCCAGACGAGATAGCCGGCCGGGTAGTGAATCAAGAACACCGGGTAGGACAAGTCACCGAGCCAGCGGTCCACCCATCCGAGAACCCCGGTGGCGCGGATACCGTGGAACATGAGAGCGGCAGCTGCCGCGACGATGATTACACCGTAGTAGAAGGGGTTTGAAGTGGCCGTGCCGTCATAGGTGCTTGCCTTCCAGACTGCGAGGAACGCGCCAACGGCCAGCAGGAGCAGGAACGGCTGGGCAGCCGTCGCACCCATCCAAGCCGGCCTGTGCCGCACAACGAACGAACTGGCGCGGTAGGCCAGGGAGCCGGTTGCGAAGGCGAGCATCGCGGCTGATACCGGCGAGTAGCGAGTCGACGGATCCATGCCGCTGTACAGGCTGTATGCGTGGTACGAGGCTGAAGCAACGAGCGTGGCGACGGTCCACTTCCAGCTTCTGGCGGCGAACGCCCAGAGCAGCGCGTAGCAGCAGATCTCCACTGCAATCGACCAAGTGGAAGGGATCAACCTGAATTTGTAGTTGCCGGGCTGGTCTGGGAAGAAGGTCCAGGGCCAGATCAGTAGGTTTCCGATCACGTCCGTTGCCCGGCCCGCCCATACCCAGCATGCGTGGAATTCATCCATCCTCGGCAGGATGAACCACATGGCCAGGGTCAGAAGCGCAAGGGCGTAGTACGACGGGTAGAGCCGAAGGAACCGGTTGAGCGCGAACGATTTGAACTCAAACTTGTAGGTCTTCGTGAGGATCATGGTCACCAGGTAGCCGCTGATGACGTAGAAGCACTCGACGGCGAACTGCCCGAGATTCGGGATCTGCGCAGTCAGGTGGAAGAGGACCACGCAGATGGCCAGGAAAAAGCGGAAGCTGCCGAGCATGAGTGGCTCACGGACTGTTGTTGGCCCCAAGTATCGGTCGAACCGCCGATATCTGCCAATTATGCGACCTGCTGCAGCAGGCCCTCGGTGTTGTTCCGGGGCGTGTTCACCGCGCGGCTGACGCGGTAGGCCTCCATGGCGGGCGGCTCCGATGCCAGCAGCATCGCCATGGCCGCGTCCGGCTCCGCGGTGATCCACTCTTCCACCTGGTCCAGACCCAGCCACACCGGCATCCGGTCGTGGATATCGGCCGACACGCCACTGCTGTCACCGGTGATGATCGTGAAGGTGCCCAGGTTCTCATCGTCCAGCAGCGGGCTCCGGTCCTCCCATAGACCGGCCGCCCACAGCGGTTCTGCCGCGTGGATGAACCACGGGTCCTTCTTCCCGTCCTCCGGGCTCACCGACCACTCGTAGTAGCCGGCCATGGGGATCAGGCATCTGTGCTTCTTGAACGCCGAGCGGAACGCCGGCTTCGTGGCCACTGTCTCGATCCGGGCGTTAATCGTGGAACCTTGCAGGCTCTTCGCCTTGGCCCAGAAGGGCAGCAGGCCCCAAGAGAGCCGCGTCAGCTGCAGGCCGGTACCCCGATCCAGCAGCACCGAGGCGCGCTGCGTCGGGGCCAGGTTGTAGCTGGACGGCATGGCCAGCAGGTCACCCACCAGCTCGGGGAAGGCGAAGCTGCCTTTTGCCTTGATCGGCGTTTGGACGAAGCGGCCGCACATCGGGAGCCATACTCCAGCGACTATTCACATAGCGACAGATTTCACACCAAGGGTAGTGAGGCAGCTGTTACGGTGTGAATTGCAGGGGGCGATTCACACTGGAGGGCAGGGCATGACGCTACACGCTCTCGTTTATTTCAGCCAGGCGATCTCTGGGCTGACTATTGACCAGATCGATGATTTGACCCAAGACGCAGCTGAGCACAACCACCTTGCGGGTGTGACAGGCATTCTTCTCACGGACGGCATTCACTTCCTGCAATACATCGAGGGGCCGGAGGACGGTCTTGCTTTGACCTACTCACGCATTCTCAATGCTCGCAGCCATACTGAGATTGTTGAACTCGGACGAAGCCGGGGCGGCCAGCGCCGCTTTCCATACCGGTCGATGCGCTGGATCCCTGTGGACGAGCCTGAGCTGCGCATCGCAGTTCGCAGTGATTGGCGCGGATTGGCTCAACGCCGCGTTCGGCTGATAGAAGGCATCTCGCATACGGGGATTGATCGAATGCGCTCGGTGGTTGGCCCGTACATCAACTAGGCGACGAAAGCTCGGCCGTGGCCGAGCTTTTTCTGTGGCGGTAGCCCAGCCGAGCTAGGTTCTGTTAGCAAGCAGAAGCAGGTCGCGACGCTGTTGGTCATCCAGCATTGTCGCAAGTTCCTTTCGGAATAATGTTGCTACCTGGGTGCAGGAACGGCATGTGAGCTCTGACGTGACCCCATCATCTTCCAGACCCGTAGAAGGCGCGAAGGTGCCTCGCTCGCCGCACCGACAGCAAGTAGCGTCGAAGGACTGAACCGATTGGATTTCGCCCGTTCGGCGCAAGACGGTTGCGAAGACGCGATGAACCCTAAAGTGGGCTGAAAAACTATTCGACATTAGGTCACGCTTCTCAAAGGGCTAAACGCGGTAGCAACTCTTGTTGCGCCGCCAGAAGCGTTGAGGTTTCCACTATACGTACTTGTCTCACTCGGAGGTGAAGATCTATCGACACGGGGTACGCCCGCGCTCATTTCGCGCGGCCTTAACGACGCAAATTGCAGATTTGGCGTCAGTGAGGGGGAGGCATCTCGCCCCACTGGCAGCATCAGCCCCGCTGCCTTCCTGGCCGCTTTACCGGATGCGCTGGCTATCCGCCGCTGTTCCCTCAGCAGCTGGTGCATCCGGGGCCAGGCTTTCGGCCGGCCCGACCTCTCGCAGGATTTGAGACGGCCGTCCGTAGGATTGCGCCCCATGCTTCCGCCCGACTTCCGCTGGCACGCCATTGGCGGTGCCCCCCACGACCGTCCGAATCAGCTGCTACTCGATTCTGTCGAGGTCGCACGCCTGTACCAGCGAGTGGACGACCACACCTGGTGGATCAGCCTGAATAACCAACGGGACCAGAAGCTGCGAAAGCAGCAGCTTTGCAGCGGATACGAGAAGGGCAAGGCCGGCGCTGAACTGTGGGCGGAGCGGCATCAGGACCGGCTGCGGGCGGAGGTCGATCGCTACCTGCAGGGCATCAAGGAACGCCGTTACCACGCGAAGCGATAACGCCCACAGTCAGCTGCCGTTGCCGGCGTATCGGCCGGTGCGACGCCGCCAGTTCACCATGCTGGCCATGGACGAGAACAGCACTGCCAAGGCGCGCTGGGCGCGCGGGAAGGCCGCTTCGTTGTACCAGCAGGCCAGAGAACTGGAACAGGACCGGGGTGGCGATTGGAGGGCCAGGGCACGGCGCAAGGCCGGTGCCGCACGCCTCCGCAGCGAGGCGACCAGATACGACCGCATCGCCAGCCGGTTCGAACCCTTCGACGACGATCAGGCGGCCTGACCGGGCCGCAGCTGCACTACGTTGCCCGTGCGCAGCCCCTCGAGGTAGTCGGCCCAGGTTTGCATCATGTGCACACGGTCGGGCAGGTGGGTCGTGCGGTTGTACGCGCGGCCGTTCGGATCCTTCACCGCGTGCGCCAGCTGGTGCTCGATGATGTCCGGCCGGAAGCCCAGCACCTCGTCCAGCAACGTGCGCGCGGTGGCGCGAAAGCCGTGCCCGGTCACCGTGTCCTTGTCGAACCCCATACTGCGCAGGGCGGCCAGCACTGCCACCTCGGACATCGGGCGGTCGTCAGACCGCAGCCCGGGGAACACGTACTTGCCGGCGTACCCGGCTGGCATCTGCGCCTTCAGCTCGCTCAGGATGGCCACGGCCTGGCGTGCCAGCGGCACGATGTGGGGCTGGCGCATCTTCATGCGGCCCGCGGGGATGCTCCAGAGCGCAGCGTCCAGATCGATCTCCGACCATTCCGCCGCCCGCAGCTCGATAGGCCGCACGAACACCAGGGGCATCAGCTTCAGCGCGGCGCAGACAACGCCGGTACCGGTGTAGGAGTGCAGGGCGCGCAGCAGGCCGCCCAGCTGCACCGGGTCCACCACGGCCGCGTGGTTCCGCTCCGGGGCAGGCACCAGCGCTCCGCGAAGGTCGGCGACAGGGTTGCGCTCGGCCCGGTCAGTGGCCACGGCATAGCGCATGACCTGCCCGCAGTTCTGCATCACGCGATGGGCGGACTCGAACGCCTCGCGCGCTTCCATCTTCCTGGCGATCG
The DNA here is from genome assembly GCF_003935715.1 of Stenotrophomonas sp. 278. Lineage (GTDB taxonomy): Bacteria > Pseudomonadota > Gammaproteobacteria > Xanthomonadales > Xanthomonadaceae > Stenotrophomonas > Stenotrophomonas maltophilia_AH. The sequence continues at coordinate 16,259 of NZ_RHPP01000008.1, read as the reverse complement.
TCAGGAAGTCAGACGCCTTCAACTCCACGGCGCGGCGCGCGCCCACGGCGGGGAACACCTCGTTCTCGAACCACGCCAGCACCTTCTTCTCGTAGTTAGGCACCCACTTCCGGCCGCGCAGCCATTCCCTGGCGATCAGCTCGAAGCTGTCCGGCGGCATGCCGGCGCTCGCCGTCGACGCGGCGACCTTGCGGTGTTCCCCCGGGTCGACACCGGAACGTAGCAGCCGGCGGGCGTCCTCGCGCGCGTCCCTGGCCATTGCCAGTGTCACGTCGGGGTACAGGCCCAGGGTCAACAGCTTTTCCTTCCCCCCGATGCGGTACTTCCAGCGCCAGCTCTTCGTGCCGGTGGTGGTGATCAGCAGATATAGGCCGCAGCCGTCAGCCAGCTTCTGCGGCTTCTCGGACGGCTTGGCGCGACGGATGACGACGTCGGTCAGAGGCATGGGGGTATCGGGTTTTCGGGCGGAGGCGATACCCCAAGATATACCCCCACGTTCTCACTGCCTGCAACAGATGGGGGTAGTCCGCTATGGACAAAAAGAAAGCCGGGAGGCCCGTTTTATAAGGCTTTCCCGGCTTCTGTGGGTCCTCTCAGACCCTTCGTTGGTGGAGGTGGGCGGAATTGAACCGCCGTCCGAAGGCACTCCATCCCCAGTTCTACATGCTTAGCTCACCGTTTGGTGTCGTCCTGAAGCAGTACGGTGTGCGAAACGCACCCCAGGATCAGCCCGCTTTAGGTTAGGCCGTGACTGACGGGCAGCCACCACAGCCGATTCCATGATAATGACCCTACACCGACGAGCATGGACACAAGTGGGTTCGGGGCTCCGCCTTATGCGGCAGAAGAACTACAACTGCAGCTGTTTTTTAGGCAGCAACAGCGAAGTTCGGAGCGTAGTCGCTATCGTTGGCAACTAGAGTTTTGCCGCTGGATTTACGAGGAAAGCTGCCCCCTCGGCATGCACCAGGTAACTTCACAACCCCCGTCGAAACCAATGCACCCCCGGTTTCTTCAGTTCTTGCAAGGCTTTCAGGCTGCTGGATGGTCGAAACCGGCCAGAGGCCCTACCCGATGACAGGAATGCTACGCCAAATAGGCTGAACAGTCACCTTTTGGAGGGCCGCGAAGAGCAGCCGGGCAAGCCCGGCTCTACGTGGGTCGTCCGCGAATGTCGGGCGTGGCGGCCCGGATCGTCGCGAGTGTCGGGCGAGGATGTCCGATCGTGTGCCAGGATCGGGGCGTGGTGGCCCGGATCAAGCGCACGGAGGTGATTACCGCTGGCGCAGGTTCTCGGCGCGGTGACGGGCCTTTTCGCGGCGCTGGTTGCTCTTCTCGTGCTTCAACGCGGTGAGCTGGCGCTGGGCTTCCGGTTCCACCTGGGCCAGCAGGGCCTGCAGGCGGGCGATCCGGGCCTGCAGCAGCGGGCTGTCGGTTTCAGCGGCCTCGCGCTGGGCGTTGCGCAGCAGGTAGGTCAGCACCTTGAGCAGGGCGGCTGGCTCCATGGTGCGGCTGAATTCGGTGAAGATGAACTCAAATGCCGCAATGTCTGCCTGCAATTCGGCCGGAGTAGGGGTCTGGGTCACGCGCGGCTCCTGCCGTGGGAGGGGAGGTAATGTGGCATCAAGGGATCAGGCGTCGCGGTTTCCGCGACGCATGGCCCGCTGCTTTTCAATGGCCCAGTCGCGGTCCTTGGCGGCATCGCGCTTGTCGTGGGTCTGCTTGCCCTTGGCCAGCGCGACTTCCAGCTTGATCTTGTTCTTGCTCCAGTACATCGCGGTGGGCACGATGGTGAAGCCGTCGCGTTCGACCTTGCCGATCAGCTTGTCGATCTCCCGGCGGTGCAGCAGCAGCTTGCGCTCGCGGCGGTCGTTGGCCACCACGTGGGTGGAGGCCTGGATCAACGGGGTGATCTGTGCGCCGATCAGGTAGATCTCGCCGGACTTCACATAGGCGTAAGCGTCGACGATGTTGCCGCGGCCGGCGCGGATCGACTTGACCTCCCAGCCCTGCAGGGCGAGTCCGGCCTCGAAGCGCTCTTCGATGTGGTACTCGTGGCGGGCACGCTTGTTGAGCGCGATGGTTTTATTGGCCGTCGCGTTCTTTGCTTTATCCTTGGCGCTGTTCTTGCTCATTTATCTATTGTCTCCGATTCCGGCCGTCCGTGGTCGATTCGTCAGTCAAGCCAACGTATGACTACCATCCGCCGCAGTGCCCTGGTTGAACATTCCGCCGCCCGCATGTTCGACCTGGTAAATGATGTCGAGGCCTATCCGCGCCGGTTCCGCTGGTGCTCGGCCTCGCAGGTCCTGGAATCCAGCCCGGACCGGGTGGTGGCGCGGCTGGATCTGGGCCTGGGCTCGTTCTCGACCTGGTTCATGACCGAAAACAGCCTGCAGCGACCACACCATATTGATATGAAGCTGCGCGATGGCCCCTTCAAGCAGCTGCATGGCCGCTGGGAGTTCCATGCGTTGGCCGAAGACGCCTGCAAGGTCACCCTCACCCTGGACTTCGAACCGACCAGCCGCCTGCTGGGACCGGCGCTGGCGCTGGGCTTCCAGGGACTGGCCGATCGCATGGTCAACGACTTCATCCGCGTTGCCGACAGCCAGGACTGACGCGTGATCCGCGTCGAAGTGGTACTGGCCTGGCCGGACCGGGTGGAGCGCCGGGCGCTGGAGCTGGCCGAGGGAGCGACCGTGGCCGAAGCGATTGCGGCGGCGAACCTGCCTGGTAGTGCAGACTGTCCGGCAGTGGCGGTGCACGGGCTGCTCGCCCGGCCTACCCAGGTGCTGGAGGACAACGACCGGGTGGAACTGCTGCGGCCCTTGCTGGCCGACCCGAAGGACAACCGCCGGCGGCGGGCCGCGCGGTAATGCCGGCGGCCGGGCGATCAGGTCGTGCCGGCCGTTGGCCGGCAACCCCATGAAACCGTCAACGGCCCGTTACCGGCCGCGCTGCTTCTTCTTGTCCTTGGGCAGGTTGCGGCCGAACTGGCGCACCGTGTCCTGGGCCAGCTGGGCATCGCGGGTGGCAAAGAAGTCACCCTCCCAACGGGTCACCAGGTCGTTCTCGAAGAACACAGTGAAGTTCTTCACTTCGGTGTTGCCGACCCGGTTGGTACGCTCGGTCGCGGTGTAGTCCCAGCGCTGGGCGTGGAAGGGATCGGGAATGGACGGGGTGCCGAGCAGGGCATTGACCTGCTGCTTGCTCTGGCCCACCTGCAGCTGACCGACGGCCTGCTCCCGGACCAGGTTGCCCTGATAGATGGGTTGCTTGTAGATGATGCCGCACCCGGTGGTGGACAGGGCAACGGCGGCGACCAGCAGGAGATTGCGCATCGGAAAGGGCGTTTGGGGAAATCGAGTCGATGATACACTCCCCGCGTGTCGCCGCGACCCAATCCGAGGCAGCTGGCGCTAAATCGCCAATGAACGGAGACTTATGGAAACCAACGACCTGCGCAAAGTTGGCCTGAAGGTGACCCACCCGCGGATGCGGATCCTGGCCCTGCTGGAACAGCGGGATGCCCAGAAGCACCAGCACCACATGACCGCGGAAGACATCTACCGCCAGCTGCTTGAGCATGGCGATGAAATCGGGCTGGCCACGGTGTACCGCGTGCTGACCCAGTTCGAGGCCGCCGGCCTGGTGCTGAAGCACAACTTCGAAGGCGGCCAGGCCGTTTACGAACTGGACCGCGGCGGTCACCACGACCACATGGTCGATGTCGACAGCGGCAAGATCATCGAGTTCGAAAGCCACGAGATCGAAGAACTGCAGCGCAAGATCGCCGCCGACCACGGCTACGAGCTGGAAGAGCACTCGCTGGTGCTCTACGTGCGCAAGAAGCGTAAATAACCGCAACGCGGTTGTTTACGACGGGTATCCACGCTTATTCCGATGCCGGATCCATCCGGTAGCGCCGGCCGTTGGCCGGCCCAGGCGGTGCATCCGGGTTCATAAGGGCCGGCCAACGGCCGGCGCCACCGAAGTGCATCCGAAGTTGCTGCAGGTCACACCTGCAACAGCTTCCGTGCGGCCGCCCGCGCCTCCTTGCTGACTTCCACGCCACCCAGCATCCGCGCCAGTTCTTCCTCGCGCGCCTTGCTGTCGAGCTTCTCGACCGCGCTCTGGGTCATCCCGTCCACCGGAGCCTTGCTGACCCGGTAGTGGGCGTGGCCCTTGGAGGCGACCTGCGGCAGGTGGGTCACGCACAGCACCTGGCGCTTTTCGCCGAGGGCGCGCAGCTTCTGGCCGACGATGTCGGCCACGGCACCGCCGATGCCCGAATCCACTTCGTCGAAGACCATGGTCGGCACCGCGTCCAGATCCAGCGCGGCGACTTCAATGGCCAGCGAAATACGTGACAGTTCACCGCCGGAAGCCACTTTGCGCAGGGCGCGCGGGGGCTGTCCGGCGTTGGCCGCGACCAGGAACTCGACCCGCTCGGCCCCGTTCGGGTCCGGCTTGGCCACGGCCTGCGGCTCGATCTCGATCAGGAACTGACCGCCGCCCATGCCCAGCTCGCCAATCAGGGCGGTGGTGGTGGCGGAAAGCCCGGCCGCCGCGGTGCGCCGGCTGGCGCTCAAGGTGGCGGCCACGCCCTGCCATTGCCCCGCTGCGCGCTCGATCTCGCCGGCCAGTGCCTGCAGCCGGGCATCGGCACCGCGCAGCTGCTCAACTTCGGCTTCCAGCGCGTCGCGGTGCTCGCCCAGCTGCTCCATCGGCACCCGGTGCTTGCGCGCCAGGTCGTGCAGGCGGCCTAGGCGGCGTTCGATGTCCTCGAATTGGTCCGGGTCGGCATCCAGATCGCCGTGCACCCGGTCGAGCAGGGCCAGGGCTTCATGCAGCTGGATCGCCGCGCCGTCCAGCAGGGCGTCCACTTCGCCCAGGCGCGGGTCATGCTCGGCCACGCGCGACAGTTCATGCCGGGTCTGCTGCAGCAGTTGCAGGACCGAGGCGTCGTCATCGCCATTGAGCCGGGCTGCCGCCATGTCACAGGCGGTCAGCAGGGCTCCGGCATGGGCTTGGCGGCGGTGGCTGCTGGTCAGGCCGGCAATCGAGGCCGGCTCCAGGTCTTCGCGCTGCAGTTCGCCCAGCTGGTGTTCGAGAAAGCCGATGCGGTCGCTGACGTCACCCTGGCGCGACAGCGCCTCGGCTTCGTCAACCAGTGCCTGCCAGCGCGCCGCGGCTTGGCGCACCTGCGTGCGCTCGGGCTCGTTGCGGGCATACGCATCGAGCAGGGCCAGCTGCGAGGGCCGCGCCAGCAGGGCCTGCTGGTCGTGCTGGCCATGGATCTCCACCAGCATGCCGGCGAGCTCGCCGAGCTGGGTCAGGGTGACCGGGCGACCGTTGATCCACGACCGTGAACCGCCGTCGGCACGGATCACCCGGCGCAGCTGGCACTGGTCATCGTCGTCCAGTTCGTTGTCGCGCAGCCAGGCCCGGGCTGGCGCATCCGCAGACGGTGCGAATTCGGCCGAAAGCTCGGCGCGGGCCGCGCCATGGCGGACCACGCCACTGTCGGCGCGCAGGCCGGACAGGAAGCCGAGCGCGTCCACCATCAGCGACTTGCCGGCCCCGGTTTCACCGGAGACCACGGTCATGCCCGGCCCGAACTCCAGTTCGGTGGCACGGACGACGGCGAAATCCTTGATCGAAAGATGTCTGAGCATGGTATTGGGTTCTTGAGCCGCGCAACGCTAGCATGGGCGGGGAGCCACTCCAATGACTTGCCAACGTCCACGCCAGACATTATCAAGGCGGGCGTCTCACAGGCTGATTCCATGCACGCATCCTCGCCACCGCTGGCACCGCGCGCCCGCCATCTGCTGCGGACCCTGATCGCGCGCCACATCCAGGACGGCGAGCCGGTGGGGTCGCAGACGCTGGCGCGATTGGCCGGCCTGGATGTCAGCCCGGCCACCATCCGTAACATCCTGGGCGACCTGGAAGACCTCGGCCTGCTCAGTTCGCCGCATGCCTCGGCGGGCCGGGTGCCCACGGCCACCGGCTACCGGGTGTTCGTCGACAGCCTGGTCAAGATGCAGCCGCCGGGCGACGGCGAGCTGCAGCGGCTGCGCAGCGAGCTGTCCAGCGGGGCGGGCACGCAGGCCCTGCTGGGGAGCGCCTCGGAGCTGCTGTCGGCAATGAGTCATTTCGTGGGTGTCGTGGGTGCCCCCCGGCGCGAGCAGTTCGCGTTCCGGCATATCGATTTCGTCGCCCTGGACGCGCGTCGGGTGCTGGCCATCCTGGTGTTCGCTGACAACGAGGTGCAGAACCGGGTCATCGAACCGCGCCGGGCCTGGGAACCGGCCGAGCTGGAAAAGGTCGCCAACTACCTCAATGCCAACTGCGCCGGTCGCACCCTGGCCGAGATCCGCGCCGGCCTGCTGCTGGAACTGCGCCAGGCCCGCTCGGAAATGGAGCAGCTGCTGGACCATAGCGTGGAGCTGGCCGAACAGGCCCTGGCTCCGCCGGCCGACGACATCGTGCTGGCCGGCCAGACCCGCCTGATGGGGGTGCAGGACCTGTCCGACCTGGAGCGGCTGCGCGAGCTGTTTGACGTGTTTGCCAGCAAGCGCGAGATCCTGCAGCTGCTGGAGCGGACCAGCCAGGCCCCGGGCGTGCGCATCTTCATCGGCGAGGAGACCGGCGTGGTGCCGCTGGAGAGCGTGTCGCTGGTCACCGCGCCTTACTCGGCCGGGGGCCAGGTGCTGGGCGTGCTGGGGGTGATCGGCCCGAAGCGGATGGCCTACGACCGGATGATTCCGCTGGTGGAGGCGACCGCCCAGGTGCTGGGGGCAGCGCTGGACGCACCGTCCGCAGGCGGATTGTCCCGTGATCGCACCTAAAAAGAGCCTTCAGCTCTTGAATCGGTCCGCCGCGCCCACATAGGGGGTGTGGAGGCGGGGAGTGACCGCCAAGGACCCCAACATGAACCAAGATCACCCCGATACCGCAACCCCGTCCCCGGCCGACACCGCCGCTGAAGGCACCTCGCTGCAGCAGCAGCTGGAGGCCCTGCAGAACGAGGTGGCCCTGCTGCGTTCAGAGTCGCTGCGCGAGCGCGCCGACCTGGACAACCAGCGCAAGCGCGTGGCCCGCGACGTGGAACAGGCGCGCCGTTTCGCCAATGAAAAGCTGCTGGGCGAACTGCTGCCGGTGTTCGACAGCCTGGACGCCGGACTGAACGCCGCCGGCACCGACGCCAGCCCGCTGCGCGAAGGCCTGGAGCTGACCTACAAGCAGTTGCTGAAGGTCGCTGCGGATAACGGCCTGACCCTGCTGGACCCGACCGGCCAGCCGTTCAACCCGGAGCACCATCAGGCCATCAGCCAGGTCGACGCCCCCGGCGCGGCTCCGGGCAGCGTGGTCCAGGTGTTCCAGAAGGGCTACCTGCTGAATGACCGCCTGCTGCGCCCCGCGCTGGTGGTTGTCGCGCGGGATTGATCAACCGTGCAGCCGGGCAAGCCCGGCACTACGGCAACCCTGGTTGAACACAGCGTTCGCGGAATGGGTTGAATGTGACAAACCCATCCCCCACATCCCCTTCATAACCCGGCAGCCGCCGGACAGAACATAAGAACTTTCAGGAGTCTCCCCATGGGCAAGATCATTGGTATCGACCTCGGCACCACCAACTCGTGTGTGGCGATCATGGACGGCGGCAAGGCCCGCGTCATCGAAAATGCGGAGGGCGACCGCACCACGCCTTCCATCGTCGCCTACACCAAGGACGGCGAAGTGCTGGTGGGTGCCTCGGCCAAGCGCCAGGCGGTCACCAACCCGAAGAACACCTTCTACGCCGTCAAGCGCCTGATCGGCCGCAAGTTCACCGACGCTGAAGTCCAGAAGGACATCGCGCACGTGCCGTATTCGATCCTGGCCCACGACAACGGCGACGCCTGGGTGTCCACCAGCGATGCCAAGAAGATGGCCCCGCAGGAAATCTCCGCCCGCGTGCTGGAGAAGATGAAGAAGACCGCCGAAGCGTTCCTGGGTGAGACCGTCACCGAGGCCGTCATCACCGTGCCGGCCTACTTCAACGACAGCCAGCGCCAGGCCACCAAGGACGCCGGTCGCATTGCCGGTCTGGAAGTGAAGCGCATCATCAACGAGCCGACCGCTGCAGCCCTGGCCTATGGCCTGGACAAGGGTGACGGCAAGGACCGCAAGATCGTCGTGTACGACCTGGGCGGCGGCACCTTCGACGTGTCGATCATTGAAATCGCCAACGTCGACGGTGAAAAGCAGTTCGAAGTGCTGGCCACCAACGGCGACACCTTCCTGGGCGGCGAAGACTTCGACAACCGCGTCATCGAATACCTGGTGGACGAGTTCAACAAGGACCAGGGCATCGACCTGCGCAAGGATCCGCTGGCCCTGCAGCGTCTGAAGGACGCCGCCGAGCGCGCCAAGATCGAGCTGTCCACCAGCCAGCAGACCGAAGTGAACCTGCCGTACGTCACTGCGGACGCCTCCGGTCCGAAGCACCTGAACATCAAGCTGACCCGCGCCAAGCTGGAAGCGCTGGTGGAAGACCTGATCAAGAAGTCGATCGAACCGTGCCGCATCGCGCTGAACGATGCCGGCCTGCGCTCGAGCGACATCAGCGAAGTGATCCTGGTCGGCGGCCAGACCCGCATGCCGAAGGTGCAGCAGGCGGTGACCGAGTTCTTCGGCAAGGAACCGCGCAAGGACGTCAACCCGGACGAAGCCGTGGCACTGGGCGCGGCCATCCAGGGCGGCGTGCTGGGCGGCGACGTCAAGGACGTGCTGCTGCTGGACGTGACCCCGCTGTCGCTGGGTATCGAAACCATGGGCGGTGTGTTCACCAAGATCATCGAAAAGAACACCACCATTCCGACCAAGGCCTCGCAGGTGTTCTCCACCGCCGAGGACAACCAGTCGGCGGTGACCGTGCACGTGCTGCAGGGTGAGCGCGAACAGGCCCGCTTCAACAAGTCGCTGGCCAAGTTCGACCTGTCCGGCATCGAGCCGGCTCCGCGCGGCCTGCCGCAGGTGGAAGTCTCGTTCGACATCGACGCCAACGGCATCCTGCACGTGTCGGCCAAGGACAAGAAGACCAACAAGGAACAGAAGGTCGAGATCAAGGCCGGTTCGGGTCTGTCCGAGGACGAAATCGCGCGCATGGTGGCTGACGCCGAAGCCAACCGCGAAGAAGACAAGAAGTTCCATGAGCTGGTCCAGGCCCGCAACCAGGCTGACGCGCTGATCCACGGTACCCGTACCGCGATCACCGAACACGGCAGCAAGGTCGGCGGCGATGTGATCGGCAAGGTGGAATCGGCCCTGGCCGATCTGGAAACCGCGATGAAGGGCGACGACAAGGCCCAGATCGAAGCCAAGTCGAAGGCGCTGGAAGAAGCCGGCCAGTCGCTGTTCGCCGCTGCGTCGGCCGCTGACCAGGGTGGTGCCGCTGCGGGTGGCGAGTCGGCCGGCAACGGCGGTTCGGCGGCCCACGACGACGTGGTCGACGCCGAGTTCACCGAAGTCAAGGACGACAAGAAGTCCTGATCCAGACGCGACACGGGACGCTGCGCAGGCAGCGTCCCGTTGTCACATCTCTGATCCTGACCGCCGCAGCCCGGTGTGTCGGGGGCAAAACCCGACTGCTGGACAACGATTGAAGTTATGAGCAAGCGCGACTATTACGAAGTGCTGGGCGTGACCCGCACCGCCAGCGAAGAAGAACTGAAGAAGGCCTATCGCCGTTGCGCGATGAAGTTCCACCCTGACCGCAATCCGGGTGATGCGGCCGCCGAAGCCTCCTTCAAGGAGTGCAAGGAAGCCTACGAAACCCTGTCCGATGCCAACAAGCGTCGCATGTACGATGCCCATGGTCACGCCGCATTCGAGCACGGCATGGGCGGCGGCGGTCCAGGCGGTCCGGACATGGGCGACATTTTCGGCGACATTTTCGGCAACATCTTCGGAGGCGGCGCAGGTGGCCCGCGCCAGGCGCGTCGCGGTGCCGACATCGGTTACGTGATGGAACTGGACCTGGAAGAAGCGGTCCGTGGCGTTGAACGCAACATCGAGATTCCGACCCTGGCCGAGTGCGACGACTGCAACGGCAGCGGCTCGGAAGATGGCAAGGTGGAAACCTGCCCGGTGTGCAAGGGCCATGGCCAGGTGCGCATCCAGCGTGGCATCTTCGCCATGCAGCAGGCCTGCCACAACTGCAATGGCCGCGGCCAGATCATCCAGAACCCCTGCAAGACCTGTCACGGCAATGGCCGTGTCGAGGAAGACAAGGTGTTGTCGGTCAAGGTGCCTGCGGGCGTCGACACCGGTGACCGCATCCGCCTGGCAGGCGAGGGCGAAGCGGGCCCGACCGGTACGCCGCCGGGCGACCTGTACGTGGAAGTGCGCGTGCGCGAGCACGCCATCTTCCAGCGCGATGGCGATGACCTGCACTGCGAGGTGCCGATCCGCATTTCGCAGGCGGCGCTGGGTGATACCGTGCGCGTGGCTACCCTGGGCGGCTATGCGGAAATCCGCATCCCGGCCGAAACCCAGACCGGCAAACTGTTCCGCCTGCGTGGCAAGGGCGTGCGTTCGGTACGCAGCCGCAGCGAAGGCGACCTGTACTGCCGCGTGGTGGTGGAGACCCCGGTCAACCTCACCGCTGACCAGCGCAAGCTGCTGGAGCAGTTCGAAGCCACCTTCGTTGGCGAGGAGGCACGCAAGCACTCGCCCAAGTCGGCCACCTTCATCGACGGCGTCAAGGGCTTCTGGGACCGCATGACCTCGTAATCGCGATTGGTTCCATTGGTAACGAAAAACGCCGGCAATGCCGGCGTTTTTTTATAATGGACCCATGAACGAACCCCTCGAAAGCCACCTCGTCCACGGTCGCCGCCAGCGCCCGGACGGTCCGTCACCGGTCGATGTCATCTCGGTGCAGTCGCAGCTCGTCTATGGCCACGCCGGCAACAGCGCGGCCGTTCCACCGCTGCGCGCGCTGGGCGTGCGTGTGGCGGAAATTCCGACCACGCTGCTCAGCAATGCGCCGTTCTACCCGACCACCCGCGGTCGCGTGCTGCCGTCGGACTGGTTCGCCGACCTGCTGCTGGGTGCGGGCGAGCGCGGCCTGCCACAGCGGGCGCGCATGCTGGTCTCGGGCTACTTCGGCAGTGTCGGCAACGGTGCGGCCTTCGCCGATTGGCTTGATGCGGTGCTGCCGACGTCGCCGCAGCTGCGCTACTGCCTTGACCCGGTGATCGGCGATACGCATACCGGCCCCTATGTGGAACCGGGTCTGGAAACCATCTTTGCCGAGCGTCTGCTGCCGCATGCATGGCTGGTGACACCCAATGCCTTCGAACTCAACCGCCTGACCGGGTTGCCCAGCCTGGAAGAAGGCGATGCCGTCGTCGCTGCGCAGGCGCTGCTGGCGCGCGGCCCGCAGTGGGTGCTGGCGCACAGCGTAGGCGGCGAGCCCGGCCAGCTGGTTACCCTGGCGGTGAGCCGCGAGGCGATCTGGCGCTGGTCGTCTCCGCACCTGCCGGTGGATGTGGCCGGCACCGGCGACGTGCTGATGTCGCTGCTGGTCGCGTTCCTGCTGCGGGGTGAAACCTTCGAGCAGGCCATCTCGCGCGCCATCGCCGGCGTGCACGTGGCGCTGGAAACCACACTGGCACATCACCACGAGGAGTTCGACGTGCTGGCGGCCGCGCCGGCCGCGCTGGCCTTCCCGGATCGCTTCGTCGCCGAGCGTCTGGCGTGAGCCTGCGCCCGCTGATCGGCATTGTCGGCAGTGCCGGTGCTTACGGGCGCTGGCTGCAACGCTTCTTCGAGCAGCGCATGGGGCTGGAGGTGATCGGCCATGATCCGGCCGACGCGGGCTCGCATTCGCCGGAAGAGCTGCTCGAGCGCGCACAGGTGCTGATCTTCTCCGCACCGATCCGGCATACCCCGGCGTTGGTGGCCGAGTATGCGGAACGCTCGGCCGGCCGTGAAGCCGGGCGCTTGTGGCTGGATGTCACCTCGGTCAAGAGCGCGCCGGTGGCGGCGATGCTGACCTCACAGGCGGACGTCGTGGGCCTGCATCCGATGACCGCGCCGCCCAAGGCTCCCACGCTCAAGGGCAGGGTGATGGTGGTCTGCCAGGCGCGCGTGAGCAGCTGGCAGCCCTGGGTGGACACCCTGTGCGCGGCACTGGAAGCCGAATGCGTGCAGGCCACGCCCGAACATCATGACCAGGTGATGGCGCTGGTGCAGGCGATGGTGCACGCCACCCATCTGGCCCAGGCCGGCGTGCTGCGCGAGTACGCGCCGCTGTTGGGCGCACTGCCGGCGCTGATGCCGTACCGGTCGGCCTCTTTCGAACTGGATACCGCGATCATCGCGCGCATCCTGTCGATGAATCCGGCAATCTACGAAGACATCCAGTTCGGCAACCCGCACGTGGCCCCGATGCTGGAACGCCTGCTGGGCCAACTCCAGCAGCTCCACCACCAGGTGCTGCAGGGCGACGATGCCGCGCGTGCTGACTTCCGGCATCAGCTGCTACGGGTGAATCGCGAGCACCAGGGCAAGGACCAGCTGGCCGAAGGCAACTACACCTTTGAACGGGTCGGCTACCTGCTTGCGGACCTGACCGAGCGCAACGCGATCAGCGTGCATCTGCCCGAGGACCGACCGGGTTCATTGCGCGAGCTGCTGCATGTGTTCGAGCGCCATGGCGTCAGCCTGGCGTCGATCCATTCCTCGCGCACGCCAGCAGGCGAAGTGCATTTCCGCATGGGATTCGTGGCCGGCAGCGACGCGCAGTCAATGCTGCGCGCAGCGCAGGAAATTGATGCCAGCGGCATCGGTCGGGTGCTGGCGCGCTGAGACGAGCCGCAGTTCATCCACAGGGGGTGTGGATGAACTGCGCACAAAGGTGTGGATAAGTGCGTGCAGCTCCCGACACGCAACGCTGTCAAGATACCTGGCAATAAATTCACCACCGTAGGGACACGCCATGCGTGTTCTCGCGGTCTGTGGGGGTTCGATGGACACGCATGGCGTGTCCCTACGCGGAATCCGGGCTACGTGCTCAGGGTCAACGCGCCGTCACGCGTGTGGTACTGCCGGCCATCCCGCTCCAGCGGTTCGCCGGAATCCAGCTCGTAGCGCTTTTCAGCGCCATCGCTCTCGTCGGACACGAATTCCAGAATGATGCGGGTTTCGCCATTGGCATCAGTGGCAGGGAACTGGCGGAATGACATGCAGCACCTCCTTCAACCGCTGTTGGAAGCGCCACCATGCGACCGCGGTCGTTATCGGCGCGTCATCAATCGATGAATTGCAGTCGGGCCAGTTCAGCGTACAGACCGCCTTCGGCCAGCAGTTGCGCGTGCGTGCCCTGGGCCACGATGCGCCCGTGGTCCATCACCACGATACGGTCGGCCTTGAGCACCGTCGCCAGACGGTGCGCGATCACCAGCGTGGTGCGCCCGGCCATCAGCCGCTCCAGCGCCTGCTGCACGGCGCGCTCACTCTGTGCGTCCAGCGCGCTGGTGGCTTCGTCCAGCAGCAGAATGGGCGCGTCCTTGAGCAGGGCGCGGGCAATGGCAATGCGCTGCTGCTGGCCGCCGGAGAGGCGTGCGCCGCGTTCGCCCAGCTCGCTCAGGTAGCCGTCGGGCAGCGCCTGCAGGAAGCCGTCGGCCTCGGCCGCTTCGGCGGCGCGCTGGACGTCCTCGTCACTGGCCTCGAGCCGGCCGTAGCGGATGTTGTCCAGTGCGGTGGCCGCGAACAGGGTGGGCTGCTGCGGCACGAGTGCCATCTTCGCGCGCAGTTGCGCCGGGTCGAACTGGCGGATGTCCACGCCGTCCACTTCCACGCCACCGGCGGCCGGGTCGTGGAAGCGCAGCAGCATCGACAGCACGGTGCTCTTTCCGGCACCTGAAGGCCCGACCAGCGCCACGGTCTCGCCTGGGCGCACGTGCAGGTCGAAGTGATCCAGCGCGGCCGTGTCGGGTCGCTGCGGATAATGGAACACCACGTCGTTGAAGTGGATCTCGCCGCGCAGCGGCGCGGGCAGGGCCACCGGGTGTGCCGGCGGGGTGATCTCCACGTCTTCCTGCAGCAGCTCGGCGATCCGGCCCATGCCGCCCGAAGCACGCTGCAGTTCGTTCCAGACTTCGGCCAGCGCACCAACCGAGCCGCCGCCGATCAGCGCGTAGAGCACGAACTGTCCCAGCGTGCCCGCACTCATCCGGCCGTCGATGACATCGTGCGCGCCCAGCCACAGCACGCCGACGATGGCACCGAAGATCATCACGATGGCGACAGCGGTGACCAGCGACTGTGCGGTAATGCGGCGGCGCGCGGCCTTGATCGATTCGCCCAGTGCCGCGTTGAAACGTCCGCGCTCATAGGGCTCGCGCGCGTGCGCCTGCACCGTGCGCACGGCCCCCAGGGTTTCCGCGGCCAGCGAATTGGCATCGGCGATGCGGTCCTGGCTGGCGCGCGAGATGTGGCGAAGGCGGGCGGCCCCGATCAGAATCGGCAGAATCGCCAGCGGAATGCCCACCAGCGACCACGCCGCGAGGCGTGGGCTGGTGATGAACAGCATGGTCAGGCTGCCGACCACGGTGACGCTGCTGCGCAGCGCGACTGACATGGTCGAACCGATCACGCTGCGCAGCAGTTCGCTGTCGGCAGTCAGCCGCGAAACGAGTTCGCCACTGCGGCTGCGGTCGTGGAAGCCCGCGCCGAGGCTTATCAGATGGGCGTAGAGGCGGCTGCGCAGGTCGGCGACCACTTTCTCGCCCAGCATCGATACGAAGAAGAAGCGCGCGGCGGTCGCCAGCGCCAGCACCACGGCAACGAGGAACAACAGCGCGAAGGCGCGGTTGATGTTGCCATCGCTGCTGAAGCCGTGGTCGATCATCTGCTTCACCGCGGGCGGCAGGCTGAGCGTGGCCGCCGAGGAGACCGCCAGCGCCACCAGCCAGGCCGAGAACAGGCCGATATGGCGGCGCACGAATGGCCACAGCGTGCCCAGACTGCCGAGGCGGCGCAGGGGAGGTGCAGGCGTGGCGGAAGCTTCAGTCATGTAAGGAGTCCGGGGCGGTGCGCGAATGGATGCGGATACGATCACGAGTGGCGTCGCGCAGGCGGATTTTCAACGGTTCCACCTGGTCGGCAGGCAGGCGGATCTGCAGATCCACCCCACGGGAGGTGAACGACTCGCCAAGCTTCTCGGCGGCGTGCGCGGCGACGGCCGCGTGCAACAGGCCCAGGTCTTCGAAGGCGGCCTGCACGTCCAGTTCTGCCAGCGCGATGAGCGGCAGCCGCGGTGCCGTGCGCAGACACTCGGCGGCGGTACCGCCGTACGCGCGTACCAGTCCACCGGCTCCCAGCTTGATCCCGCCGTACCAGCGGATCACGACCACCATCACCCGGTCGAAGCCCTGGCCATCAATGGCCGCGAGGATGGGGCGGCCCGCGGTACCGGCCGGCTCGCCATCGTCGCTGGAGCGGTAGTCCTGGCCATGGCGGTAGGCCCAGCAGTTGTGGGTGGCATCGGGTACCGCCACCTGCTGCAGGAAATCGAGGGCAGCGGCCGCGCTTTCAATCGGCGCAGCGTGCGCGATGAAGCGGCTGTGCTTGACGTCCAGGGTGTGGCTGACGGGGTGGGTGAGTGTATCGGGCATCGCCCACCATTCTAGTGGCCCGCGCTCAGGAATCGAGCAGGGCGCGAAGGTCGCGCGGAATCCGCACTTCAGGGTACTGCTGCAGGTAGCGCTCCAGGCTGGCGCGCGCGGTATCCACATCGCCCGCATCGCGGCGCTCGCGGATGCGCTGGATCCAGCGTCGCCTCGGCAGCAGGGCATCTGCTTCCACCGCAGTGGCGATCGGATCTGCTTTAGCGCTGCGTGCTGCATCAGCGGCCGCGGGCTCGGCACGGGCGGCCAGCGTGGACGCGGCGCGCTGGCGACGCAGGGCGGACGGTTCGCGCTCGGTATCGATCTTGGAGCCTGTGACCGAAATCCGATCCAGCTCCTGGCGCTGTTCGGGTGCCGCAGCAGCCGGCGCGGCGGCGGCCCCGTCCGCTTCCACCTCCACCGGCGCGACCATGGGAGCAGGTGCAGCCATGACGGCAGGCGCTGGCGCAGCCGGCGGCGGAGCGATCGGCTGGGTCTTGGGTGACGCGACGCTTTCGGCGCGTCGTGCGGCAGTCGCGGCTTCGGTCGCTGCGCTGGTCACCGGCTCCGGGGCCGGCGGTGGCGGGG